>JAUPTV010000272.1 GCA_030917925.1 Pseudomonadota bacterium
TCATCTGGACGCGCGCGTACCACGAAGAAGGTGACGATTAAAGCAAAACCCATCTGGCGCACCGATGACGGGTCGTTATCCCAAGAAAATTTACCCGAGGAATCTATGGGGTAACCCGTGATGATTGTGAATACGGGATGTTGGGTAACGCTCCTTATAGTCTTTCCGGCTGATCAGCGTACCTCCCGAACCACCCCGGCGCTTCGCGCCACCCCTCCTTTGCCAAGGAGGGGAATTCAGAAATTCGGCTTTCACCGGGAAAGGCGATAACCGCTACGATGACCTTCAACAACCGGCGGGCGGTGGATGAGCCGTAACCTTGGTCAACCTTGAGAGTAACCTGCTGAAGGCGGCGGTCTCTCGCGGAAAATCTGATGAAAACCCTGGGCCTGATCGGCGGCATGAGTTGGGAATCGACCGCCCTCTATTACCAGATCATCAACGAAACGGTCCGGGACCGTCTCGGTGGACTGCATTCGGCCCGCCTGCTGCTGTACAGCGTTGATTTTCACGACATCGAGCGCCAACCGGGTTGCCGGTGATTTGCCGACTCACCACAAAGGCCGAAGGCGTCCCAGCCCATCGGTTGCAGCACATTTTTCCCGAGCATCCGCTGATAGCGGGCGATGACACTCATACATCCGTTCGGGATCGAACCCGGCCCGGTGGAAATGTTTCTGGGCGAGCGATCTCGGCAAAAGAGCGACCATGGTACGCCGGATAAGCCTTCCAAAAGCTGGTATCCCCGCGAAACCTGCGAAAGGACGGCAGGCCGGAAGGCGATGCCGATCTACGGTGTGGATTATGGCGCTTGACGCGCCTTCCCGATTTCTTGCGCTATACTTACAAAGGAAATGGGACACCATAGCCAAGAATAGGAGATTTTTGAAAGTTACCAGGAATAACAAGTTCATGAATTTACCCTCAGAAGACCAGAAAATCCTTGAAGAACTCTGCCAGCAGTACGGTGTCAGCGCCCCCAAAGTGCTGCAACTATTGAAAACAGAGCAGGAGTACCAATTCAAGGATCGCCGCACTGGCATCTATCCGGCGCTGCGGGACGTTCTCAACGCTCGCTATCCTCAATCCAACCCTGATTCAGAGAGTTAACCCATGGACGAACAGGAACTGATCCAGAATCCCGAAGCCCTGCTGGCGCTGGTTCAACAGGCGGTACAGCATCTGATCGAACAACGCCCGGATACGGCAGCACAGGAAGCGCAATTGCGGGCGGTCGCCAAAGCCATCACGGAGTTGGAGAAACTGAATGTACCGATTCCCAACAGCCTGCGACAAACGAAAATGACATTAATAGCCGAAATTGGCCAACAGGATCAGTTTGTTGAGCAGATTAAGATACTCGGTGAAGGTCTGACTGATGTGCTGGAAATCATAGAAACCTGCCTCGGTCATCCCCCAAATGAGGACAAAAATGACAAGGCTTCAACAAAACCGATTCGCCGTCGTAGAAGTAATGGTTTAAGAACACCCCATGCAATACTCAAGGACTACGTTTTTGCTGCGCTCACTGATTTAGGAGGTTCCGCAAAATCTTCTGAAGTGCTTGACCGTGTTGAAGAGTCATTTAAAGACAAGTTGCTTCCTGGAGATATAGACCCACATAAGTCTTATGCAGCTATTTGGCGATACAACGCTCATTGGGCGTATCAAAAATTGATCCATGAAGGCATCGCTAATCGCAGCCCTCGACGTGGCTATTGGGAACTGAACCCAGACTATGATTCTGATAATAAAAAACAAGCCTACTCAAGCATATAACTCCAAGAATCCCCTATGAAATTCAAGCGCCTGACCATTGAAGGCTACAAATCCTTCCGCCATTTAACTGAAATTACCTTCCCCACCAGCCAAGACCGCAAAACCATCTTCCTCATTGGCGGCATGAATGGCGCGGGCAAAACTTCATTCATGGAAGCCATCAACCTGTGTCTGTATGGCGCGAAGCCTGATCTGATTTTCAACGCCATCAACCGCCAGGAAAAAGCTGACGGGAACTACAGCGTCGCCTTTGAACTGACTCTGGACAATGACGATGGCGCTGAAATCATCGTCAAACGCTCCTGGTCTGCCGGTACAACACCCAATCATCCCAAACCCAAAGACCTCGAAGAACGCCTCGTAGTTATCCGCAACGGCAAGCGGGTCTCCGTCCAGAATAAGCAAATGTGGCAGGACTTTATCCGCGCCCTGATCCCGCCCGGCATCACTCCATTCTTCTTTTTCGACGGTGAAAAAATCCAGGAAATCGCCGCTGACGACCATTCCGAAGTGCGCCTGCAAGCCTCCCTGGAAGCGGCGTTGGGCATCGAATTTATCAAACGCCTGGCCGATGACCTCGCCTATATCAAAAATCAGGAACGTCAGAGCTATGTCGAAATTTCCGACGCTGATCTCGAATTCAAACAGAGCGAACTGAAAAAGGAACGGAGCAAACTGGAGCGCCGCAAGAAAGAACGTCTGGAAGCGCAGGAAGACCTCGACGCCTTCCGCCAGCAACATGAAGACGCCAAACAACGCTTTCAGGCCACCTTCCACACCGAACCGGAAGCCCGCGAAACTCTGCGGGAAAACGAGAAAAAGCGCATTCACGCCTCCACCCGCCTCGGCCAGGTCGATAACGAAATCAAGACCCTCTGCGAAAAAGCCCTGCCGCTGGCCGTCGCTGGGAAACTGTTCAACAGCCTGAAACGGAGGATTGAAGCCGAACGCGGCTCCATCCAGCAGGACGTCATCCGCGACAATGCCGCCGCCCTGACCCAAACATTGATTCAGGCCGTACAAGAGCCGGAACCGCTCTACCACCCGCCCCTGAATCCCGAACAGCGGGCCGAACTTGAACAACGCATTTTCAACCTGCTGAGTCAGGGCCTGAACGCCCAGGAAATCCCCACCGTTCTCAACCTGTCCGAACGGGACGCCGCCCGAATTTTGCACCGCATTGAAGAAATCGAAACCAGCGACCTCTTTCGTCTCACCGCCCTGCTCGATGAAAAACCCAGACTGGACGCCGAAATTCAACAACTGGACTATGCCTTGCAACCCAGCGCCAGCAGCTCCAGTGAACGCGAACTGTTTGACCAACTACAAACCGACATGGAAGGTTGCTCCACTCAGATCGGGCGTAAATCCGAACAAATCCGGGTCTTCAACGACGACCTGCTGACCCTGGAAAAACGCACCCGCGACCTCGAAGCGGAAATCTCCCGGCTCTACGAACGCCATCAAGGCTCGCGGGAAAAAGCCGAGTTCATCGCCGAATGTGACGCCATTACCACTCTGCTGGGCCAGTTCACCCTCCGCCTGCGGGAAAACAAGGTGCATCTGTTGCAGGAAAAAACCTTCGAGATGTACCGTCAACTCTCCAGCAAGAGCGACCTGATCAAGGATCTGCTGATCGACCCGAAAACCTACGAAGTTTCATTGCATGACCGGCACGGTTCCGCCATTCGCAAATCCGGCCTGTCCGCCGGCGAAAAGGAAATTTTTGCCATCGCCCTGCTGTGGGGACTGGCGCAAACCAGCCAGTTGCGGCTACCGATCATCATCGACACCCCACTCTCCCGCCTCGACAGCAGTCATCGCCAACACATTGTCCACGACTATTTCCCGAACGCTGGCGACCAAGTGGTCATCCTCTCCACCGACACCGAAGTCGATGAAACCTACTACACGCAACTCACGCCCTATCTGTCCGGGGCGGGCCGCCTGCACTTTGACCCGCGCCAGGAACTGACCACGTTCCAGCCCGGCTACTTCTGGGAGCGTTGAACCATGGCCGACCGTCTCCATCCTTCAATGGCCGCTGATGAATTACTCAGCACCCTCCGGCGGGAAACCCGCATCGACAAAGCGGTGCTGGCGCGACTGGCCTGCTGCTTATCGCTGACGCTGGATGGCCGAGAAGTCCCGCCCAGCCTGAATTTCAGCGGTGGTGAAATTCGCCGGTCGAGCCTGATGGGTATAGGTACGGATGCGCTACTCATGCAAACCCTGATCGCCCACGTCTACGAACGCGCTGACATCACCGACGACGAGTTCTATTCCAACCGCTCCATCATCAAAAACCACATCGACCGGGGCTGCGCCCACCTCGAACAGTGGTTCAACGACGGTGAACGCGACGCCAGCCGACTGATCCAGCGCCTGCTGGAAGTCGTCGAATTCGAGGGCCAGCGTGAAACCATGGGTTACGGCCTGGACCTGCTGATTGGTCGGACCTTGCTGGATCAGCGCCCGGTCATCGCCGAACTCAACCACACCGCCAAACACGCCAACTCCCATCTGGCGATCATGGGCAAGCCGGGCGTCGGCAAAACGCAATTTCTGCTGAAACTGCTGACCGATATCCGCCTGCAATCCAACTTACAAACCCACTTCATCTACTTCGATTACAAGGGCGATGTTGCCAGTCAAACCCGGTTTCTCGAACTCACCAAAGCGCAGTCCTACCGACTGTTGCAAAGCGGCCAGAACCTGCCGATCAACCCGTTCATCCTGCCGACTTACGACGAGCAGACCATCAACATCTCCGCCCGCGAGAAAGCCGAAAGCTTCACCTCCATCAACGCCAAGCTTGGCGTAGTGCAGAAAGGCGCTTTGACGGAAGCTATTCGCGCCGGTTACGCCCAACGCACCGGAACCGCCACGCCCTACCCGGATTTCCAGGACATTCTCAGCATCGCCACGCAGATGTACGAAGATCAGGGCCGCAACGCCGACAGCCTGATCGAGATTCTGCGCGACTTGGCCACCTTCAACCTGTTCTGGAAACACGGCGACACGACACCCCCGCTGGAACGCCTGACCAACCGCACCCTGCTGATCGACGTTCACGCCATGCCGGTTCTCAAGGAATTGGCCGCATATCTGGTCATCGAGCGGCTGTACAAGGAAATGGCGCTGTTACCCGACAGTCCTGTGGAAGACGACCGGAGGACAATCCGCACGATTCTGGTCATCGACGAAGCCCACAACTATCTGAATCAGCGCAATCTCTTTCTCCAGCGCATCATCCGCGAAGGCCGCTCCAAAGGCATCGTCGTGTTCTTCGCCTCGCAATCGCCCAATGACTACCAGCAAAAGTTCTTCAACTTTCAGGAACTACTGGAATTTACCTACCTGTTCCAATGCGACGGCGTATCCGCCAGCGCCTTGCAGGACATTCTCGGGTGCAGCAGCAAGACCGCCAAGGATTTACAAGTGGAAGTCGCCCGACTGGAACCCGGACAGGTTATTAGCCGCAGTCCGAATCCCACCGAAGACTTTATGAAATTCACGGCAGAAGCGTTTTACCGAAGCTACGGCTGACTGCAAGCTTGGCAAAAATCGGCCTACCGCCCTACCAAAGGACTTGACCACGATCACCCCGGCTGAACATTTTCTCGACTACAATTTGTCCAGGGAAATGAACAGCAGAAATCCAGCGCAATCCTGCACACACTGGAAAGCGGAAACAGGTGATCACCATGCGGCGCGTCATGCGCGACCTGAAGATTCGTAGCAAACTCATGGCAGTGGTGCTGCCGCTCGTCTTGCTGCCCGTACTCAGCATCGGCGTCATTGTGGGCTACCTGTCGAAACAGCAAGCTTATCAGGGCATTGCCCAAGCCATCAGCGCCGATCTCGACCATATCACCGGATTTACCCTGGATTTGCTGAACGCCCATCACCAGCAGTTTGGCCTGTACCAGGCCGACAAACGCCGCATGGTCTACAAGGATTTGGCGACCCTGGTTCAGTTTGCCCACAATCTGGTCACAGTCCAGCAGGAACAAGTCGCCAGCGGGCAACGCACCCTGGCCGCTGCCCAGCAGGAAGCCCGCAACGCCTTCAAAAACGTCAGCGTGGGCAAAACCGGCTATCTCTACGCCTTCACCACAAAAGGCGACTTGGCCATCCATATTGCCCAGGAAGGCGAAAACATCCTGAACGCCCAGGATGAACAGGGTCGTCTCTTCATCCGCGAGATGATCGACAAGGCGCTTGCCGCACCGACTGATGAAATCCTTTATATCGTCTACCCTTGGCGCAATGCGCTGCTGGGCGAAACCCGCCCCCGCAACAAAGTCGCTGCTTATCAGTACTTTCCGGCCTGGGACTGGATCATCGGTGCCGGCGGTTATCTGGAGGAAACCTACGAAGACGTCGCGTTTGAACAACAGGCTCTTGAGGAACTCAAGCGGAAGATTCTCAGTAAGCCGGTGGGCGCGACCGGCTACATTTACGCCATGACCCGCCAGGGCGAACTGACCCTCCATCCCTTTGAAGAAGGGCAAAATATCCTTGAGCGACGCGATCAGAACGGCTATGCCTTTATCCGCGAGATGTGCGAGCGTCAAAACGGCTGGATTCGCTATCTCTGGCAAAATCCAACGGATGCCGCGCCCCGGATGAAAATCGCCCGCTATGCCTACTTCGCGCCCTGGGACTGGATCATCGCGGTTGGTTCCTATGAAGACGAGTTCTACGCCGCCGCCAACGCCATTGAACGCCGCCTCTTGCTCAGTGTTGGCCTGCTGACCTTCCTGATCGGACTGGTCGCGGTGATCCTGGTATTTTTTGCCGCGCAGCGCCTGACCGACCCCATCCAGCGCCTGATCGATGGCGTCCGCGAAGTGAAACAGGGGCGACTGGATACCCGGCTCACTATCACGACTAATGACGAGTTAGGCGAACTGGCAGCCAATTTTAACCAGATGGCGGAAACCCTGCGCCGGAACAAGGAACTGGAAGCCCATCTGGCTCAACAAAACAAAATGGCGGCGCTCGGCGTCCTGTCCTCCGGGGTCGCCCATGAGATCAATAACCCGCTCGGCGTCATCCTGGGCTACGCTGCTCACCTGGAACACAAAATGGACCCCGACGATCCCCATTTCAAATACATTCAGGAAATCCGGCAGGAAAGCAAACGCTGCAAGACCATTGTCCAGGATCTGCTGAGTTACGCCCGGGTGCCCAGGCCCACGCTCGAAGACACCGATCTGAACGCGCTGCTGACCCAGATTATCGACTTCGCCACCCACCACACTGACCTGGACGCCGTTAATATTTCCACCGCCTTCGACCCCCAACTCCCCCGCGTGCCGCTGGATGGCGACCAAATTCGCCAAGTCGCTATGAATCTGATGCTCAACGCCGGCGGTGCCATGCCCGAAGGCGGTCGCCTGGACATCGGCACCGCCCTGGGCGAAGACGCCTGCGTCCAGATCACCTTCCAGGATTCGGGTTCCGGCATTCCCCCGGAACATCTGGAAAAAATCTTTGAACCGTTCTTCACCACCAAGGCGCGTGGCACCGGCCTCGGTCTGGCTATTACCAAAACCATTATCGAACGCCACGGCGGACGCATCACCGTCGCCAGCGAAGTCGGCCAGGGTACGCGCATCACCATCAGCCTGCCTCAGCATCAGGAGTTCGCCTGATGACCCGCCCGCAACCTCATATCCTGGTCATTGACGACGATGAACCGGTTTCCCGGATGATCGGGATGATTCTCGCTGACCAGGACTACGCCGTTTCGGTCTACACCCATTCGCCGACCGCAATGACCGCCTTTGCGCCCGGCCGTTATGATCTGGTGATTACCGACGTCAAAATGCCCATCCTCGGTGGGCTGGAGGTTCTGCAACAGATTAAGGCCCAGGAAGCGGCGATTCCGGTCATCATGATCACCGCCCATGCCACGGTCGATCTGTCCATCGCCGCGCTACGCAAGGGCGCTTACGACCTGCTGATCAAACCTTTTGAACCGGAAGAACTGCTGTCGCGGGTTCGTAATGCGCTGCGGCAAACCGCGCTGGTGCGAGAAAATCGCGAACTCAAGGAGGAACTGGCTGCCTGGCAGGGATCCATCGTTGGCCAGGCACCGGTGCTGCTGAATATGCTGGAAACGGCGCGAAAAGTGGCTGCTCGCGACATCCCGGTACTAATCAGCGGCGAGTCCGGCTCCGGCAAGGAACTGGTCGCCCGGGCGATTCGCGACGCTTCGCCGCGTAAGGAAGCGCCCTTTGTCGCCATCAACTGCGGGGCCATTCCCGAGACGCTGCTGGAAAGCGAACTGTTCGGTCACCGCAAGGGCGCTTTCACCGGTGCGGACCGCGATCACAAGGGCCTGCTGGAAACTGCAAATGGCGGCACATTGTTCCTCGATGAGGTCGGCACCCTGCCGCTGAACGTGCAGAAAACCCTGTTGCGGTTTTTGCAGGAACAGGAGTTCTACCGGGTCGGCGATACGTCGCCCATCAAGGTCGATGTGCGGATACTGTCCGCGACCAACCTGGATTTACCCACTGCCGTGCAAAGCGGCGTCTTCCGCGAGGACTTGTACTACCGTCTGAATGTGGTTCATCTCCGGCTTCCATCACTGCGCCAGCGCCGTTCGGATATTCCGCTGCTCATCGCCCATTTCATCAAGCAGCAAAATCAGCGCTTTGGCACCCAGATCAAGGGATTTACCCGCACGGCGATGGAAGCGCTGATGCAATATGACTGGCCGGGCAACATCCGCCAGCTCAGTAATGTGATTCAGGCCGCGATGGCGATTGAGAACAGCGACTACCTCAGCGTCGAGGTGCTGGATCAACTCATCGAACTGCCGAAAAAGATCGCCCTGCCCACCGGAGCGATCAGCGAACTCGATTATGCAACGGCGCTCACCACCTTTGAAGCTGACTATTTCGGCCAGTTGCTGGAAATCAGCAACGGCCATATCGAGGATGTCGCGCATCGAGCCGGCATGAATGTCGCGACGGTTTACCGCAAGATCAAAAAATACGGGCTACACCGAACCCTGCCTGAAAGCGGTTCCAAATCCCGGTTTCAGGATGAATGACTGACTGCCACGGAAGGTTTTTGGCGTTTCGACGAATCCGGTTTCGCAAAACTGCAATCCCCTCCCACCCGCCCCCCGCAAGGGGTGAGCGCGTTCATCGCATATCCCCTTCGCAGCACCGCGATTCTTCCCCGGTGAATTGCTCAAAAATATTCAAATAACAGACTGTAAATCAACATATTTTTAACAGTTTGACTATCTGGCACGAGGGTTGCTTTATCCAGCGCAGGTTAATCACCGAAATTTTGGAGTGAATATGAACGGCCAACGCGTTTGCCCCTTTTACGGGCAGAACCGGGATCGTTGTGAAATCGGGTCTGGCTACATTTCGCCCCATCAAGTGGAAGTTATCGTCCGGCATTGCGCCTCACGTTATGAGGACTGCGCCAGATACCAGGAATTGAACGGACGCCATCTCCACGCAGAGGGAGAAGTCTCCGTTATGTCCTTAATGTCATCAATGTATTGAAACACCATAAGGAAAATCAACCCATGGCCGTATCGAATAGTAAGGGCTGGTCCGTTGTTTTAGCGGGAACTGGCATCAATCTGGCGCTCGGCGTCCTGTATACCTGGAGTATCTTCAAGGGCGCGATCAGCGACTCGATCAAACAAGGTGGGCCGGATGCGTTCCAGTGGGACCTGGCCTCAATCAATGATCCCTACGCGGTGTGCTGTCTGATGTTCGCCTTTTCCATGATCATGGCTGGCAAGTGCCAGGATCGGATTGGACCCCGCATGACGGCCATGATCGGCGGTTTGCTGGTTGGCGCAGGCTTTATCCTGATGTCCCAGACTACCAATTACTGGCTCTGGGTGGTCGGCTTTGGTGTACTGGCCGGCATGGGTTTCGGGTTTGGCTATTCTTCAGCGACCCCGCCCGCCTTGAAGTGGTTTCCATCATCAAAAACCGGATTGATCGCCGGTATCGTCGTCTCCGGCTTTGGCCTGGCGTCAGTTTATATTGCGCCACTGAGCACCTATTTGTTGAAAACCGGCGGCATCTCTTGGGCGATGATGATCCTGGGCGTCGCGTTTATCATCATCGTTACGCTCTTCTCGATGTTACTGACCAATCCCCCAGTCGGTTATACGCCCAGCAGTCCAGCTCCCGCGCCAGGGTCAGCGGTGAAACCTGCAGCTCCCAAGGTGCCGGATCTCACCCCTTTGCAGGTACTGAAAACGCCCACTTTCTATGTCATGTGGCTGGCGTTCTTCATCGGCTCCGGCGCGGGTCTGATGGTCATTGGCAGCATCGCCGGCATGGCCAAGCAGAGTATGGGCGAACTGGCGTTCCTGGCGGTCGTCATTCTGGCCGTGGGCAATGCGTCTGGCCGTATTATTGCGGGCGTCTTGTCTGACCGCATCGGTCGCACACTGACCTTGGCGCTGATGACCGGCTTCCAGGCGATTCTCATGTTTATCGCTATTCCCATCATCGGCGCGGAGCATCCCAGCGCGGTGCTGCTGGTGTTGATTGCGACCCTGATTGGCTTTAACTACGGTGCCAACCTGTCGCTGTTTCCGGCCATTACCAAGGATTTCTGGGGCATCAAGAGCTTTGGAGCCAATTACGGCGTGCTGTTCACCGCATGGGGCATTGGTGGCTTTGTCCTGGGGCGCGCCTCCGAAATGATGAAAGCGGCGACCGGCGACTTCACCCTGTCGTTTGGCGTCGCGGGTATGCTGTTGACGGCGGCAGCCCTGGCGCTGGTGCTCAGGGATTTGTTCAACCAGATGGTGCAGACGCAAGTCACTAAGGAACTCCAACGGCGTGAGGTAGCGCAGGCGTCGATCCAGGAACCGGTACTGAAGCCGACTCTCGAACCTGCGACTTGATTCACCAAAGCAGCGATTACTCCCCTCCCCCCAGCCTTCCCCTGCAAAGGGGAAGGCGTCTGATGAAACGTTAAGCAGTGTTCATTTCATAAGGAAGTGTTCGGGTTGCGCTGACCGGAAAACCTGGCATTGGCGCGTTTGCGAGTCTATCATTAAAAAATGACAGGCAAGACACAAGCGCTAGTCGGCATAACAGGATTTGAAGGTGTTTAGCACGATAACCCATTGATGAATCAGGGAACCTCTATTCATGAACAGTCTGCGGCACGACCTGCTGGAAACCGCTCAACAATTCAACATTGACCTCCCACCCATGCAGGGCGAGTTGGCCTGCGCGTTTGTGGGGGAATGGAATTCTGGCAAGAGTAGTCTCCAGAATAGTCTGTTGGGCTTACCCCTGTTACCGGAACAGCCCATTCCGACTACGAAAACGGTGGTCTCCCTCGGTCAGGGCCAAGTGGCTGAACCGGTCGCCATCATCCAGACCGAGACGGGTGCCTATCAGGAGTATCGGGGACCAGCCGCTATTACCGCATTACAAAATTCGACGCAGAATTTGCCGCGCATCGACTACCGGGCACCGCAACTGGATCTGCCGCCGCATACACTGTTCATCGACACGCCCGGCTTTAATGACACTGACCAAATCGCCAGCGCCAAAGCGGAAACCGTGCAAGCGGATCTGGTGGTTTTCGTGATGAATGCCGACGTGTCGGCGCTGAATCAGACGCAAATCAACTTCATTCAGCAAGTCGCGCTGAGCAAAGCGAATTTGCAGGATTTGTTCTTTGTCATTACCCATAGCGATCTTTTGGACAACCCCGTAGATCGGGAAATCCTGTGTCAGCGTGTTGGTGCCCATATTGGCAGTGACCGGATTTTCCTGCTGTCGAACAAGAGTCAGGAAGGCGTCCAGGCGTTCAAAACCGTGTTGTACGGCTATATTCGTGAACGCCAGACCGTGTTGCTGGAGCAGCGCAGCCAGCGACATGAACGACAACTGGTCGAGGCGCTCCGTCATCAGGTCGCGCTGGAACGCGCCGCTCTGGCGCAACTGAAAACCCAAACGGCAGAACAGCGTGAAGCGTTGCGAGTGAAGATTCAGGAAGCGCGGCGTAAGGAGATGGCCAAGAAGAGCGAATTGCGCAACCGGAGTCGGCAACAGTTGCAGGAAACCGTGCAAGCCTTGCGCGATTTGATCGATCACAGTGAGGAACGGCTGGAGGTTTTCATTGAGGGTTGCCCGGTGGAACAGCTACAAAAGAAAGGGCATGTCCAGCAACAAATTGAGGAGGAGCTGACCAAGACCCTGCAACCGGCGGTACAGGTTCTGCTGGAACGTCTGCTGCGGGCAATTCAGGGCGAGGTCCGCGCGGGTCAGAGTTACTCGACGCAACTGCTGGCTGATCTGGATATTCAGTTACCGCCCTACGCCTCGCCGCTGACGCGGGTCACGGCGGAACACATTATGCCGCTGGCGTTTATCGGGAGTGTGCTGACCATGGGCTGGTTCAGTGTGCCGACGCTGCTGCTGGGTTATTTGACGGTGAAAGCGCGGGAATTTGGCCTGACGCGCTATGCTGATCAAACCGGTTTGCTCGACCGGGCGCTGGATGGCATCAAGAACGTCGCGGCGGTCGGTTACAAAAAGACGCTGAAAATGACACTGGCTAAAACGTTGATCGACTATATGAACCAGGTTGCTGATTATTTCCGGGAGGTTTTGGAGAAAGTAACCGAGCAGGCGCTGGCACAAATTAATCTGGTGGAGGATCTGGAAAAGGCGATGCAACGGCTGCGCGATGAGAAAGGGATGATTGATCAGGAACTGCGCTTGGAAAAGGCTGAGGCGCTGTTGAACGCGGTGCCCGTCGTGGCGAACTGACAGGTTATGCCCATGAGTCACGAAAATGACGACCCCTCGTACAAGACGCTGTTCAGCGCCCCGGAAGTGGTGCGGGATTTGATTCTGGGCTTTATTCCGGATGAATGGCTGCACAGCCTGGATTACCATACGCTCGAACGGGTATCGGGGAGCTACATCACCGATGATCTGCGCGACCGGGCCGATGATATTGTGTGGCGGGTCAAGGTCAAAGAGAAGTGGGTTTACCTCTACATCCTGATCGAGTTCCAGAGCACGGTCGACGCTTGGATGGCGGTGCGCGTGATGACCTATGTCGGTCTCTTGTATCAGGATTTGATCAAGCAGAAGCAGGTTTTGGAAGAGCACCAATTGCCGCCAGTGCTGCCCATTGTGCTGTATAACGGCGACGGGAAGTGGACGGCCAAGACGAACATCGCCGATCTAATTCCCAAAACGCCGGGATTATTGGCGAAGTACACGCCGCACCTGGAATATCTGCTGATCAATGAGAATCAATACGATGTCGCTAAACTGGCGACCATGAAGAATCTGGTGGCGGCGGCGATCCGGTTTGAGCGCCCGGACAGCGTCGAGTCGCTGATGGAGCTGATTGATGTGCTGAATGGGTGGCTGGCGGGCAAACCGGAACTCAAGCAGATTTTCGCTATCTGGATTCGGGCGATGGTGCTGCAACATAGCCAAAATCGCTTGGTATTACCTAAGGTTCATACTTTGAAGGAGTTGAAAATGACACTGGCTGAACGGTTTGAGACCTGGGCTTTCCAGCATGAGCAACGGGGCATCGAGAAAGGCATCGAGAAGGGCGTCGAGAAGGGCGTCGAGAAGGGAGAGGCCCTATTACTACAGCGTTTGCTGGTTCGGCATTTTGGCGTGTTGCCGAATGAGGTAGTAGCGCAGATTGGCTCCGCTAATAAGGAGCAAATTGAGTCCTGGTTTGATCGCGCTTTGGATGCCGACAGCCTGGATGATGTGTTCCGCCCTTAACTGTGCATTGCCAACCATCAACAACCCAGTGGCTACCCCCCCTCAATCCGGTAACTGTACCCCTGCTCGGTGAGAAACAGTTGCCGATGCCGGGCGAAATCCTCCTCACAGGTGCGCAGACTGACCAGGGTATAAAACCGCGCCCGCCGCCCATCCTGCTTGGGCCGCAACACCCGCCCTAACCGCTGCGCTTCCTCCTGCCGCGAACCATACTTGCCCGACACCTGAATCAACACATCCGCATCCGGCAAATCCACCGCGAAATTCCCCACCCGCGACAGCACCAGCCCTGGAATGGTCCGCTCGCGGAATCCCTGATACAGCCGCTCCCGCTCACTCTGCGGCGTCTTGCCGGTCAGCAGCGGAAACCCGGTATCTGCCGCCAGTTCTTCCAACTGGCTGATGTACTCTCCAATCACCAGAATCCGATGCCCGGCTTCCCGTTCCAGCAAGTCCAGCACCACCGCCCGCTTGCGGGGATTCTCGGCGGCGACGCGAAACTGATTCCGGCGTGGGGCCAAGGCGTATTCCATATCCCGCTCGGAACCCTGGGCCACGCGAATTTCCATACAATCGGCAGCGGCGATCCAGCCCTGCCCTTCCAACTCCCGCCACGGCGCGTCATAGCGCTTCGGCCCGATCAGCGCGAAGACATCCTTCTCCAGCCCATCCTCGCGAATCAGCGTCGCGGTCAGGCCCAACCGCCGCCGTGACTGCAATTCAGCAGTAATGCGGAACACCGGCGCAGGCAACAAATGCACTTCGTCATAGATGATCAGCCCCCAGGACCGGGCATGGAACAGCCCGAAATGGACAAACTCCCCATCCCGACTGGGCCGCCAGGTCAACATCTGATAGGTCGCCAGGGTCACCGGCCCGGTGTCCTTGCGCTGGCTGTTGTATTGGGCAACCGCATCCGGGGGCAGATCGGTCTTGTCCAGCAGTTCCCGCCGCCATTGCTCCATCGAGGTCTGGCTGGTGGTCAGAATCAGCGTGTTCTCCTGCACCAGCGCCATGATCGCCAAACCGACTATCGTCTTACCCGCGCCGCAGGGCAGCACAATCACCCCACTGCCACCCTGCGCCCGACCTTCCCGGTAGAACGCCGCCGCCGCCGCCCGCTGATAGTCGCGGATCAGCAACGGTTCGCCACCGCATGTCAGGGCGCGCAACGTCACCGGCAATTCCTGACCGGCGTTGTAACCCGCCAGATCGTCGGCGGGATAACCGGTAGCGACCAGCGCCTGTTTGAGCAGGCCGCGCACACCTAGCGGGACGCGAAACGCCAAGTCGCCCAGCCGTTCCCCCAGTAACGGGGAAACCTGCCGGTCGCGAGCCAGCAATTCCGCCAGCGGCGCATCGGCTACCCGCAGAAGTAGTCCGGCCTCATCGCGATCAATCACTGCCAGCCCATAACGCCGACCCAGCCCCTCGATCTCCTGCGCGACGCCCTCCGGCACCGGATACTTGGCGTACTCGCGCAAGGTCGCAATCATCCGCCCGGTGCTCAACCCGCTGGCCCGGGCGTTCCAGATGCTCAGGGGCGTAATGCGGTAGGTATGGATATGCTCGGGACTTTTGACCAGTTCCGCGAAAGACACCAAAGCATCGCGCGCGGCGTCGGCGCGCGGCGAATGCACTTCCAGCAGGACGGTTTGATCGCTCTGCACGATCAGGGGATTTTCCGGAATGTAATCACTCATTTCGGCAAACTGTAGCCTAATTTACGCAAGGCGCTGCGGAACCGGGCTTCGCATTCAGCAAAGACCGCCAGATGGCGCTCGCCGGCCAACAGGCAAAACGGTTTGGTCCGGCTGTCGTTGGCGATCAGCGTCGCGAGTACGGTATCCTCACACTGAACTAGCAAAGCCGGTCCCTGCACTTTCAGACTGCGAGCGCGGGCCGTCATATCCGCCAGAAACCGCTCCACCGTCTCCGGCAACGGCTGACCGCTCAATGACGCCAGCAATTCGCCCAGCACCGTAAGGTCGTGCCCCTCCTCCAGCGCCTCCAGCAACCGCGCCTGATCCAGCTTCCACACCTTATCGGCAGTCTGGCTGGCGTAACTGTTCAACAGCATCACATCCGCCGGTTCCAACGGCTCACCGATGGCCGTGATTTCCAGATTCGGCAAGACGCGCACCCGCGGCGCAACAGCGACCGAAAACTCCAGGATAGCCGGTTCATAACGGTCAGCCCGCCCCAGACAATACGCCCCCAGGGCATTAACACGGATGAACAACAAGCCGTCATAGCGGCTAATCAACGGCAGATCGCTAATGCCATACATCTCCCGGTGATCCTGCCGGGCGCCATGGGGCGGAATGTAGGCCACATCGATCAACCCCAGCGTTGCTGCATATTCAAACAGCAGACAGAGCGTATAGCGGGCCTGGAAAATCTTCCAGGGATCATGGTAATCGCCCACCGTGTAATTGGGATAATAAATCGACAGCGTGTCGGGATCGCGGGTGACTTCAAAATCGGCCCGGTTGGCTCGCATCTGCCGAAACAGATCGTCAATCCCTACCCACTGTTCCAGCGGACAACGGGTCAGCGCCTGATCAATCGCGGCGCGGCGCGGTGCCACCGAGGTCAGGCCCCGCTTACCCTTGCCGGTTTGCCCCTTGATGACATCCACCCGCCGCAATTCGTCCAGAACCGTCGTTTTGAGCCAGCGCCGCCACAGGTGCGCAATCGTATTTTCCGCCGGATCTGTCAGGGCTTTCTGCCCGGCTTTACTCAGTTGCAGCGTTTTGCCGCTCAGCGCCGTCAATCCCCCCGCCTGCACCAGCATCGGCCAGGCAAACGGCTTGATCGCTCCGATCTTCTCGTCTTCGCTATAGTCGCTATCGTCATAGAAATCCCCGCCCAGCAGCAGACCGTCCAGAGTGCGCAACATTGCCGATCCCGGCTGATGAGTCTTGTCGCTGACGACCAATTTGCCAGCGTCAATCAGTCGCAACAGGACCTTCAAATCATGGAGCGCCTCCCGGTCAGTCCGGCGCTGGACGATGGCGGCGGTCTGCTTGACCTTCTGCCGCCGCCGGGTCGTTTCATCCTGAACAAAGCGCTCTACCGGCCACTCGCCAGGAATTTCGCGATGGCTGGGTAACTCCACCGGGGACGGCTTCGGGACGAAAGCGCGGAAACGCCGCCGCAGGTCTTCCGGCATGACTTTTTCGTGGAAAAACAAGGACAGTAGTGAAGGGGGATCGCCAGAACCGAAGCGACTGTCCCCGCCCCAATCCGGCAACTGACCATACTTCGCCGCAAACCAATAGGCGTCGAAGTACGGAACGGGACCGTGAGCAATTTCGGCGACCGCCGCCTGCTGAAGAGGATCCAGCCTGCGCCAGAAGCCTGGCAATGGATCGTTCTCAACCTTGCCTGACTGGTCGGGAGGGCCGTTGAGGCACCTCTGAATAAAGGCGATCAAGTTGGCCTCGCGTTCGAGTTTATCGGGGACCTCGCCGGCCAGCGCCGCGAGAGTTTTCAGTCTCCCGATCCACTGCCCCCGCAACGCATCGCCGAGCGTCTTAATCGATTCGGGTTGATTGGAATACGCCATGGAATGTAACTGGAAGTTGGAAAATGCGGCAAAATTACCCGATTTGCCCGGATACTGCTAATAAAAGCGCTATCCTTACCCCATTCAATTTAATCCGGCTTCCACATTCAGCAGAGGGAAATTCAGCCATGAGCCGCCCAATCAGCATTGGCGTCATGACCAGCGGCGGCGACGCCCAAGGCATGAACGCTGCCGTTCGCGCCGTCGTGCGCACTGCTATCCACCAGGGCGTCGCTGTTCACGCCATTTACGAAGGTTATCAAGGCATGGTGGACGGCGGCGACCGCATCCGCCTGCTGGCCTGGGACGATGTAGGCAGCATCCTGCATCGGGGCGGTACGGTGATCGGCACTGCCCGTTGCCCGGCGTTCCGCGAACGGGAAGGCCGTCGCCGCGCTGCCCGCAACCTGCTCCAGTCCGGCATTGACCGTCTGGTGATTATCGGCGGCGATGGCAGCCTGACCGGGGCGAACACCTTCCGCCAGGAATGGCCGGAGTTATTGGCCGAACTGGTGCAAGCCGGTGAAATTGATGAAGCCACCGCCCGCGATCATGCGGCTCTGATGATCGTCGGCCTGGTCGGTTCCATCGATAACGACATGGTTGGCACCGACATGACCATCGGCGCGGATTCCGCCCTGCACCGAATCACCGAGGCCATTGACGCCCTGACCAGCACTGCCGCCAGTCATCAGCGCAGCTTTGTCGTCGAAGTCATGGGGCGACATTGCGGCTATCTGGCCCTGACCAGCGCCATCGCCGGCGGCACTGACTATGTACTGATTCCCGAAAATCCGCCGCCGGTCGGCTGGGAAGACCGGATGTGCGAAATGCTGCGCCATGGCCGCGCCGCCGGACGCCGGGACAGTATCGTGGTCGTTGCCGAGGGCGCTACGGATCAGGAAGGTCATCCGATCAGCGGCGACTATGTGCGGCAGGTGCTGGAGGAGCGATTGGGTGAAGACACCCGCGTGACGATTCTCGGCCATGTCCAGCGTGGCGGAACGCCCAGCGTTTACGACCGCTGGATGAGCACCCTGGTCGGCCATGCTGCCGTTGAGGAATTATTAGCGGCGACCCCGGACAGCGAACCGCAACTGATTGGTGTGCGTTTTAACCGTATCCATCGCGCCCCGCTGATGCAGTGTGTGGAAAAGACCCGGGCGGTCGCAGCCACCATCGCCGAAAAGAATTACGCCAAAGCCATGGACATCCGGGGCGGCAGCTTCACCGCAATGTTCGACATTTTCAAAAAAATGGCCGAGGCGCTGCCCAGCGTCACGCCAACGACACAACCGCGCCGGATTGCGGTTCTGCATGGCGCCGGGCTGGCACCGGGCATGAACACCGCTGCTCGCGCTGCTGTGCGTCTGGGGCGGGATCGCGGTCACGTTATGCTGGGAGTGCGCGGCAGCTTTGAGGGGCTGATCAACGGGAAGATTGAGGAACTGAACTGGGGCGATGTGGAAGGCTGGACGGCTCTGGGCGGCGCAGAACTGGGTTCAACCCGGTACGTTCCCACGACTGAACAACTTTACACCGTCGCCCGCACACTGGAGACCCACCAAGTGGATGGGTTACTGGTGATTGGCGGCTGGAAAGCCTATCAAGCGATCTACAAAATCCATAGCGAGCGTGACCGTTATCCAGCCTTCAAAATCCCGATGATCTGCCTGCCGGCCACCATCGACAACAATCTGCCCGGTTCGGAACTCAGTATCGGCGCAGACACGGCGCTCAACGTGATTGTGGAAGCGCTGGATCGCATCAAACAGTCTGCGACGGCAGCCCGACGCTGCTTTGTTGTCGAAGTGATGGGGCGACACTGCGGCTATCTGGCGCTGATGAGCGGTCTGGCGGGCGGCGCGGAACGCATCTATCTGCCCGAAGAAGGGATTACGCTCAAAGACTTGCAGGCGGATGTGGAGCGAATGCTCACCAGTTTCCGCACCGGGCGGCGGTTCTATCTGACCATTCGCAATGAACAGGCGAATCCGCAATACACCACCGACTTTTTGGCGCGGTTGTTTGATCAGGAAAGTAACCGTCTGTTTGACGTGCGGCAAGCGATCCTCGGCCACATTCAACAAGGCGGCAATCCCTCGCCCTTTGACCGGATTCTCGCCACCCGGCTGGCGGCGCATGGCATCGACTTCCTGACTGAAGAACTGGAGCGCGGCTCCGCTGGGGGGGTATTCGCCGGACTGGTGGAAGGGAAGGTGAGCAATTTCCCGATCAAGCTCATGCCGGACATGGTGGATCTGCCCAACCGCCGCCCGCTGGAACAATGGTGGCTGAGCTTGCGGTCGGTGTTACAAGCGCTGGCGCAACCCTGATCACGCTGCCCTGGAAGCGTCTTGACGATGGCGGTTGGACACCGCGAATCGCCAAGGCGATAGCCAGGACCTGCGATTTTCTGGCTAAGCCGGTGCGTAACGGGGTTGCCAGATTGCCAATGAATTGGGCCGTCTGCAATCGCTTGACCGCCGCTATCTGGCGCTGCTAAAGATCAGCATTGACTGCTCTGCCGGAACCTCTTCACGACCGAAACAACCGCGAATACTGCGTCTCATGCAACGCCCCGGCCAGCGCCAACCCTGGCGCGGTCGCGCCAATCTCTCCATCCGGTAGCGCCAATCCTTCCTGCACCGCATCGACCAACGCTGGACCGGCGGCAACCAGTAACCGCTGGCTGGCGGTCTGCCCCAGTGGAATTAGCCGGGTCGCCGCCGCGACCTGATTTTCCACCCACGCCCAGGCGTAACCGGCTGCGGCTTCCGGCAACGTAATTTCCCACCGCGCCGCTGCCAGACTGAATAGCGTTGCGAAGCACGCCCGAGGAGCCTTCTGCCACGGCGCAGCCTCCGCGAGGCCCAGATCCGTCAGCAATCGAGCCAGTGCTGCACCGAGATGCTGATCCTCCCGCTGCAATTCCGCCGCCTCGCGTGAGGCGTATAACCGGGCGTTCCAACGGCGAATGTCCACGTCATCCCCGGCCTGCCATGCGGCATACAACCGGGCGAATACCGGCACATCCAGCCGCCGCAGACTGTGGTTGAGCAGGCCGAGAATCCAGTCACCAGCGCTGGCTTCATCCCGCACCCAGCCACGCTCGACCGCATATTCCAGCCCTTGCGAATAGGCGTAAGCGCCCACTGGCAAGGCCGGACTACAAAGTTGTAACAAACGCGGCAAGGCCAGAGAGATGCCCCTCTCCCCTTGCGGGAGAAGATTCGGGGGTGCGGGATGCGACACGTTAGGCCGGATGGTCGTGGTGATGGTGATGGACGTTCACCTCGCCCTGTGCACCCGCTTCCGGTTCAAACGGTGCCTGCTCGCTAATGACCGCCAATCCCAGTTCCTGAACCATCCGGTCCAGCACATGATCATGGAGATAACGCAACCAGCCGGGACCGACTTGCAACGGGACATGGCGATTGCCGAGATGGTAAGCGGCCCGCGCCAGCAACAGCGGATCATCCGTCTGAGCAGTGGACACACTCTCCAGCGCTGCCTGAACTTCAACCACCAGCCCGGAAGTTGTGCGCAGCAAGTCCCCGTGGCGCAACACCGTGCCACGCGGCAGGAACAGGCCGACATCCACGCCATTATCCAACCGGGTTCGCAACCGGCTTTTTTGCCGCTGTTCAAACGGCAAGGTCAACGTCATTTCCACCGGCAACGACTCGCACAGACGTTCAACAATCGTTAATTCCACAACTTCACCCACGTCCTCACCCCCAACCCCTCTCCCGCTTACGGGAGAGGGGCGCTTTAAAACAAAAAGTACCGTTGCGCCAGCGGCAACACCGAGGCCGGTTCACAGGTCAGCAAGACCCCATCCGCCCGCACTTCATAGGTTTGTGGATCGACGTCAATCACCGGCTGGTAATCGTTGTGGATCAAGTCGCGCTTGCCGATGGAGCGCGTTTGGCAAGTCGCCGCCAGCATCCGGCGCAAACCTAGCGCGTCCAGCGATCCACTGTTCAGCGCCGCCTTGGATACAAAGGTCAGGCAGGTCGCCGCCAACGCTCCGCCGAATGCGCCGAACATGGGCCGATAATGCACCGGCTGCGGCGTGGGAATCGACGCATTAGCATCGCCCATCGGCGCGGCGACGATAAAGCCGCCCTTGATAATCAGCGACGGTTTGGCCCCGAAAAAGGCTGGCCGCCACAGCACAATGTCGGCCAGCTTGCCCACTTCCAGCGAACCCACCAGATGGCTGATGCCATGCGTGATCGCGGGATTGATGGTGTACTTGGCGATATAGCGCTTGACCCGGAAGTTATCGGCGCGGTCATCGACCAGGAGGGTGGGCGTTTTGAGTACTGGGGACGGGAGGTGTCCCCGCTGGACCTTCATCTTGTGCGCGGTTTGCCAGGTGCGGGTAATCACCTCGCCCACCCGCCCCATCGCCTGGGAATCGGAGGAGATCATCGAAAACGCCCCCAAATCGTGCAGGATGTCCTCGGCGGCAATGGTTTCCCGGCGAATACGCGAATCCGCAAAAGCCACATCTTCGGGAATGCCGGGATCGAGATGGTGGCAAACCATCAGCATATCCAGATGCTCATCCACGGTATTGACCGTGTACGGCCGGGTGGGATTGGTGGAAGACGGCAGCACGTTCGGTTCGCCGCAAGCTCGAATGATGTCCGGGGCATGGCCACCGCCCGCGCCTTCGGTGTGGTAGGTGTGAATCGCCCGGCCTTTGAACGCCGCCAGCGTATCCTCGACAAAGCCGGACTCGTTCAGCGTGTCGGTATGAATCGCCACCTGCACGTCATACCGTTCCGCCACCGCCAGACAGTTATCAATCGCCGCCGGGGTCGTTCCCCAATCCTCATGCAGCTTCAACCCCATCGCCCCGGCGTTCAACTGTTCCTCCAGCGCCCCCGGATGGCTGGCGTTGCCTTTGCCGAGGAAACCGAGATTGACCGGCAACCCTTCCGCCGCCTGCAACATGCGCCGCAAATGCCACGGGCCGGGCGTACAGGTCGTCGCATTCGTGCCGGTCGCGGGTCCGGTGCCGCCGCCGAGCATCGTGGTCACGCCGGACATCAGCGCTTCCTCGACTTGTTGCGGACAGATGAAATGAATATGGCTGTCGATGCCGCCTGCCGTGGCAATCAAGCCTTCACCGGCAATCGCCTCGGTGCCGGGACCGATAATAATGGTGACTCCTGGTTGCACATCGGGATTACCGGCTTTGCCAATCCCGCAGATACGCCCATCCCGGATGCCAATATCGGCCTTGACGATGCCCCAATGGTCCACAATCAGCGCATTGGTAATCACCGTATCCACCGCGCCGCCCGCCTGGGAGCGCTGCGACTGGCCCATGCCATCGCGGATGACTTTGCCGCCGCCAAACTTGACCTCTTCGCCATAAATGGCATGGTCGCGCTCGACTTCAATCCACAATTCGGTATCGCCCAATCGCACCCGGTCGCCGACCGTAGGGCCGTACATCTCCGCATAAGCGCGGTGGTCAATGCGGCTCATAACGGCTTCTCCAGTGGTCCCATGACTTCGGCGCGGAAGCCGTAAACGTGCCGGGCACCGGCATAGTCCACCAGTTCGATCTCGCGTTCCTGGCCCGGCTCGAAGCGGACTGCGGTACCGGCGGGAATGTCCAGCCGGGTTCCTCGCGCCAATACCCGGTCAAAGCGCAGCGCGGGATTGGTTTCGGCAAAGTGGTAATGCGAACCCACCTGAATCGGCCGGTCGCCGGTATTCGCCACGGTCAGTCGGGTGAGGCGACGACCGACGTTCAGTTCAAGCTCGCCATCGGCGGCAATGATTTCACCGGGAATCATGGGGTTCTCCTCAGGGAATCGGGTGATGCACCGTGACCAGCTTGGTGCCGTCCGGGAAAGTGGCTTCGATCTGCACCTCGGGAATCATCTCCGGGATACCGTCCATCACGTCATCGCGGGTCAGCAGGGTACGACCATGACCCATCAGGTCGGCGACGCTCCGCCCTTCCCGCGCCCCTTCCAGCAAGGCGCAGGACAGATAGGCGACGGCTTCGGGATAGTTGAGTTTCAATCCCCTGGCCTTGCGCCGTTCGGCCAGCAGGCCAGCAGTGAACAACAATAGCTTGTCTTTTTCGCGGGGCATCAATTCCATGGGGTTCCTCGCAGGATGTCAGGTATTCCAGAAACGGGAAGGACAGGGCGGGCGGTTGAGCAGCAAGGGTCTCAGCAAACTCCACGCCAGAATAAACCAGTGGCGGGCGTGGGCCGCTGAAGGACCGAGGTAACGCCCGATCAGCACACCATCAATGGCCGTCACCGTGACCATTTCATCGCCACCGACCGTCAGCGCGTGCCACTGTTCGCGCAGGGCGTCAACCATACCCGGCAGTACCGGCGCTCCTAATAATGTAGCGGTCACCGGTTGACCCTGCAAACCCCAGGCGGCATTGAATACCGGATCGCCGCCGATCAAGCGACTGGTTTCCAGATAGAGCGGCTCGTCATCGCGCCAGAGTTCCAGGGTTTGCCGACATTCGCCGACCGTAAACTTTTCCCCGGCCGCCGGTCGCCCCAGACAAAGAATTTCCCAACCCAGCAAACGAGCGTCGCCCTGTAGATCAATGCGCGTCAGGGTCTGAAGACGTGCGCCGTTATAGACAATATTCTCCTGCGGCAACCATTCCAGCACCGCGCCGGGAGCCACGGTCAGGCGCTGGGTTTGAAGCGCCATCGGACCAGCGCTGCGGTAGAATTTGCCGGCGGCCGGCGTGGTCACCAAGGCATGAGCGCCGGCGTCAAGTTGGGCGTCGAGGCGCAATTCATCGCCACCGACCACCCCGCCGGGCGGATGGAGAATAGCGACATGGCAGACCGCTTCGCCCTCGGGATAGAACGGTCGCTGCACCTGTAGCGGGCCTTGATGCGTACATTGCCTCAGAATGGTGCGCTGATCGCGACGTTGAAAGCCCAGTTGCAGCCGCGCCTGCCAACCCGTTGATGGAATCGCGTTATCGACGGTCATCGCCGCCGCCATAACAGCGCATGAGTCACGATGTACTGATATTTCCGGGCATGTTCGCGGATGACCAATGGCACGTCGGCTTCGCGCAACAACTCGAATCCCTCCGCCTGCAGGAATTCACGCAGCGCCGCCGCACTGGTGACTGGTTGACTGTCTTGTTCGTAACCGCCGAGCCAGGCTTCCGGTGGGGTAAATGTTTCCAGCCAACTGTAGGGAGAGAAAATCGCCAGCAGACCGCCCGGTTTGACCAGTCCCCGTGGGCCGCCAAGTCGCCCGAGCAGCGCTTTGGGACTGGGCAAACGACAGAGCAGATTGGCCAGCAACACCGCGTCGAGGTCCATCAGTTCGGCAGGCAGCGAACAGGCATCGGCCTGCCGGAAACTCACCCGGCTCCGGTCGATGGCGGGATCGACCGTCGCATTCCGCATAGTCCCCAATTGGCCCTCATCCTTGCGGAAATAGCGCAGCTCGCCATCCCGGCGCAGCGTATCCGCCGCATCGATGAAAGCGCGGCTCAGATCCACACCCAGCACCTCCCGGTATTCACGCGCCAGTTCAAAACTGGCTCGACCTACCGCGCAACCCACGTCCAACGCCTTGCCGGTCGGCACCCCATAGTCGCGGGCGGCATCAAGCAGCCAATGGGCGCAACGCACCGGGAATTCAACGGCGTCATGCGGCCCGAAGGCATAAGGCATTTGCTCCTGGGGCGAACCGTAATGCAGCAGCAGATAGTCGTTCAGAATTTGCGGATCTTCATACACCTGACCCGCCGAACCGGCCCCATCCAACCGCACCGCGCTGCCGTCACCGTCGCTCTGCACCAGCCGGAACCCGACATGCTGGAAAAAGTGCGGGCGGAAATGGAAGCGCGCCCATCGACTGGCTTCATCGCCGGTAGATGCCCAGGAACCGCCCAAGATCATCTGGTGCTGGCCGTCGTAACAGGGAGTGCTGAAATCGTCGTAATAGGGATGGACTTTTGCACCGGGCAGCGGGTTGAAAAGATCTTCCTGCCACTGCCAGACATTGCCGAACACATTGTAAAAGCCCGCCTCGGTCGGTTGTCCGGCAGCGACCGGCCAGGAAGAACTCCAGGCCAGATTGAGATTCGCACTGCCTTCCTGCGCCAGGGCCGCGCCGTCGTAATTCATCACGGGGTCTGATTCGACGCTGGAGGTAGTCGCTGGCGATGACCGGGCGAAACGTAGCGCCTGATGTTCGGCCTCACTGGACAGCCGGTAGGCAACTCCATCCTGTTCGGTACGCCAGGCGCAGTAGGCTTTAGCCTCGTGGTGATTGACCTCGACCGGCCAGTCCCAAGGCATGTCAATCAACTCAAACAGGGTGCGTAACCGGTAGCGGTGCAGACCGGCGGGACCGTCCGGCACCCAGAACGTCGGCGCTTTGACGTTGCGAAAGGAGCGCCACGCCCAGCCGGTTGCCGACCAATAGCGGGACTCGCGATAGCCGCCAGCCGTGACGAAGGCGTGGAATTCACCGTTGCTGACCAGATAACGGCTGGCCCGGAACACGGGGATCGTGGTTTCGCGCCGACCGTACTCGTTATCCCAACCGTAGGAAGGCCAATCGAGCGGTTTGCCAAGAATGACGGTTTGACCGGGTACGTCAATCAGGTCATTGGCCGGAAATTCGCGACCTGCCTGGGGCGGAAAACCTGCCGTTGTCTGTTCAGCGGTTGGATGCAGGCGTGGCCATTCAGCGGGACGTTGAATCAGCGTCAGTGGCAATTCGCGGATCAGCACCGAAGAGGTTTCCAGGTGAATCCGCTCATGCTCAAAGCCCATGAACAGCGCCCACAGGGGATGATTCTGCTGGATAGGCGGATGGCCGGGCGCCAGGCCAGGATGGGTTTCGATCACCTCCCGCACCGTGCGATAGACCTGCTGGCGGTAGGCGTGGACCTCCTGGATACGCGGCCAGAGCATTTCGTTTTTGGACAGATCATCCCAGCGCATCTCATCCACGCCGGTTTCAAACAACTGCTCGAAGTACGGATTCAGGGGCTTTTCGATCAAACCGGCCACCCGCAGCTTGTTGATGTACAGCGCTGGGGGATGCCCGTAGTAGAAGATCATCGGATGACGCAGGTGATGGCAGGGCGGGCGAAAGAAGGCTTCCTCACCCTGAAGCCCGGAAAACAGCACCTCGGTCAATGTCCAGGTATTGTCGAAGTAATCCAGCGTCTGCTGGCGGGTGCAGGTCGCCAGATTCGGCAACGGCAGCGAAGTCAGCGTACCGTCCGGTTGCCGTCCGGGATTATCTTGCGGCGTCTGCCCCGTCCACCACCCTACAAGGCGGGTACCCGTGAGTTCAGCATCCAGTTCGTGGCGCAGGTTGTTACGCCAGGGTTCAGTGGTGGGGTCCGGAGTCGCGTTTGCTAGTGGCAGGGTCATATTCGTTCCTGTTTGATTTGGCGCAGAGGGGGGTAAGCTGACGCCAAACTTAGTCAATACTTGTACAACAATAGTTCGCGCAGTTTTTGAAGGACACGGCGGTAGGGTAGCAGCGACGGGTCGTACTGCTAAAGTACTCCGCGCTGCCCGCGAGGCTACATCGCCCGTGAAATGCGCTTACGCAGATCGGGCGGCGGATTGGCATTGAGATAGCGCCGCCCCTCCCGGGTCAAGCTCCGGCCCGCCGACGAGGTTTCAATCAGCCCCAGTCGGGTCAGATATTCCGCCGTTTCGACGAAATCCTGCTGATGAGGCAGGGCCAGCGTCTGGCGCAAGGTCGATTCCGACACTGAACCATGCTGTTGCAGATAACGCAGAAAGCGGCGCGCTACATCGTCAAGACCGTTGTAGTCAATGCCCTGGATTTCATAGAAGTCTGCGATATTCTCAGCCGTCATCAGCGCGGCGATCTGATGCAAAGACGGGGTATCGGCTGATTGCTGCATGGCGCATTCGAAGTAATGCGGACTCAACGTCTCGCCCAGGGCGCGGACGCCACGGCGAGGATTGCACCGGGTGCGAGCGGCGATTTCATAGCAGGATTCGCGTGATAATTCCGCACCCTCCAGACATTCCTTGCCGTGCAGCCAGATGATCCCGGCCATTTCATGCAGGGTATAGGGGCGGAGTGCGGTTTTGCTGGGGCGACTTTGAAACGCTTCCGACAGCTTGCCGGGATCGGTGGTCGCCAGCAGAAATACGGCACGGTTAAAATCGTAAAGACCGCCTTCTATCGAGGTGACGCGCCGGTCGTCCAAGGCGCTTAACAGGGCAGTAGCCACCGGAGGTGAAATGCCATGCGCTTCATCAATGAAGATCAGGCACGGTTCAATTGGTGCAGTTCCCGTGGCCAGTGGCTTAGGCACCAAGCCCTCCTGAACCAACCGTTCCAGCAAATCACCGGGGCGACGCAGACCGGAACCGCTGAAAAATAAAGGATCGCGGTTCAACAACAAGGCGCTGATTTTCCAAACCAGGGTGCTTTTGCCCACGCCAGCGGGACCGACCAGCAAGGTATCAGGGAAACGCCTCCCCAACGCTTTGCACATCTGGGCCTGCTTGACCAACTGATCGACCGCCTGATATTGGCCGATTAGACCCAGGGCGTTCACCGGTGGCGGCCAGGTCAGATCGGCGTCGGGCGCAGGAGCCGGTGATGCGGGTTTCACCACGGGCGGAATGTGGTCTACGGCAGGGCTTGGGGACGTTGGAGGAATGGGTATGGCGACTGGTGGCGCAACCGGTTTTGGAGCGCTTTTCACCACTGGACTGGGTGAATTTACGCCAACGTCAGTCGGCGCTGACGGTTCCCAGTTCAACAGTTCATCAATCTCCGGCAACCCGAGAATGCGCTGCATAACCGGCCATTGAATCGCCGGTCTGAGTGGTTCCAGGGTTCCCACTGTTTCCCGGCGCAGTAACACGCTCACGATCAGGCCGCTGGTTTGGAGGGTCGGGGCGGGTTTCCCGGCATCCGGTGTGAACAGTTCGACCAGCCAGCCGCCCCAGCACAACCGGTTGGCGCGATCCAGCGCCGCATCGCCGGAGTGCGTCTGCGCGGCGCGGGCCAGGGTCTGTTTCAGCATTTCGCAACGGGGAATGGAAAGCGGCGACCGGGGCTGCAACATAGCAGCGGCCAGACCATCATCAACCGCTTCCAGAGTATTTTGCAGTTGT
Source organism: Pseudomonadota bacterium (assembly GCA_030917925.1). Classification (GTDB taxonomy): domain Bacteria; phylum Pseudomonadota; class Gammaproteobacteria; order Competibacterales; family Competibacteraceae; genus UBA2383. The sequence continues at coordinate 28,293 of JAUPTV010000272.1, forward strand.
TCGACGGCGTGAGTCAGGTGGGTCGTTTCAATCTGATTGCTGTCCGACGCCTTGACCTCGACTGCGATTAGGTGAAAAACCGCCGCCGTTTCGTCTTTCCACAACGCCAACAAATCGCAACGATCCGCCAGGGTCCGGGTTCCGGTACGCAGCCACAGCCGCGCCAGCGGGTGATCGACTGACAACACCAGCGCCCCCGGATAGCGGCGTTGCACATCGCGGGCCGCGAACAGCAGACCGGCGAAACCGACCACCTTTTTCTGATCAGGCAACCCGTCTTGGGTTTTGATAATGTCCAGCACACCGCTACCCAACAGCCGCGCCCCTTGATGCAGCAGGCGGCTCATGTGGTCCGGGGTCACGTTCAGATTGCACCCGGCAAATACCGGGCGGATCAGCCGGGCCAGCGGGCGAAAATCCCGCGCCGCCAGGAACGTATCGCGCATTCCCTCGCGCCGCTCCCAAATCCGCACTGATTTCATTCCGGCTTCCGACGGCAGCGCCCGGTCGGCCAGAAACAGCCAGCGGGCAGCCGGATGATCGCCTTGCAGGATTTCATCGGCGGTTTTGGCCAGCATCTCGGCGTCGGCATAGGCTTGGGGGGTGACCGCCCGCTGGGTGCCTTCCAGCTCGTTCATCAACAGCAGAAATTCGCTGAACGGTGATTCACCCGGTTGCGGACGCAGTTCAATCCGCCCGGACAGGCGATCCAGTTTCACCTCATAGCGAAGGCAGAACGGACTCATCGGCAAATTCCGCCCGGCATCACGCTGGCGCAGGCGGATAGTGGATTCGTCGAAAATCGCTGCAACATGGCAGGGCAGGGCCTGAATCCGGCTAACGATCTCGCTCAAATGCGGTTCGCCGGTCAGGCAGGTTTGGTCGAGATGCAAGTTCAGACGGTCGGCGGCGATTTTCTCCTGCACCGCATCTTCCTTTTGGGTGTCGCTGAAACTGAGCGCGGCCCGCAGCCGATCCGCATGTACCTTGGCGGCGAGTTTGCCGTTGGGAAAAACTTGAATTTTTGCCTTGGTATTGACTATCATGGGTCGTTTGAATCAGCTTTATTAATTACACTCACAGAATCAATTGTGGGTTTTAATTACGGCTTAACAGAATTACTGGAGCATGAGTTATGAATTTAACATACTATTTTAATTCGCTTTTTCCAAAGCCGCCTACCGAAGAAAGCGTAAAAAATCGTCAAAATAAAGCCCGGCAGCTTTTAGCGGTACTTTACAGTAGGGGCAATATTAGTTTGCAAAATGGGCGTTTCATTACTTCTGATGAAATCGCTAAAAGAAGGGCCGCTATTATGCGCTATAATTTTTGACAGGAGGCTAGAACACTAATGAATGCAGAAGAATTAGACAAGGTTTCAGTACTTTTTAATCATGCGGAAGCTAAATTAAAACTTATTGAGCGTCTTCATAGCCAAGAACTTGTAGTTCCTTCTGTCAATGAGTTGCGTTACGCAGGGTTTCACATTATTCAAGCGCTCTCAGCGCCATCGCCAGAGACTGAAAAAGAGAACTGGCAACGTGCCGCAAATCATTGTAAACGTGCAATCTATGATGCTTTAGAAGTCGGTGTTCTTGATCGTTTAGAGGCATTTAAACAATTTGAAATTGACTACCGCCTTGTTGAAATTCCCTTGATTATCCCAAGTTATATTGACTTGCGGACAGTTGCCAGAAAAGCTCAACAACTGATTGCTGATTTGGAAAATATAGAAGCATATAAAGATCGAGACAGGTATTACCAAGATATTGAAAATCACTTTAATGAATTGAATGATGCAGTTGATAAAATTACGGATGCCAGACCTGAGTTGAATAAAATTTTAAATAATCGAAGAAAGCAATTTTATCTTATACTAGTGGGGATAGCTGCTACTATATTTGCTGGTTTGCTGAGTGTCATACTCCCCCTCTACTTGCTCGGCTAGGATTATTTTAATCTACATCTTAGCCTGATTAAGTTCCCTCGCTTGTAAATGCTTATTTAAAATAAGCGGCTCAACTCGTCCATTTGAGAAAGTAAAAGATAACGTGTTGTAGTCAAAGTGAGCTTCTGCGGCATGAATGGCTCGATGCAGGTTAGGGGATAATAACACCATGTTTTCTATTACATCATCCCCACCCCGAGAGCGATAAACAATATGATGCGCTTCTGCCGTCGGTACACCATAAAGTAACGGGCTATCATGGCCAGTGACTTGGCACCTCCCGGAATAAATGCTATGCAAATCTTGAACTAATTGGCGATTTCGATCATAGGATTGCCGCAGTTGGTTTTTGTGCGGCTCAGTATAAGCAATAGTCGGTGATTCAAGAATAAAATCCAGTTGTGATGGCTCATTTGCATAAATTGCCTGCTCAAGTTTCTCTTCATCTGGAACGGCTTTTGCTCGTGGTTCATTTTGAAGTGATTCTGAAAACAACTCCAGCAAGTTACTTGCTAATGGCTTTAGCCCCCGAATAGTCTGGCAGGCTTGAGCAAGAGATGTACGGTCTTTATTAGCTAAACTTACACCATCAAAATCCAACAATCGAAACAACTCAAAAACATCGTCTTTTGAATCTTGAGTAACCTTAAAGTAGCGGGAAGATGTCGTATCACCCCAAACACGATAAGGCCCATATCGGTAATCCGGCGCATTGATTGTTTTAGCAACTACGTTCAATCTTGCCAGTAACCGATATTCGCTTCGTCCCGCATTAACAACCCGTGTAAATAACCAGAGACGCTCACCAACGTCAATTGCGGTATGCAATCTTGATTGATTGGAATTAAAATGAAAGCCCGCACCTTTATCAAGGTCTCGAAGATAGTTATCGTAGCGCCAATAAGCGAGCAGATCCATTATTGTTAATCAGTAGTTTAAAAGATTAACCCACTAAGGCGCGGACGTTCCGCGACCAGTTCAAGACCGTAGCCTTCCTCCCGAACCTGCCAGCCCAACCGCACCAAATCCACCAGCACCCGCGCTGCCGCCTCATAGGCAATAACAGCGGTGGTTTCCGGATCCAGATGAGCGTGTGCCCAAGCTACGTCTTCAACCAACAGAGTTTGCAGATCGCCCTCGTGGTTGCGTTGGTGGGCGTTAGTCAGAGCCTTGGCCAAGGCATGGAACCGGTCAATGGCTATGCCTTGTAACGGTGGTTCAATGGGAACAATCATAGTGGTCGGTAAAAGTAGTTGGACTTTGGTTAGACGGATTAAGCATGAGGTAACTAACATAGTGCCTTTATATAGCTTGTGGAACGCCGAAATACTACGATCCTGTAAATTTTCCGTTTCTTTCCAAGTCTCCATTTGTAGTTGTCATCAGCATCCTCGCAAGACTCCGCACCATTAGCTATACTTGTTGAACTCTTCAACAAATCAGGAGTACCTCACATGGCTACCGTCAACTTCAGCGTCCCCGAAGACGTCAAGCACGCCTTCAATGAAGCCTTCCAGGGCAAGAACAAGAGCGCGATTATTGCCGATCTGATGCGCGAGGCGGTGGAACGCGCCCAGCGTCAGCAACTGCAAAGCGAAGCCATTGATCGGATTTTGGCGTTACGCGCCCAAACCGAACCCGTGACTGCTGAAGCACTCCGTGCTGCCCGTGAGGAAGGTCGGCCATGATTCGCTATGTCATTGACGCCAGCGTTGCTATCAAATGGTTCGTTCCTGAAAACCCTGAAGAACCGGATGTTCCCCAAGCACTGGCTCTGCTGGATGCCTTGAAGAATGGGGATATCGCCCTCTACCAACCTGCCCACTGGGAGGCGGAAATCGCTGGCGTCCTGGCGCGCATTAGCCCGGCGAACGCTATCAAAAAAATGGTCGCGCTCCGGGCGCTGGCGTTCACCCGTGTCAACGACACCACGGTTTACGCGACGGCCTGTAACCTCGCCATCCGCCTGAATCACCACTTGTTTGACACGCTCTACCACGCCGTCGCCCTGCATACGACAGAGACCACCTTGATTACCGCTGACTACCGGTACTTCGACAAAGCCCAATCCATCGGCCAGATTATCCGGTTGTGTGATCTGCATCTGCACCGCCCCACTTGAACCATCCCTGTTTACTCCACTAAATATTTTTAAGACAATACTTTACATTATAAATAAGAATAAATATCATTTAAAAAGCATTCACCACTGAATTCTGTCCGGTGGAATGTCCCTACCCCACTATATCCGGAGTCCCGTATGTTCAAATTATCCAACCCCCGTATTTTCTTACCCGTCATCGGTTTGCTGACCAGCCTGCTCGCGCCGCCGGTGTTGGCCAACGGTGAAGTCAATATCTACTCCGCCCGCAAGGAAGACCTGATCAAGCCCTTGCTGGATGACTTCAGTCAGCAGACCGGCATCAAGGTCAATCTGGTCACCGGCAAGGAAGAAGCCCTGTTGCAGCGCCTGCAAAGCGAGGGCATCAATACTCCTGCCGATGTACTGCTGACCTCGGATGCGGGACGGCTGGCGGCGGCGCAGAAAGCCGGCATCCTGCAAGCCGTCAAATCGGCAGCGCTTGACGAGAA
>JAUPTV010000273.1 GCA_030917925.1 Pseudomonadota bacterium
GCGGTGTGGTCAAGTTCTTTCACTTGAGTGATGATTTCAAGCGCGGACTGTTCGGTTTCTTGAATAACCTGTTGCAACGGTTCTTCGCAGGACTGCGATATTTTGTGAGAGTACTCAAGAATCGCCTGATCATTTACATGATCTGCAACTGGCAATTTTTGGTGCGGATACAGCCTCTGAAACAGGCCGACGGCCATTAGTCCCAGCAGGACTCCCCATCCAAACGCCGCTTCACTGTCCGATATCACCCGGGGTTCGCTGGTGAATGGCGTGAACAGCAGAGCAGTGATGGGAAATATCAATACCCACCAGAGTGTTCTGGACGGTTTCAGGAAGCGGATTGAGAGGAGTCGCCGACGACAGTGCGCCAGGGTTTCCGAGGGGTCAAGTAAATGTATCATCAGAATGCTCCGTCAGTTGACCGTTCATGATTTCCTGAAATGAAGTTCCCCCTTGTATTCTTGAACAAAGGGGAAATAGGGAGATGGAATCCTGTTTGGTATCACCTTGGCTGGAAATCATTTGAAGTCTGCAGCGAAGCGTCTAAACCATCACTGTGATGATGGTTGACCTTTTGGCGGGCCATGGTCATCCAGGTATGGGCTAACTGTCGCCGTTCCTGATAAGGCCGCTGTTCAGCGATGGCATCCAGATAAGCTCGCAGGGCCTGGAGACTGGCATACGCGAGTTGTTCAGCGATGGGTAGGGGATTTTGATGTATCATTGTGGTTCACCATCACGGAATGTGTTGAAGGGATTAGCCAGTCTGGATTGAATCAGGGTTTCGGCCAGTTCAGGTCGTCCGTACAAATAACCCTGGAAACATTGGCAGCCGCTGTCCTTAAGGAAGGTCTCCTGTTCGATGATTTCCACACCTTCCGCCACTACGCCCAGGTTGAAATGCCGAGCTACCGCCAGAATGGTTTCCACCAACGCGGCATCACTGGCGTCATCAATTGCGCCTTGCACGAAGCTTTTATCGATCTTTAATTCATCGATGGGCAAGCGTTTGAGATAGCTGAGTGACGAGTAGCCGGCACCAAAATCGTCGATGGCAAATCGGATGCCCAGCGTTTTGAGTTTGAGCATCTTGGCGATGGTGTCCTCCACATCGTCGATGACCACGCCTTCGGTGATTTCCAGGGTCAGGCTAGCGGGATCAGCGCCAGTCGCGGCGAGAATGGCTTGCACACTGACCACGAAGTTCGGGTGGCGGAACTGACGGGGACTGACGTTGATCGCCAAGCGCAGGGGTTGTCCCGCATTCGCTAACCGGACCGAAGCACGGCACGCTTCCGCCATTACCCACTCGCCAATTTGCAAGATCAGGCCGGTTTCTTCTGCGAGCGGGATAAAATCGGCGGGGGGCACTAATCCGCGCCGTGCATGTTCCCAGCGCAACAGCGCTTCAGCGCCGATGATCCGGCCATGGCTATTCACCTGCGGTTGCAGGAACAGGCGCAACTGGTTCTTCTCGATAGCGCGGCGCAAATCACTTTCCAGGGCGAAACGGGCCTCGACCGCTTTCTGCATAGGTGCCTCAAAGAAGCAAGCCGTATCGCAGTGCAATTCCTTGGCTCGGTACATGGCAGTTTCAGCCTGTTTAATCAGATTACTAGCGGTTTCCTCTTCCTGGGGAAACAGGGTGACGCCGATGCGGACATTGGGCGAATACTCACCGTATGGTAATGAGAAGGGTGCCGCCAGGGCGTTGTGAATCTTGTCAGTCACGGTTTGGGCAAACCAGGCCGCCATTTGTATCGAGTGAGCCAGACTGGGCAATAGCACCGCAAATTCGTCATCCCCAAAGCGGGCAATGATATCCGCCTCACGTAGAATATCGTTCAGGCGGATGGCTACATCCTGGAGCAACTGATCGCCAAAGTCGTGCCCACAAGCATCATTGACACGCTTAAAGGCGTTCAGGTCCATTAACAGTACTGCGCCGAATAAATCGCTGCGGTAGGCCGTGGTCTGCGCATTAGCCAAGTGTTCGATAAACTGCCATCGGTTAGGCAGACCGGTCAACGGGTCGTAGCAGGACAAAAGATAAGTTGCGGCTTCCGAGGCTTTGTGTTCCGTGATGTCGCGGAAAAAGCCTTGTAATACACAACTTCCATTAGGCATTTGAACCAGACTGGCGTTAATCTCGACCGGAACGATCCGACCATCCCCGGTATACACCTCGGTATTGATGCTAGTGGTTTCCTCGTGGGTATATTGGTCAAAAGCCATCGTGTATTTCTCGCACTCGCCAGGCGGATGCAGGATGCTGTAGTGCAAACCGATGAGTTCGCATCGTGGCCGGTTGAGTAGTTTTTCGGCGGCTTGATTAACCTTGAGAATACGACCCGTGACAGCATCAATCAAACAAATGGCGTCGCGGGAATTCTCAAACAGTACCTGATATGCATTATCCTGTAGCGCTATTCCTTCAGAAGTAACACAAGGGACTGGTAGTTGACTCATGTTCAAATTTCCCGAATCAAACCAGAACATTGGAGTTTTATTCAACGTGGCTTTGATCCACCACTCAGTATTATTCATAACAGTAGCTCCTTGTTGCGATTACAGAGCAATGCGCCGCTATTACGGCAGCAGTTGACGATAACGGGCTGGATTTCCCAAGCGTTATTTCCAGAGCGGCAATCATGGACATTGGTCAAAAGCATTTAGAATTCCTCCCAGTTGCTATCGCCGACAGTCGCGAAGGCCGCAACGGGGACCACCGGGGCCGATGGGAATGGGGCTGATCGAGGGTTGGATTGCAGCTTCGCGGAAGAACCTGGCTTCGGAGTCAGGCGTACTTTATGACGCAGTGCAGGTTCATCGGTATTGGCGGTCATCCGCATCGCTTCCAGTGTGAAACCCATGCGAGATTGCAGGTCGTGGGCCTGATCGTTCATGGCGTGGCTGGCATTCGCGGTCTGTTCAACCAAGGCAGCATTCTGCTGAGTCATCTGATCCATTTGCAGGATGGCTTTGTTGACTTGTTCGATGCTGGCCGCCTGTTCCTGGGCGGCGGCGGCGATTTCCGCCACGATATTGCTGACTTTTTTGGCAGCATCAACGATTTCGCCCAACATCTGCCCGGATTCCCTGACCAACGTGCCGCCACCTTCGACCTTCATAACGCTGTCGGTAATTAAGGACTTGATCTGCTTGGCGGCATCCGCGCTTCGCTGCGCCAGCTTGCGGACTTCTCCGGCCACTACAGCGAAACCTTTACCGTGTTCGCCAGCCCGTGCGGCTTCGACTGCGGCGTTCAAAGCCAGCAGGTTGGTCTGGAAGGCGATCTCGTCGATGGTGCTGATGATGTCGGCGATTCTACGGCTGCTTTCGTTGATCGCTGCCATTGCAGTAATCGCCTGATCAACGACTTTTCCACCTCGTTCGGCTTGGTCACGGGCTGCTCCGGCCAATTGATTAGCTTGGTTTGCGTTGTTGGCGCTTTGCTTGACCGTGCTGGTCAACTCTTCCATCGATGAGGCGGTTTCTTCCAGGGCGGCAGCCTGTTCTTCGGTGCGTTGCGAGAGATGGGTGTTGCTTTGCGTAATCTCAGCAGCAGTTGAACTCACCTGAGCGGTAGTTTGCCTGATTTGGGCGAACGCTTGAGACATCACCCAGCCTACGACTGCGGAAATCGCTGCGCCCACCGCCATGATAATGATGATGATCATCAGCAAAAACTGCGAGTCCGCGGCCGCCTCTGTCGCAGTGGTGTCGGCAATTTTCTTGTTAAGGTCTACCAATTTAATCAACTGGGTGCCGGTGCGTTCCGAGGGGGCGATGATCGCGGCTACTGCCCGTGCATAGTCCTGATACAGTGGTGCATACTGCTCGGGGCTGGCAGCTTGAGCCATCCGCTTGATCAACTCGTCGACCCGCTCGTTGCCGGTGCGCCAATCGCGGTATTCCCGTTCAAATTGCTGATAGAGACTGGCCTCTTCAGCAGTTTGTGGCAAAGCCGCGTATTTTTGCAAAGCAGCATCTATTGTGCGCCAACCCGTTTCGCGCTGTTGCGCAACGGCGTTGATGGTTTTTGACGCCTCAGAACTCCATTCGGGTAGCCCTTTGACGGCGAGCGTTTGTGTACGAATTTCCATCCGCTCATAATTGATCACATCAAGAGCGAGGATAGAAGGCAAGCTCGCTTTGCTGATTTCAGAGAGATGACCTTTTAGGTCCTGGACGCCTAATCCACTGATCCCGCCGATGATGAGGATCGTTAGCGCTAATCCAAAAAAACCAAACCATAACCGAATGCGAATGCTCATGACGATCTCCCAAATGCGGTTTTAACAGTATTTCAGGAAGTGAAGGTGTGGAGACGAGACGGGCAGGAGAGTGAGACTAAGGGGTCCGGGCCGCGTTGCAGGAATTGACGGGCAATAACCGAACTAAACCAGCGTTCGCCGTTTGAGACGGAGCGCAGTGCTTTTTCCAGTTCATTAGAGAGAGCGGGTTGGTTTACATAGCCCATAGCGCCGACATGAAACGCTTCCAAGGTGTAATCTTTTCCCGTGTGCGAGGACAAGATAATGACCCGGGTATCGGGAGTAAACTGTTTGATCTGAGTGGTGGTATTTAACCCGTTTATCCCTGGCGTGTTGATATCTAACAGGGCAATATCCGGTTTTAGTTGGCGTATCAGATGGATAGCTGTGTGTCCATCCGAGGCTTCGGCGACGACTTGAAAACCGTTGAAACAATTGACGATCTGGCGAAAGCTTGCTCGCGTCTGGTCATGATCGTCGACTAACAGGACTTGTACGTTACTCATCTCCTAATCACCTCGGAGCTTTTCTGACGGGATGAGCTGTACTTTAAGTTTTCCAGACGGTGATTACAGTCGGGTCTACCCTACTTTGCGAGGTCAGGAAAATCCTTAATCTTGGTAGGGGATAAATCCTTAGGGGAGGCGTAAGACATGAGTAGCAGGGTAGGGTGCGACCCTGCGGCTTGCAGGTGCCGCGCACTCCTGACAATCAAGATGTGCGCTACATCATGGCAACCTCTCTCCGCCATGGAATGGTGGGGAGGAGTGAACATTGGTCCGGTGACCGGTTCAGGATTCAGAGGTGATCAAGTTCATGCGGATCGCGGCGCGGGTAAGACCGGCTACGTCATAAATATTCAGGCGCTCCATGACTCGGGCGCGGTGGGTTTCGATTTGTTGACTCATTCCCGTAAACAGTTCCACAATCGCCTCTTCCCCACCCAGGAAGGCGTGGTGGATCTCGTCATGGGTTCAGCAGCGTTCGGCAACATAATAATCTGTCCAGCCCGCTTGAAGCTAACCCGTTCCAACTACCCACGTGAGACCCTGACCCAATGATAAAGTTAGAGATTTTTAATTCTCCTAAAACCGTTCGCAACTTTTTCTCCACCGGTGTACTGACCTTTTTCGTAATATTTCTACTGGTTATATGGATCGGTTTAAATCCGGTTCAAGCTTACGAAAGTAGCGCACCGGTGGCAGATGCGCCTAATACTGAATCGATGCCGGAGAATGTTAAAGAGGGTTTCGGTTGCTTCATTGCAGGTTCATTAGCTACGGCAATAACCGCAGCGATTGGTGCCGAGAACCTCGTGAATGTCGTAGCTGGCGGTGTGGTCGCCCCAGCCAGTACGGCGGTACTGGCTTTCGGCGTTGTTGGCGTGGTGTTCTCTTCATTTTGCGTCATTGGCCAAGTGCTTACGCCAACAACAGTCTATATCTACAACAATATGTGATCCCTGTTGAAAAAATGATCAGAAAGTAAACTCTCATGGCTAAAACTCCCGCATCAAAGACTAAAAAACCGCCGGAACTCTCTACTTATATTCACCCGGAGACGCGGCTGAATAATCCCCCGGTGGGTCTGGTCAATTCCCACAGTGATGGCGTGGAGGAAAAGCAGACTTGGGCGTATGACCCGCACATTGACCCGGCGCTGCAATTCGATACGGGCCGGGCGCAGCTTGAGCAGTTGATTGATGCGGCGTTGGCGAGCAATGACCCGGAGCAGTATCGGGGGGCTTTGGAGGAGTTGAAGCGGCTGGCGCAGCCTTATCTGAATTGGACGGGCAAGGCGGAAAAGACCAGTTTTGACGTCGAGACCGTTTCGCTGCATGTCCATGAACGGATGGACCCGTTGACCATTTTGAAAGCGGTGCAACGTGAGTTGCCGCAGGATGTTCCCCGCCAAGATGATTTATTCGAGTCGCCGTTTAAGCCAGAACCGCGCCGCCAGGCGATTGAGTTCTATCAGCATGAAAAGGGTTGGGCGAATCGGTTGATTGCCGGTGATTCGCTGCTGGTGATGAACTCCTTGCTGCAAAAGGAAAGCATGGCGGGCAAGGTGCAGATGATTTATCTCGACCCGCCGTATGGGATTAAATACGGTTCTAATTTTCAACCGTTTGTGAATAAGCGGGATGTGAAAGACCGCGATGATGAGGATTTGACCCGCGAACCTGAAACGCTCAAAGCCTTCCGCGATACCTGGGAATTGGGGATTCATTCGTATTTGACGTATTTGCGGGATCGGCTGTTTCTGGCCAGGGATTTATTGCATGAGTCTGGAAGCGTGTTTGTGCAGATTGGGGATGAGAATGTGCATTTGGTCAGGAGTTTGTTGGATGAGGTGTTTGGGAGAGAAAATTTTTGTAATCAAATCAGTTATGTCACCACAACTACCGCATCTGGGAATCTCCTAAGCAAAGTCAACGACTTTATTATCTGGTATGCCAAAGATAAGAATATTGTCAAATACCGGAATCTCTATATTGAGAAGAAACTTTCTGATGTTGCGCAGGGAAGTTATGAATGGTATGAAGATAAAAATAAAAGCCGATTTCGTTTTTCAGATGCAGGTAATCTACCGGTAGGAGTAAAATTTTATACATTAGACAATATTACAAGTTCTCGGCCAGCACAGAAGGGCGATACACTACATTTTGATTTTGAAGGCATCCGCTACACACCAAGTAAAGGAACATTTAAATCAAATCATAAAGGACTTACTCAGCTAAAAAATGCGCGTAGACTTCAAACCATAGGTAATACACTTCGCTACGTTAGATTTTTTGATGATTTTCCAGTCAGTCCTGTTAGCAATGTATGGACAGACACAACAATCGCCGGCTTCGGTGATCCAAAGTTTTATGTCGTTCAAACGACCCCAAAAGTAAGCCAACGCTGCCTTTTAATGACCACCGACCCCGGCGATTTAGTCCTTGATCCCACTTGCGGCAGTGGCACCACCGCTTACGTTGCCGAGAAATGGGGCCGACGCTGGATTACTTGCGACACCTCCCGGATTGCCCTGACTTTGGCGAAACAGCGCCTGCTCACCGGCCTTTATAACTACTATCCATTGCGCTACCCGGAACAGGGCGTCAAAGGCGGCTTCCTTTACAAAACGGTTCCTCACATTACCCTGAAATCCATCGCCAACAACGAAGAAATCGATGTTATCTATGAACAGGAACACCCGAAAATAGTAGCAGCTTTGGCAGCATTAAATCAGGCGCAGGATAGCGTTTTAGCGGAATGGGAAGTGCCTTTTAACTTTCCCGACGACTGGCCCGAAGCGGCCCGCCAGCCCTTTGACGAATTCCACACTGCCCGCCGCGCCATGCAGCAAAAAATGGACGCTTCCATTCAAGCCCGCGCCGACATCGAAGTGCTGTATGACCAACCGGAAATCGACAAACAACGCCAGCGCGTGACTGGTCCCTTTACCGTGGAAGCCGTGCCTTTCCCCACTGTATTGAGTCTCGAAGAAGCGCAACAACCCGCACAGGCTACCACTGCCGTTGCCCGTGCTGGCGAATCGGCCCGTCACCATGAATGGCTCGACGAACTGCGCAAAACCGGCATTCGTGGCAAGGATAAACAGCATCTCAAATTCGCTGACCTCGAAACCCTGCCCGGCGCTCACGCCATTCAGGCCATTGGCACAACCGCCGAAACCGGCGAACGGGTCGCCATTTCCTTCGGCCCGCCCCATGCCGCACTCGAACCCCGCCAAGTTGATTTAGCCCTGCAAGAAGCCGAAACCCTGCATCCCAGTCCGCGCCTGATCGTTTTTGCTGCGTTCGCCTTTGACCCGGAAGCCGCCAAGGATATTGACGAAACGAAGTGGCCGGGCGTGACCGTCCTCAAGGCGCAGATGAACGCCGACTTGCAAACCGAGGATTTGAAGAAGAAAAACCGCAGCAGCGAATCGTTCTGGCTGGTGGGTCAACCGGACGTGGAATTACGGCAACGCGCCGATGGCCTCTATGAAGTCGAAGTCCACGGTTTCGATTACTTCGATACTGCCAACGGCGAACTATGTTCCGGCGGTCGAGACAAAATCGCGGTATGGCTACTCGATACCGATTACGACGGCCGCTCCCTGTTTCCCCGACAAGTTTTCCTGCCCATGGCCGACCAAAAAGGCGGCTGGAACCGCATCGCCCGCAACCTCAAAGCCGTGCTGGATCACTCCCGGCTGGACGCCTATTCAGGAACGCTCTCTTTACCCTTTGCCGCTGGCGACAACCGCCGCATCGCCGTCAAACTGGTGGATGACCGGGGCATTGAATCGTTGAAAGTCATCCCGTTGATATAGATCTCCCCTTTGAAAAAGGCAGGGCTGTTCAATTCTGTCGGGGCCATGGCCTTGCGGGGAGCGAACCACCCCGCCCCTAACGGGGCACCCCTCCTTAACCAAGGAGGGGAAATCCCTGACCTGAGGCCGTTTTCCCCTCCTTTTCAAGGAGGGGTGGCGCGAAGCGCCGGGGTGGTTAAATCGGCGGCCTTCCATGCTGTTGTAGAATTGAACAGTCCTGCCTTTGCTAAAGGGGAAACTTCAAACAGAATGACCGCCATGTCCAATCCCCCCAAATCACTGATCATCAATTCGCCCTACCTTGCCCCAACCCGCTACTGGGGCAAGGAGCGCCGCCCGGATGGCGGATTGCCCCTATTTGATGGACGCCGACCTGCCGCTTACGACATCTTCGACCTGCGCAACAACACCCATCGAGAAGTGGCGCTACCCCTGGTCAACACGATTCGCCAGCGGGTTGCGGAATGGCGCACCGCCGACTATCCGGGCATCACCTCCATCACCCGCCGCCTGCTGGAACATTGGCAAGACCGCACCGCCCGCGACTTGCCGTTCTACTTCTGCCAACTGGAAGCCATGGAAACCCTGATCTGGTGGGTGGAGAGTACGCCCCACTACCGGCAAGGCATCACGATACCCGGCGATGACGGCCCCTGGGAACGGGTGTGCAGCAAAATGGCGACCGGCACCGGCAAAACGACGGTCATGGCCATGCTCATCGCCTGGCAGGTGCTGAATGCTGTCACTTTCCCCAAACGCCGGGAATTTTCCCAAGCGGTCTTCATCGTCGCCCCCGGCCTGACCGTCAAGGAACGACTGCAAGTCCTGCAACCCGGCCATCCCAAAAACTACTACGACGAATTCAACATCTGCCCCTCGCCGGCCCTGCGCGAACGGCTTAATCAAGTCGCGTTGCGCATCGAAAACTGGCAACAACTCATGCCCCGCGAAGACCCGCAACGCTCGGTGCTGAAGCGCGGCCCGGAAAGTGATAAAGCCTTTAGCAACCGGGTGTTAGGCGAACTGGCGCGTTTCCGCAATCTGGTCATCATCAACGACGAAGCCCATCACGCTTACCGGGTTCCCGCTGAAATCAAGGTCAAGCGTTCCGAAGATTTCGACCCGGAAGAAGCCA
>JAUPTV010000274.1 GCA_030917925.1 Pseudomonadota bacterium
CACAATCGCGGTGAACTCGTTAAGCGCGTCAGCAAAAAAAGGCGTTGTTTCCGGGAGCGTAGCCAAAGCCTCATCCAGCGCTGCCGGCGGAATCCGATAAGCAAGTTGCGGCAGCGCTCGCTGAAATCGCCAGTCGCGTTGCCCCATCCAGCCCGGTAGTTTCTGTTGCGCCGCCCGCCACAAGGCCGGACTCCAGATAAACTCTGCGGTTTCAATCATCTGCGCCGCTAGATCGGCGTTATCGGTATCCGCCAGAATCTGTTGCAGCGCCGCATCGGCCTCTTCGGGAGCCAGGGTCAGGGCCAATTCCAACGCCTCCTGGTGCGAAAAACCGCCGCGTTTGAGCAAAGCCGTGGTCCAGCCCGGATAACCGGGCTGGCGACTGAGCGCCGTGCGCAATCCCGCCAGTAACGCCGCTTTCCACTCGCTCTTGACGGCCCAGGCGAGAATGCCATCCGGAGTCAGCGCCAATTTCGCCTCCCACCATACCAGCGGCGTATAACCGACCATCTGGGACAACCACCACGCCCGTTCGCCCATTTTCACCCCGGCTGGCGGCGACTCTTCAAGGGCGTCCGCTTTCCAGTCGGGCGCAAAGGTTAGCGGCGGTTCGATGACCGTGACGGTGCGCAACTTCCGACGTTCGCTGCGCAGGCAGGACTCTAGCCAGGCGGTCATCCGACCGGCGAAGTCACTGGCGGGCAGTCGCGACAGCAACGCGGCAGCTACGGAACGCACGTCCTTGCTGCGGTCACTGGCCAGTGTCGCCGCTAAAAAGGGTTCATCCGCCGACCCCAACGCTTCGCCCAGCGCCGACACCAGCAGCGCCCGATCACGCGCCGCTTCGCCGGTAAACGCCGCTTCAAGCAACTGCCGCGCTTCGACGGGATCTGTCGTTCGTAACCGCCGCAACCAAGCGGTGCGCTGCCGAACGTCACCCTCGTCCCAAATCCGCTGCTCATCCGGTTCCACGCTGGCCAAAGCAGCAAATTTCCAGTCGGGATTCTGCGCCGCCAGCCAGGCTCCGCGTTGCCCCAGCGCCCGCCGCAATGGCTCGCGCAAGGCGGCTGACTGCCGACCCAGTTCCAGCGCACGCGGCAACAAGCGCACCGGCAGGCAGCGCCCCGCTTCAGCCAGCAGACAACAGGCTTCGGCCAACAGTGGTGCTTGCTGCTTTTCAATGATCCGGGTCAGCCTCGCTACACTTTTCGGCTTATTCACCGGCAAGGCTGTTTCCAGCAGCGCCGATGCGGGGGCCGGTTCAGGAGACGGTTTCACGGTCAATGCTGCTATTTGCGCCGTTGCCAGAATGCCTGCCGTGCGCAGCAGACGCTCTTCTACCGGAGCGTCCGTCAATAACTCATTCAGTTGGCCGGGTAATGGCACCGGAATAAAGCCACGCCCCGATCCCAACAGCGCCGCTGCAGTCAAGTCCGTCCAGAGATTCATAGTGTCGTCACAAACCCGTGAAAGCCATCGGCCCAGGCACCCAGCGCCCGGAGTTCGGTATCGCCCCATTCGCCAAAAACGGTCATCGGCTGACCGCCGGCCACTGCCAGCAAGTCCCAGGCGTCCCGATTCGCCATCGCCAGCGGCCATTCCACACCCTGCCGGTCGCGCAACCGCCAGACCCCGTTTCGGCGCAGGGGAATCACGCCGTCAATGGCCAAAGGATAGGCCAATGTCCAAGGATTCGCCGCCAATGCCTCGGCGCGGGCCGCCAGCGCCGCGTCAAAATTGTCCAGTGCGGGAACCGGTTCGCGCAGCGGTTCCACCGATTCCGGCGCATTCGCCAACAGCGCCCGCAATGGACAGGCGGAAGGATAGAACGCCAGTTCTGCTCGAAAGCTCGTTCCGACCGTGAGAGGCACGGGGAAATTGCGCTGACCATGGGTGAAATCGAGGAGCAGCGCGGGCCGGGCCTGCGTTCGGCCTGACAACCAGGTGCGGCGCTCCCAGAGTCGGTCGCGTTCGGTGAAAACCTGTCCCACCACGCACCAGTCGTCAGTCACCGGCGGGGCATTCAACAACACCTCGTCCTTATCCATCGGCCAACCCAGCACGGCCCGAAGATCGCCCTGCATCGGCAGGGGCAAGGTTGAAAAGCGGCTTAGTCCTTCCGTAATCAGCCACATCCGGCCCAACTGCCCAAGGACACGCTGTTGCCAGCCGTCGCCGGAGTGAATGCACGACTCCAGGCGGGTAATCTCGTTGACCAGACCAGGGAGTTTGGCATCCACCATCCGCGCCGCCAGACCCGCAAACAGGCTCGCTGGCAATTGGGGATACGTCGCCAGTCCCTGGCGCACCTGATCGGTCAGCCAGCGCGCCAGCGCCGCCCCACCTTCTTCCATTTGCTGCAACCGTTTGGCAGTGCTTTTAGCTACTGCATCGGCATTCACCGGCCCCTTCTTTTTAACCGTTGCCGACTTTTCGGCCTTCTCCTGCCGCCCCGTCAACCAATCTGTGACCCACGGTGGTGGATCGCCGGTGTTTACCGCAGCCGGACGCTCCACGGTTAGCAACAGCAGTCCCAGACTGTGCTTGCAGGGAAATTTGCGACTGGGGCAGGTACATTTGAATCCTGGGCCACTGAGATCCACCGAGACCTGATAAGGCTTGCTGCCGCTGCCCTGGCACTCGCCCCAGAGCGCCCCCGCCGATTGCCCCAAAGTCGGCCATTTCGCCGGATTAACCAGTCCCCGACCCGCTTTCATCGAAGCCGCGTCCGGAGCCAGCGCAGTAATTTGTTCTGTTGTAAGATTCATCGGTCACTCCCTCCAGGGCCGTTCACCGTCCCGGTATTGCTCCCAAATTTCAGCGAACTGACGTTCATGCAGATCCAGCCGACCGCCATACCAGCCTTCGATGACCTGCCGGGCTGGGGACAGCGGTTTCAAACCGGCTTCGTCGAGCAACCGCCGGGCTACAGCAATATCATTCATCACGCCCAGGCAATCCTGCAACCGGGACAGCGTATTTGACATCAACTTCACCGCTGACCCTGAATACAGACTGGCGAAGAAATCCAGCGCATAGCGCATTTCCTTGATCCGAATCCGCAGGGTATGCCGTTGCTCCGCAGACAGTTTAGTAAACCTACTCCCGCGTTTCACCACCCGCCGGTGATCGCGTTCAAGCAGCGGCGTTGCGAAATCCAACACCGGTTCCGTCAATCGCTCGCGTAATTCATCGCTCAACCCCTTCCGCCAGACGCGCTGGTCCAGCCAGTCGGTGAAGCGTTGTAAAAGCAAGGGGTAATGGGGCTGGCGCAAGGCGTCCTGCAATGCCTGATGATGGCGTTCGCGGAGGAGGCCGGCCTGATTTTGGAATCGCAGCAGACTGGTCTTGTGCGGGAAATGGGCAAAGATGGGTGCCATACCTTCCTCCAGAAAGACATCCCAGTCGCGGGCCGGTCCCAGGAACCCGTTGAGCCAGCGAAGATCTTCAACCAGACGGACACTGGCGTCACGAGGAATCAATGGACGGAAGATTTTCAGGCCGGAGCGCAGTCGCCGAAACGCGACCCGCATCTGATGAACGCCCTCCACTTGGCCATCCAGCACCGCCGGCCGATTCGCCTCGGCATGGCGCAAACAACCGCTGATAATGGCGATAAACGCTGTTTCGCTGGAGGCAGCAGACGCCAGCCGCACCGGGCTGGCCTTGACAGGCAGGGGCATTTCGGAGGTCATGGAAAGATGCCAGTGGATTATTGTGCTTAAGTATACTCTGGACGCATCGCGTAAAATCCAATCCCGCATACGGTCTAAAAGAGGTGATGAGTTTTGGAAAAAAGCTGAATCTTTGTTGGATAGCTGCGGTAAGGTTAATTTATAGCCATAGCCATCCAGCCGATTTATCAAAAGCGCCAATTGCTGGCTTTCCAGCTTGTTGAATTGGCGCTTTTTTAGTCGAAAAACGAAACGGAACTTTAAGTCACTGTCTCATCGTTCGATAAGGGAAAGGTAAAGCGTCAACGCTTGATCAACACCACCAATTCCTTCGGCCCATGAACGCCAAAGGTCAACGTCAATTCAATATCAGCGGTCTTGGACGGCCCGGAAATCAGCAGCGCATTCGTCGGCATTCCTTGCGCCCAACCCTGTTGCTCAATCGCTTCGGCGAACGTGTTAAAAATCTCATCCGCATCCAGCACCGCAATATGCAACCCCGGCGTCAACGACATCAACCGGGGTTCCGCGACGCTCGGCCACAGGATCAACGCCCCGCTTTCAGCAATCGCGCCCTGCGTCGACGTAATCCCGGCGTCAATGGCGAACAACTGCTCCCGGCATTCCTCTACCGGCACGGTATAGGGAACCAGCGGCGGCAAATCGTCCGCCCAGGCCGCGTCCAGCGCTATGCCAATCGGCGTCCCCGGCGCATACAGCAGACCGTTCAACGACCGACTCCGCAGCAACGCCTGCAACTCTTCAATCCAGCTCTCGGCAGTCACCACGCGCACATCGGCATGCATGGTCTCCAGCATCCGCCGCAACCGGTCAATCCGCTCCTCCCGACTCAATGTCAACCCGGCAATCACCGGCACTTCCGGCACAGTGAAACGTTCCGGCGAAATCGTCCCGCGCAACCGGGACAGGATGTTTTCACGAGCAGGATTAGCGGTCATCGTCAAGTCCTCGTTCCTGAGCCAGTTCATGCAGGGTCTTTGGCGCAAACGGCGGCGCGGTGCGAACACGGGTCCATTCCTTCAACGGCCCCATCATCGGCAGGTGCTGACCGAACTTGCTCAACATCTGTGCGCCGATCCGCCCCAGCGCCGGGCTGGTGTTGTACAGCGCCCAACTCTTCCAGGTCAGTCCCTCGACCGTCGTATAACGGTAGCCATGCCCCTTGACATCATGTTCCGACTCGTCGCGGGCGTAAGCTTCATTCCGCAACAGCCGCAGAATTTCCGTAAACGGGATTTTGACCGGACACACTTCTTCACAAGCTCCGCAGAACGTCGAAGCCGTGGCCATCACCCCCGCTTCATCCAATCCTTCCAACTGCGGCGTCAGAATCGACCCAATCGGGCCGGGATACACATGGCCGTAAGCATGGCCGCCCAGCCGGGTATAAATCGGACAGTGGTTCAAACACGCTCCGCAGCGGATGCATTGCAGGGTGGTGCGGCGCTCGGGATCGGCGTAAATCCCGGAACGGCCATTATCGAGAATAACCAGATGCACCTCGGTAGGACCATCCAGTTCCCCCGGTCGGCGCGGTGAGGTAATCATGTTGAAATAGGTGGTAATCGGCTGGCCCGTCGCTGAACCGGTCAACAGACGCAGCAACGGCGGCACGTCCTGCAACTTCTCCACCACCTTTTCCAATCCCATCAGCGCGA
>JAUPTV010000275.1 GCA_030917925.1 Pseudomonadota bacterium
AAATTCGTTTATCTTTGTATCGACCATTTGATAAAAGATTCTGCTATTTTGAAAGAATTTTTAACGAAGAACTCTATTTATTTCCCAAGATATTTCCTGACGAATTATCTGAAAAAGAAAACAAAGTTATTTGTGTTAATGCAATAGGAAACAATAAGCCATTCCATTGTCTGATCACCGGCATGATTCCTGACCTACATTTAACTGGAGATTCTCAATGTTTCCCCTTTTATGTCTACGCTGACAATGGTCAAACCCGCCACGAGAACATAACCGATTGGGTGCTGGAAAAATTCCACCAGCACTATCAAGACCGCCAGATTAGCAAATGGGCGATTTTTTATTACGTTTACGCCCTGTTGCACCATCCCGACTATCGTCAGAAATACTCTGCCAATTTACGGCGTGAACTGCCGCGTATTCCATTAGCCCCAGATTTTTGGGCTTTTAGCCAGTCCGGCCAGCAATTGGCAGCGTTCCATGTTGATTATGAGCAACAACCGGAGTTTCCGCTGACCCGGATTTATGCCCCGAATCAACCACATGACTGGACTATTCAGAAAATGCGGCTGAATAAGGACAAGACGGCGATTCTCTACAATGAATGGCTCACCCTCAGCGGGATTCCACCAGAAGTTTTTGCTTATCGCCTCGGCAACCGTTCTGCGCTGGAATGGGTGATCGAGCAATATCAGGTTAAGACGGATTCCCGAAGTGGCATTCTCAACGATCCTAACGATTATGAAAATCCGCAAGCGATTATCAAATTGATTGGCCAGGTCGTACACGTCAGCGTGGAGACCGTCAAAATTATCGAGACATTGCCAGATTTCGAGATGCTTTCAACCTGAAATTATCAACCGTTTTAAGCATTCACGAGGAGAATTTGATATGACGCTCGCATTACGAAGCCACGCTATCGTTGACAATAACCACACTATTACTTTACCGGGACTGAAATTAAAACCGGGAGTTCGAGTTGAAATGATTAATTCCTCCCTATCCCTGACAGGTTCCCGTGCGCCTTGACGCCATTGCCATAACGCCGCGCCTGCGCAATGGCTGGGAAGCTACTGATCTGGGCATGGCAATGGTTCGCCACTGGTTCGGGCCGGTCTACGCGGCCTGGTTCGCTGTGGCATTGCCGCTATTCCTACTGCTGCATCTGCTGTGCTGGGGAAACTGGTACTGGATTCCGTGGCTGCTGTGGTGGTTCAAACCCCTGCTGGATCGCCCAGTCCTCTATATTCTCAGCCGTGCCCTGTTTGGCGAGCAGCCCACATATCGTCAATTCTGGCGCGATTTGCCGGGGCTATTGCGTCGGCAGGCGTTCGCGGCGCTGACCTGGCGGCGCTTCGATATGGCCCGTTCCTTCACTCTGCCGGTCAGCCAGTTGGAAGGATTGAATGGCCTGGCCCGCCGCCAGCGGTTACGCGATCTGGGCCATCCGGGCCGGGGTTCGGCGGTATGGCTAACCTTGGTCGGTCTGCATCTGGAAATTGCGTTGGACGTGGCGCTGGTTGCCCTGATCTGGATGCTAATTCCCGACTTCGTGGCGGTGGAGTTTTTCGATTTATTCGACGATAGCCATGAGTTCGGGCAACTCTGGCTGAATGTCATCGGGTTCTGTGGGCTGAGCCTGGTCGAGCCGTTCTATGTCGCAGGTGGTTTTGCGCTGTATCTCAATCGGCGCGTCTGGCTGGAAGCCTGGGATTTGGAACTGGGTTTCCGACGGTTGGCGGAACGGTTGGCGCGGGTCGCGGTGATCGGGGTGGTACTGGCGACCGGATTGGGGTTGCTGACAATTTCTGAACCGGTACAGGCCGCTGAATCCAGCGACGCTATTTGTGAACAACGCCGCGAACGCGAGACCCAACTGGCGCAGGCGTCCAGCCCGGTCCAACGGGCGTTGGCGGAAACCTTGAAAACACCGGAACTGCAAGTTTGCGAACATCAAGAACGATGGCAGTGGCGAGACGACGGCCCTGACGCGCCTCCCGAATCCGGCAGCCGTAAAAATCCCCTGGCCGAAGGATTCGCCATGCTCATCGAAATCGCCCTGTGGCTGGCGCTGGGCCTATGCATCGGCATTGCGGTCTGGTGGCTGTGGCGACAGACGCCGCGTAGTTTGGCGACTATCCGCCGCCGCGTTCAACCGTCCAGCCCCGTGCCGATTTCCGGTCGCCATGAAACTATTTTCGCCCCCGAAGCCGGATTGGGAACTCGCGCTTGGCAGTTGTGGGAAGCGGGTCAGCCCCGCGAAGCGTTGCGACTGCTTTATCAGGGCAGTCTGGCCGGGCTGGCGACGCAACACGGTTTGCCACTTCCGGCCAGCGCCACCGAAGAGGAATGCCTACGCCGCGCCAACGCCCAACTGGCCAACCCGGAACTGGTTGATTTCCTCCACCGGATGACTCGCGCCTGGCAAGCCACCGCCTACGGTTGTCAACCGCCAACGGATGACGCCGCCCGATACCTGTGCGAAGAATGGCCGCGCCACTTCGCCGCCACCGGAGCGCTATCCGCATGACATTGCGCCGCTGGCAGTGGATTCCGCTTATCCTGTTAGCGCTGCTCATCCTCGGCAGTCTGGCCCTGTGGGTGAGTCAGAATCTGGTGAAGCGTAATGGGGAGGTTTACACCGGCTATGGCGAAGCCGTCCGGGAAAATCCGTTTTACCTGGCCGAACGCCTACTGACCCGGTTGGGCGCAACGGTGCATCCGGTCCGTCGGCTGGATGAACTGCCCGAGCCGCTCGATCCTGCCGACACCCTGCTGGTCGCGATTCCTACTTATGCCATCAGCGCGGACGAGGCGGAACGGTTGTTGAACTGGGTGGGACAGGGCGGACATCTCATCATCAGCGTCCAGCATCCCTGCGAACCCGGCGCGGGATGCGATCATCTGCTCAATCCGCTCCAGATTGGCAGCCAGCGGGTAGAATCCCCGCCAACCGATCCGATTCCGGTTCCAATGAACGCGGCGCAGTCGCCGCTACAGGTGCGTTTCCGGTCCAACCTCCGGCTGAATGATGCGCCCTGGCAAGTGGTCCACTGGGGCCGGGGTCAGGTGACGTTGTTGACCGACATCAGCCTGTTCGCCAATCCGCGACTGATCGACCACGATCATGCGGATTTCCTGTGGATGCTGTTTCAGCAGAACCCGTCCAGTGGCGCTTTCTGGCTGCAATACCGGATGCTGACGCCCTCGCTGGTGGAACTGCTCGGGCAACGGGCCTGGATGCCGCTGTTGGGGATATTGCTGACCTTGCTGGCGACGCTTTGGCGCTATAGCCGACGACTGGGACCTTGCTTGACGCCCCGTTCCAGCGAACAGCGGCGACTGGCGGAACACTTGCAGGCCAGTTCCCGGTTTCTGTGGCGACACGGCGCTGGGCCGATGCTGTTGCAAGCGGCCCGTCATTACACGCAACGCCGTCGACCTGAAGCCTCTACCGAACCGATGATGCTCGAACAATCGGATCAGCCGCTGAATGAGCGCGACTTGATTCATACTGTGCAAACCTTGCAACGCGTGAACCGCCGCCCATGAACGAATTTGTCGATACGTCTCCAACTATTCCGCCCACCGCCGATGAACTGCAAACCGCCGGGGATCTGTTGCAAACCCTGCGTACTGAAATCAGTCAGGCGCTGATCGGTCAATCGGCCATCGTTGACCAAGTGCTGATTGCGCTGGGCGCAGCGGGCCATGTCTTGATTGAGGGCGTGCCCGGCCTGGGCAAAACTTTGTTAGCGCGGGCGCTGGCGGCCTGCATCAAGGCGCGCTTTGCCCGGATTCAGTTTACCGCCGACCTGATGCCCAGTGATGTCACTGGCCATGCGCTGTACAACCTGCGCGAAGAACGCTTTGAAATCCGCCGGGGGCCGGTGTTCTGCCACGTCCTGCTGGCCGATGAGATCAACCGCGCCCCGGCTAAAACGCAGGCAGCACTGCTGGAGGTGATGCAGGAAGGTCAGGTTACGATTGAAGGCGAATCCTTTGTCCTGCCGCCGCCATTTATGACCCTGGCGACGCAGAATCCCATTGAACATGAAGGCACTTATCCGTTGCCGGAGGCGCAACTCGACCGGTTTCTGCTGAAAATTCAGATCGACTATCCCAGTGCTGCCGAGGAAGCGGCGCTGCTGCGTTCGGTCACGGGCGGACGGGTCGGCGACAAGCTGGATGTGTCGCGAGTGCAGGCCGTCACCGATCCGGGGGGCGTACTGAATCTCCAACACATCACCGCCCGGTTGCGGCTGGACGATGCGGTGCTGGATTATGTGGTGCGTTTGGTGGCGGCGACCCGGAAGACGCCGGGTTTCGCCATTGGCGCGGGACCACGCGGCGGTATTGCCCTGATCCGCGCTGCTCGCGCTCAGTCATTGCTCAATGGCCGCGATTTTGTGACCCCGGATGACGTGAAAAGCATTGCCAAACCGGCCTTGCGCCATCGGCTGGCGTTGGCGGCGGAGTATGAAATGGAGGGCGCACAAGTTGATGACGTGCTGGATGAGCTGTTGCAGCGGGTCGCTGCGCCGAGGGTGTAGGTCGCCCTATCAGCAAGTCTCCCGGTTCAGCGCAACCGGGCGGCGGCGAAGTTTGATGTCAATGCACTGGCATTTTTCTGTAGCTTGAATTTTCGCAATCCTGCCCCCAAATGTCGGGTATGGGGTCCGAAGTCGGGCCGGGGCGCGGCGAGGTCTGATAGGATTATTCAATCAACAGCATTTAGATAATCAATTAGATCAATTTGGCATTCGCGCCTAAACTTCATTCCATCGAAGTTCACCAAGTCGTTCCATCAACCGCTGGAGGATATGCAATGTCCCTGATCAACACTGAAATCAAGCCTTTCAAAGCCCAGGCTTATCACAACGGCAAATTTGTTGACGTCACGGAAGCCGATGTCAAAGGCAAGTGGTCCGTGTTCTTTTTCTATCCGGCTGACTTCACCTTCGTCTGCCCGACCGAACTGGGCGACATGGCGGATTTGTATCCCGAGTTCCAGAAGCTGGGCGTTGAAGTCTACTCGGTTTCAACCGACACCCACTTCACCCATAAAGCCTGGCATGACGCTTCGGACACGATCAAGAAGATCCAGTATCCGATGATTGGCGACCCCACTGGCGCAATTACCCGTGGTTTCGACGTGATGATCGAGGAGGCCGGTCTAGCGCTGCGCGGCACTTTCCTGGTCGATCCGGAAGGCCAGATCAAGGTTGCGGAAATCCACGACTTAGGCATTGGCCGTGACGCCACCGAGTTGCTGCGCAAGGTCAAGGCCGCCCAGTATGTTGCTTCCCATCCGGGCGAAGTTTGCCCCGCCAAGTGGAAGGAAGGCGAAGCCACCTTGAAGCCGTCGCTGGATCTGGTCGGCAAGATCTAAGCCGCCGCGATTGACCTGGGCAACTGTTGCCCAGGGCGTTAGCTCCCTCAGCCGGCTTAATGCCGGCTGTGTTTTAAGTGCGCCGCATTGCTGCGGACACCACCCTTTTATCTGAGAAGGAACCGCCATGCTTGACGCTAATATCAAAACGCAACTGAAAGCCTATCTGGAAAAAGTCACGCAGCCCATCGAGATCGTGGCTTCGCTGGACGACAGCGACAAGTCGCATGAAATGCAGGCGCTGCTCAACGATATCGTCAGCCTGACCGACAAGATCACCCTGACCGAATCGCGCACTGACACGGAACGCAAGCCTTCATTTTCCCTTGACCGCAAAGGCGCAAATCTGGGTGTCCGCTTTGCCGGCCTGCCCATGGGCCATGAATTCACCTCGCTGATTCTGGCGCTGCTACAGGTGGGTGGTCATCCGCCCAAGGTTGAACCGGAAGTTATTGAACAGATCCGCAACCTCGATGGCCCATTTCACTTCGAGACCTATATTTCGCTGTCCTGCCACAACTGCCCGGAAGTCGTTCAGTCCCTGAACCTGATGGCGGTGCTTAACCCGAACATCCGCCACACCATGATCGACGGGGCGCTGTTCCAGCAGGAAGTCGAAGAGCGCCAGGTCATGGCGGTGCCGATGGTGTTCCTGAACGGCCAGATCTTCGGTCAGGGCCGGATGGAACTGGCTGAAATTCTGGCGAAAGTTGATACCGGCGCGGCTGCCCGTGATGCGCAGAAGTTGTCAGCCAGGGAGCCTTTCGATGTCCTCGTCGTTGGCGGAGGACCGGCTGGTGCGGCGGCGGCGATCTATGCGGCGCGCAAGGGCATCCGCACCGGCATTGTCGCCGAGCGCTTCGGCGGTCAGGTGATGGATACGTTGGGCATCGAAAACTTCATTTCGATCAAGGAGACGGAAGGACCCAAGCTGGTGATGGCGCTGGAGGAGCATGTCAAGCAGTACGAAGTCGACGTGATGAATCATCAGCGTGCTATGAAGATTGCGCCAGCAGACCTGACTGAAGTGCATTTGGAGAACGGCGGCGTACTCAGGGCCAGAACCGTGATCCTCGCCACCGGTGCCCGCTGGCGCAACATGAACGTGCCTGGCGAAAAGGAATTCAGCGGCAAGGGCGTAGCCTACTGCCCGCACTGCGACGGTCCGTTGTTCAAGGGCAAGCGCGTGGCGGTGATCGGCGGCGGCAACTCGGGGGTTGAAGCGGCGATTGATCTCGCGGGCATTGTGAGCCATGTGACTCTGTTGGAATTTGCCGAGGATTTGCGTGCTGACGCGGTGTTGCAGAAGAAGCTCTACAGCCTGCCCAACGCCACGGTCATCAAGAACGCACAGACCAAGGAAGTGACCGGGGACGAAAAGGTCAGTGGTTTGATGTACCAGGACCGGGCCACCGGCGAGACACACTGGCTTGAACTGGAAGGCATCTTCGTGCAGATCGGCCTGTTGCCGAACACCGATTTCCTGAAGGACACCATCGAACTCACCCGATTTGGCGAGGTCGTCATCGATCCCAAGGGCCACACTTCCGCGCCCGGCGTATTCGCGGCTGGCGACTGCACCACCGTGCCGTACAAGCAGATCATTATCGCGATGGGCGAAGGGGCGAAAGCGTCACTATCGGCCTTCGATCATCTGATTCGCACCTCAGCGCCAGCCTGAACTCCGCTCTATTCCCGGACGGGCAAGGAAGCCTGTTCGGGTTGGCTGTATCACGACCTTTGACCGCCCGCACGATTCTGGATCGTTCCGGGTCAACCGTCATCACCGCTATGGTTTGGCTCATCCTCGCGTTCTACGGATGCATCGCCGCCCAATTCCAGATAGCGCCGTTCGGCCAGATATTGTAACCGTTTAGCCTGCGTCAATAGCACCCGTCGCAAGCCACCCTGCACTTTCCGTTCAGAAATGACCTGCGCCAGGCGAGCGATAATCATGGCGCGCCGCGCCAGACGGTAATCAAGGTGTGAGCGTATCCGGTAGACTTCATCGGAAACGATGTATCCACGGAAGGAAGGTGGGGCATCAATGGTTAACAACGTAATGGGCGGATCTTTCTCATTGAGCACCGCCGAAAACCGGCTGTTACTCAGCGCCTTTTCATAAATCAGGCGCTCCAGTGCATCCAGATGGGCTTTTGCGTCCTTGTCTCGGCTGTCCGTTTTCTGGAACTGTAGCAACGGCCAAACTTCGATTTCACGGACTTCAAAGGGATCAAGCACGGACATCGCGACCGCGTCAGTTCTCTGGTTGGTCAAATGACGACGGATTCGGGTGCGTAGTTTTTCGTTGGTCTGTCCAATGTAAATCGGTTCACCATCATAATCAAAGAACGCATAGACGCCCCATTTAAAATTACCCACTTTGACGGTTTTTCCAGCAACAGTCTCAGGAAAATTTGTATCAAGAAACTTGCTGAGATACTGTCGTAATTCCTCAGCCTCAAACGGCGGAATGTTGACCGATTCCAATTTTTTTGTATCGCTTGGTGGTAATTGCATTTTTTCTGAATCCTTAAAAATTTAAGCCGCTATTTTCATAGCTTGTGGACAGAGAAAAATATCAAGATCGGAATTTGTCAACGACTCGGTAAAATGGAGAACTGGCTCCAGAATATGCGCCGCCAGATGCCGGATAACCGGAACGGCCAAGCCATCGCCAACCAAATGATAAGCGTCATTATATTTTTTGGGCAGTCTATAACTGTCCGACAACCCCATTAGTCGTGCGGCTTCGCGTGGAGATAAAAGCCGAGAGCGAATGTTTTCACCTTCCACAATGAGAATAGTTTGGCGACTGGAACCGCCCAAGGGCGTTCTCAGGCATCCTGCAACATCGTCAAACCGTACTTCAGCACGTTGCACTCCGTGGCGGGTGCGCTTGTAAACGCTGCCCACCATCCACTGTCCGGTCGCTTGCACCATGGATACCTTGGCGCGGTTAAGCTCGGACATCATGTTGAGCAGACGATGAGTTTCTTCTGGAGTATGCCAGTTAACGCCGTTCGGTTTGCTCTCAATCAAATCGGCAAAAATAGTCACGCGGGGCGGGGGAGTGGGCAGTCGCCACCAAATCCAATGCCGCCGCACCTCCAGCGAAAATTGGGCGACTCGCTCCCGGAGTGTTGCTGAATGCCAAAGCGGGTCAGGCATAGCGTTTTTAACCGCATGTGGGATTTCTACGTCAGCCCTGACGCCAATCATGAACAAACGGGGGCGGGACTGGGGTAAAAAATGGATAGCGTCTATCACCATCGCCCCAAAGCGGTAGCCGGACTGAGTAAACGCTTCAGCAATCGCCATAAAATCCAGACCCTGGTGTGAAGTCAGTGCGCCGCAAACATTCTCCAGTACGATCAGTTTTGGGAGGCGATTCTCGGTCATCAGTCCCTGCATGAGACGCCAAAACGGCCAAAACGCGCCAGAGCGTTCGCCATCGAGACCGTAGCGATGACCTGCCAGTGAAAGATCCTGGCAGGGAAACGATGCCCATGCCAAATCAGCGATTCCGGGTAGATCGTCAGGAGTCAGGGCAGCGACATCGCAAACCTTGAGTTCAGAAGCGTTGTTAAAATTGATTTTGTAAGCAGCCGCTTTTTTCTCGTCAATGTCATTAGCAAACAGGCATCGCCATCCTTGAGCTAACCCCGTTCGCGCCATGCCGCCGCCCGCGAAAAATTCATAAAAATCCAGCATTGCGCGTCTCCTGAACTGTCGAAGTAAGGTTTTTTTAACCACAATCCCGGCGTTAAAGCAAGGCACCGGCGCAAACATCCAGGTCAATAGATATCGGCTATCTATCCGTTCGTGATATTCAATTTCCCAAAAAACCCTGCTTTTTGCCATAGTAATCAGGCAGGCAATATTGCTTGCATTCGTTGCAGGAGTCTGAACATGACCGAGAAAAACCCACTGACCACAAACGCGGGCTGTCCCGTCGCAGACAACCAGAACGTCATGACCGCCGGGCCTCGGGGTCCGCAATTGTTGCAGGATGTCTGGTTCCTGGAAAAACTCGCCCACTTTGATCGTGAAGTCATTCCCGAGCGGCGGATGCACGCCAAAGGCTCCGGCGCTTACGGGACGTTCACCGTCACCCATGACATAACCCAATACACTCGCGCCAAAATTTTCTCCCAGGTCGGCAAAAAGACCGAGTTGTTTGCGCGTTTCACTACCGTGGCCGGCGAACGTGGCGCGGCAGATGCAGAGCGCGATATTCGCGGCTTCGCGGTCAAGTTCTACACCGAGGAAGGCAACTGGGATATGGTCGGCAACAACACGCCGGTCTTCTTCCT
Organism: Pseudomonadota bacterium; assembly: GCA_030917925.1. GTDB lineage: Bacteria > Pseudomonadota > Gammaproteobacteria > Competibacterales > Competibacteraceae > UBA2383. The sequence goes on from JAUPTV010000275.1 coordinate 9,709, forward strand.
GCGCGATCCGCTGAAATTCCCGGACCTCAACCACGCAGTCAAACGCGACCCGCGCACCAACCTGCGTAGCGCTAACAATAACTGGGATTTCTGGACCTCGCTGCCGGAAGCCCTGCATCAGATCACTATCGTCATGAGCGACCGGGGCATTCCCGCAACCTATCGCCACATGCACGGCTTCGGTAGTCACACCTTCAGCTTTATCAACGCCAATAACGAGCGTTATTGGGTCAAGTTCCATTTTAAGTCGCAGCAGGGCATCAGAAATCTGACTGACGCAGAAGCGGAGGCGCTCATTGGCAAGGACCGCGAGAGCCATCAACGCGACCTGTACGAGAGCATCGAAACGGGCGACT
>JAUPTV010000276.1 GCA_030917925.1 Pseudomonadota bacterium
TGCCACTGGCCAGCTTCAGTATCATAGAGCCTTGCGGCTCGCTCCCCTCGCCCCTGTTGTGTACCGGCATCGCGTCCCGATCCGTTTCGTGCTTCTCCTGTCGCGTGTCTGCAACCGGGACTTTCAGAGCTTGGAGTTGAGGAAGCGCCCCAAGGTGACTCTTGAACCTCTACACAACGTAGCCGGTTGGTTACGGCTTGAGCTGGTCAACCCAGACTTGCAGTTTTAGCCACCACAAGCCTCGCCCTTTAGTGCAGGGTGGTTGACTCTGCTTCCTCCCATAAGTTTGCCGATGGCAAAACTTTAGCATGAATTGGCAGGAGGTGAGAATTGACAAACCGATTTTTCAGACTAATATCTTATATGGATAGTCAATATCTGCTCTGCTGAGCGTGTATTTAATATGTAACTCTGCAAATAAAAAACGCTTGGATAGAGTGAGTCATACCTGTCTAAAGATGAATCTCGCTGCAAAAGGTTCATGGGCAGGAAAAATAACATTTTTGCTTCTATCTCGCGAACAGCCAGCACTATTCCTGATAGTAGCAAGAGACGAACCAATGAGGTGTTAATTATGCGGTTTTTGATTCCAGGATTGGCAGGTTTGTTGCTGATCGCTTCGGTTCAAGCGCAATCTGCGGAGACTGCGGCACCGACGGCACCGGCAGCCAGCGTGGCACCGACGGCACCGGCAGCCAGCGCAGTATCTGCCGCTGCTGCGCAGGTTTCTCAAGAGGTGGCGGATGTTAAGGCCAGTTTCGACAAGGTATATGCCGATACCAGCAAGGACGCTTCCCCTGGTACGCGTTTGCTGGCTACCGCAACGGGTGCCGGTCTCGGCTTTTTGGCGTCAAGCTACATCCTGACCACGACGATTGCGCCCCTGGCGGCAACCGCTCTGAACACAGTAGGCTTGTCTCAGGCGACTACGAGCATTGTCACCTCGTCGATAACGACCATTGGTCTGGTTTGGGGAACCTATGTTGGCGGCGTCTACGCCCACGACCTGGTTGCCAAGTAGGCGCAGCATAAAGACCCGTGAGGCGTTCAAGCAAGTTTGCACTCGCTAGCGCGTTTGGGATTGCGCTAGCGGCTGCTCAAGCTGGTCCTTATGTTATCCAGAGGACGGAATACGGCAAGATCGAGCAGCGCCGGGTCTTGCGTGCGCAAGCGTTGGCCTACAAACTGGAAACCATCAACGACGACGATGCGTATGCCGACGACATCCTGGTATGGTTGCTGGCATGGGTTCAATAACGCCATTGACCCGGCCTGTCCAAACCAGGCAAGAATTGCTGTGCTTCAGGACAGGAATCGATAATCTGCTGTTCTAACCTGGACCATGACTGACATCGCTAATGTATCAGGAACCCCTGAAAAGTATAAAAAAGCTGCATTTAAGCGGGATTAACCATAGATTTTTCCTGATTTTTTTATTTTTGTTTCTGATTGACAATCCTACCAGAATTTCCATCATTGAGTTCTTGCGCGCCAGCGACGCTCCAGCCACCTTACAGATGACGGTGGCTATAGTGACTTGTACAGTTCTGATTGTCCTGCTCAGACATACTTGGACGGCGATGCGCCTGTTGGGCAATTTCACTGTGGTGTTATTGGTTCTGGCACTGGCATCGCTGCTATGGTATTTGCAGGAATGGATTATTCTCAGTGAAATAACGCGCTATTTCGCCAAGCTCCTAGTGATTACGGTAGTCTTGACATTTGGCCAGGTTTTGCCATTTTACGTTCGGCAATTGTCAGGAATCAGCCCGGTTCTCAAGTACCCGCCTTAGTTGCGATTTGTGGAGTTGGCATTTACGCCTTCTGGCATCGTGGCTTCTTTGGGCGGTATAGTGATAGTTTGCTCTGGATTGGCAAAGGCGACGGCAGTTGCCGCACGATTTTCTCCTGCGCCATCGTGGGAAATCGCTACACTAATAGAAACGTGAGAAATATCGGCAACCGATGCCGCCAGTGCGGTTTTAAGCGCTTGAACCGATTGATTGATGGCAAGCTGTTCAGGAGGACCCCGCCGAATGCCGTGACCAGACAGCAAACGGACGACATTGTTCCACCATGTATCATGTGCGCCTTTGACTCGCACGATAGAAACCAGCGTCATAATATAACCATATCAGGGTAGGAAGCAGCGTCAGTCAGTGGCTTATGAATATGTTGCAGCAGTTATGGCTCATTCTCCACGCAGCAGCAGTGGCTATTATCCTACCCGTGTCGCTGTTGCTTGTAAATCGGTTACTCATTCGCTACTTGGATGATCGGGGCATGTACCAGGTGCCTCCGTTTTCGTGGTTGCCGCTGCTGGCTGGAGCAGCATTATGCAGCGCCGCACTCAATGCGCTGGATATCGTCGGACGGTTAAATCCCAGCCAGTTGTGGCTATCTGATTTTTGGGCGCTGCGTTTTGATGAATTATATGAAGTCTGGTTACGCCCATCTGATGTGCTGTTAGCAGTGATTGCCGGTTTGATCGGATTTTACAATGAACTGCTTTATGAAGGCTGGAGTGTATGGCTTTTTCAAGGTTCTGCGGTAATTGCTACGGTGGTTGCATTACTGGCCTGGCGCAGTTGGCAGGCCATTCGGGGCATCGTGCTGTTTTACTGGCTCAGTCTGGCAGCTATGATTCTGATGTATATCAGCGTTATTCTACTGGCCTGGGTGATTCATTGGCTCAATTTCTGGGCGTTGGTGGTTATGTTCCTGTTCCTCTACATGTATGATAAAGAGGGTGATCAGCAGCATGGATCGCCCCTGTAATCAGGGTTTGTACTGATGATCCCCACGCGAGTGCGAGAACGTGTCAGATAAAGAAGATAGAAACCGGCGGTTTTATGATTTCGTCATGGACCAGACCCGGAGACAGTCCTGGGTCAGTAAAAAATTCGAGAGTGAATGGTTGCAAAAAGCGACTTTTAATCTGGGAATTGAGCCGTTTCAGGCGCGTGCAGTCATTTTAGGAGCAACAGCATCGTGTAATGGATTTGTCGAAACTGAAATCGAACGGGTTATAGATGAGTTTGTTTCGCTGTTTTCCAACCACAAAGGACGTATTGCTAAAGGTCCGTTTCGTCAACTGACGGCGGTGGTGAAGGGAATAGGGCGCGGTGCTCTGGATGAGCGAAGTGCTGAACAAATCGTGAAGGAGGCGATGATTCGCCGGGGGGTGAAACCCGACGGCCGTGGGTTGTTGCGCTCAAAGCGCTGGTTTCATAACGCTGGCCGGGCGGAAGCAAAAGTCTCATGATCGCACGCAATCTTCTGGAGTGGGTGGCGGATACGCCGTTTTCGATTGCGTTTTTGTTGATTGTCCTGCCTTGCATAGTGCTATCGGTCGTGGGTATTTTGATAGTGCGCTTTTTGCACCCGGAAGAAATGCGTATTAACAGTGAAGTCGCCCAAGCTAAAGTGAATTACATGGCAGAAATTTATGCCGTTCTGCTAGGGTTATTTTTGGTGTCTGCTTTCGAGATGTATCAGGAAATGCAAACGGTCGTCAGAAGTGAGGCTTTGGCATTGCGGGCATTGTATCAGGTCACTGCACAGGTATCTCCAGAGCAGCCAGGCGCATTGCCTGATCTGGTGCATACTTATACCCGTTCAGTGATTGAAGATGAATGGGTGATGATGAAGTTTGGCGACGCTAGCGGGATTACACAGCGACATCTGGATTCGTTATTTGCGGCAATCGCTGAGGCTGGGCAACAATCGACAGCGACGACCGGCGCTGCTATTCAAATGGAGCAATTAGCTCGACTGGTATTGACGCAACGGGCTGATCGTTTAACGAATGGACCAGGCGCTGGGCGACAGCTATCAGATATGTTATCAGGGGTCCTCGTCGTTGTCACCGTGATTGCGATTTCGATGCCTTGGTTCATTTATACCTCTTATGCGGCTGTCCATATCCTTTTAGGAACTGCACTGATCATTGTGTTTGTCTCCCTGATTATCGTCGCGGTCAAGATGCTTTATCCTTTTGCCGGTGAGTTGATGATTCCGCCTACAGATTTTTTCGAGGCGCTGGCGACTATGAATATCAGGTCCAGTCCGTGAAGAAGTTCGGTTTTTATAGCATCTTTTTACGCTGGGTGTTAGTCGCCAGTATCGTATTTGGCACCTATAATCCCAGCGGACGTTCATTCGTACATTGGGCCATGGAATCAGATGTCGAAACTTCGCTGAAACTTTCCGTCGGATTGGTGTTATTTGCCCTGAATTTAATGTTGATCCACCTCACGTTTCGTTCATTGGGTTATGTCGGTGTTACTTTGATGACGATATGTCTGATGTCTATTGCTATTACCTTACAACGTCTGGAACTGATCATATTGTATAATTGGGGGCAAGTGCAATTATATGTTATTTTTTTCTTTGTTACCGCTATCACGATTGGAGTTTGCTGGTCAGCGATTCGTACCCGTATCTCTGGACAGGTTGACTCGGATGACATCAGTCGGCGGCTTTGAATGCCGTGAGGTTTGTCGGTATTGGCGAAGAAATATAATAACAGTATCCCATTAAACGAAGACTCAGAATTTTTACTCGGAGGAGATTTAATGAGTTTATCTTGTCATCGCCGACTGGTTTTTGTGTTGGTATTTGTGATGTTACCGTGGCTTGCGGGGCGAACTGCTGCGCCATTGCCGCCGTCGCCGGTCCAGGATTTCCGGTTATTGGTAGAGCCCTTGAGCGCTGAATGGGAGGCGCGACTGGTTCCCCCCCTCTTGCAGAACCTGCTTCGAATTGCTCCCTACACCCTGACGCGCACCGAAGCCCCTGAGGCGCTACGCATTGTCGCCGAGACGCCCGGTCGACTGGCTCTGCTCCGCCGTTCCAGCGCATCTGCCACGGGTACGTTGTCGAACCTTGAATTGCTCGAGGTGGGTCCGGCGACCTGCATGACGCTGGTGGTCCACCAGAATTCGCCATGGCGGGACTATGCTGGCCTTAACTATCGGCTCGGTCGTCCTTTGCGGGTGGAGGCGGTTAGTCCCGGCGCGCTCCAGGATTTCCAGCGAGTCCTGACCGCTTTTCCCATCACTGGCGATATTTCGCTGGCGGTGCGTCCGACGCATATTGCTGTTCAGCGACTGGTTGCTGGGGAGGTTGACCTGTTGGTGCTGGATGTGCCACGGCGCGGCGCGACTGATCAGCCCGCAGATGTCATGCGGTTTGTGATGGAGCGTGAATTACGCCTGCTGGACCTACCGCCCAACTTGTTCGTAGAGTCCGGTTCGCTCAGAGAGGGTGAGGTGATGGTTTACAAGGGCTGGTTCTGGGAGCAGCCCAAAACTTATCGTGGTTTATGCGATGCTTTTGTCCTGGCGATGCCGACTTCTGGCGCTGACCAACTGGTTTATACTTTGTATTCCGGAGTAGCGCAGCAAGCGACCGTCACCCCGCAACCTGGATTTTTCGAAAAAGTTAGCAATGCTGTTCACCAGTTATTAGTAGCGATAGGAATTTTGTCATCCTAGATGCGTGAAGTTAAAGTATATGATTAACACAGCGGCGTATGGTTGGCTTAAATGGCAAATTCTCATTTTTCTTTTCATTTTTCGAGGTTTGAGTTTACCTCCCGCAATGGCGCAAGCGAGCCTTTCGGAGTGGTTTCGTGTACACGAGAATGCTTTACAGTACTGGGAATTGGTGCCGGGAGATCATCCGTTACAGGCCAGTTTACATGCACGATATTCCGCGTCTGGACTGGTGCGTAAGATACTGTTCATCTATCCCTATGCGTCCTCGGCATATGATATTGCCATTAGCAGGGTGCTGGAAATTTTTGCAGAAAAACGCATTGCCGCTATCATTTATGCGGTTAATTTCCAAAATCAGCCGAGCCGTGGACGAGCTTTGGTTGAGAAAGCCCAGCGTGACCAGATCGATCTTATTTTTGCAATGGGTTCTGATTCTGTAACTTTACTTATTGATCAGGCAGGCCAATTTAATATTCCAGTGGTTTCCATCTGCGCTAAAGATCCGGTACTGCTGGGTCAAATAAAAGATTATGAACAGGGTAGCGGTAATAATTTTGCGTTTACCTCGCTGAATACACCGATTGATTTGCAAATGATATACCTGCTGGAATTAAAACCAGAGCTACGCAATATCGGCATTCTTGTCGATCGTCGTAATATTAGCGCAGTACAGACCCAAGCAGAGCCATTAGCGAGAGCCGCCCATGAACGTAATATCCAGCCTTTTATGATTACTGTGGATCATTCAGACAAGACTGCTCTGGAACTTGCAGAAAAAATGCCTGCTGCTTTGATAAAAATGCAGGAAAATGATCCAGACCTGACCCGGAGTCTCTGGTGGATTACCGGAAGTACTTCGGTCTTCAGGGAAATTGAGACAATCAACCACGTAGCCGGCAAAGTTCCGGTACTTGCCGCAGTGCCGGATGTGGTGAAGGCAGGGGATCACTCAGCGGTGCTGTCGATTGGGGTCAGTTTTGAGAGTAATGCCGAACTTGCGGCTATTTATGGTGCCGCCATCTTGCGTGGTCAATCAACCGCCGGAGAACTGAAGGTAGGTGTGGTGGCACCGCCGGATATTGCGGTAAATTTTCGCCGGGCACACGCTATTGGCCTGAAAATTCCTTTTTCATTCTTCGAAGCTGCAACCTATATTTATGGCTATGATGGTCAGGCGGTTCGCGTCAAGGGGGTTGCTCAAACGATAGGGTTGAGGACAATGGCGGTTGAAACGCCCACCACTGTCCCGACCATGGCGGTTGAGATGTCCGTCGTCCCGGCTATCCCGTTGCCAGAGCCGGAACCCGTGTCGCCAGCCAAGGAGTCGCCCCCCGCATCGGTTACGTTAGCGCCCAAAGCCATCTGCGATCCGTCGCATCCCTATATTTTTAGCCATCCCGCCAGCAAAGCACAGCTTGAACTCAACCGGTGCGTGATCAAAGCAGGCGAGCCGGGTTTGCTGGACATTCCCCCCTTGAGCTATTCACTCACTTTGCTGATCCAGAAAAATCTTAATGACCTGGGGTTCAAGTCTGGGCGGGCTGATGGACGGATCGGTCCGGTCACTCGTCAGGCTATTCGACGCTTTCAGTTAGCGCAAGGGATGGCGGCGACCGGGATCATCGATTTTGTTTTGCTTGAACGGATTCAGCAGAGCATGACCAGGAAAAAATCCCGGCAACGGCCGGCAAGCGAGAGGCAGCGTCACTAATCTGTCAAACTGTTACGATAAATTCATCCAGCTTGCAGTCATTGAGTATTCGTTTAGCCCACCCTATACTATATGTTAAACATCACCAAAAAATACATGTTTAAAACGAGATATTGTGGTTCTTCGATACTTACTGTGGAGTTGATGCTGTATGGCCGGTTTCAACCGACTTAGCGGGATAAATCCTGCCCTACAGTCTTTTTAAATCAAATGGTTAGAAACATATCTGCTCTTAGTTGCGATTGCCTCCACAAGAACCCTCCAAGAACCGATATTGTTTTATTCCACAATGCTGGAAACAACTTTTAAGCATTTTTATGCTGTAATCAGTAAATCATGTTATTTTTTATCCGACGAGGGGGGTAAAGAAATGATTACCACGTTTTTAGTGACTTCCGCGGCAGCATTGGGTCTTATGGCGGTTATTTCGGTCGATCCAATTATTATGAACAAATCTACCGTCCCGATCTTTGTCGAACTTCAAGGTTATAACGGTGGTTTGGTAGCCAAACTGCTGCGTGACCGTATCCGAACTATTGCTCGCGAAGCTTTTCTTGCCCGCAAAGAGTCAACCCTCAGTTATTTTGCAGAAAATGAAGAGGCTCTGGGGGAATTAGCCGATCAGTTCAAGATTAGTGGTGTTGTCGATGCGCTTCGGCAAGTTTCCAACCTTCACTCCTACGTTTTGTATTGTTATATTGCTGATCGAGGCGATGACCTCAAATTTTCAGTCAAGGGTGAGACGACGACTGGCGAACTTTTTTATGTCAGTGTTGATGGTAGCCGTGATGTGCCAACTTTGATCAATGCGATGGCCGAGCGATTGATCGAGCGTATCGAACCCATAATCCTGGCTGTCTATTATTTCCGTAAAGAATATGCGAGTGGGAACTTTGAAAAATCTTTGCCATTGCTTGAACACAGTTTCCGAGTATTGCCGGCTGATTATAAGGGTTGGCCACTATTATTTCTAGGGCGTATCCTTTACCGTCAAGGCAGTTATGATGGGGCAATCACGAAGTATCGCGAAGCGTTGGCATTCGATCCTGGTCTTCCCTTTGCGTACTCCCGCTGGGGCGAAGCACTGGTCGCCAAAGGCGACCTTGAAGGTGGATTAGCCAAGATTCGCCAGGCGATTGAAGTGTCTGACCGTGCTGATCGAACAAGAGTCGATGCGCAATTAGCAGTGCAACTGGCAACGGTCTACCAACTTCTGGGCGATGTATTAGCAGCGAATAGCCGGGATATCGAGGCGCGTGAGGCTTATATCGAGGGATTGCAATCGACTCCCTCAAATTCCGGTTTACAAACCAGTCTGGCGGCGCTTTACATGCGTTATGGGCAGTTCCAGCCAGCCATTGATTTGTTGCAGGATGCCTTACTACAACGGCAGGTAGACCCCCGTACGAGCGAGTTATTAACCCAAGCGCTGGCTGGCAGAATTACGTCAAGTCTTTCATCTGATCCTGAAACTGGAAGTTCACAGCCAACTACTGGAATAAACCCATAACCCCAGACCCCCCAACAGGAGCGATTTCCATGATCCGTATGTTAATAATGGCACTGGTCATTCTGATTTCGACGACGACGTCAGCTAGCGCTACGTCTGACCTGACTCGCGAACAATTTTTGCAGGGAACCGGTTCTTCCTGCCTGGCTGGCGGCATCCTGGTGGGCCTCGCCGCGCTGGCCGCAGGTCCTGCTGCAGTCGGCGTGGCTATGGTGACGCCCGTGGTATCTGCGCCACTTGCGGCATCTGCGCCGCTGACGGTGAGTTCGGCCACCATTATCGGTTGTGGTGCCAGCGCTGCTGCGGCAGTGAGCTATTATGGCGCTACCTGGATATACGGTACGCTCTTCGGAGAACCCCGCTATCCGTTGCTATATCCTCCGATGGAAAAACGCCAGTAGGTTTGAACGCTATGCCACAAAATGAGCAGATGGCAACAAGTCTATTGCGCGACCTGGCTGGGCGTTTACGGATTGCAGTCGTTCATGGTGGTAACCGACTGGCTGAAAACGCGGTTATTTATCCAACGCGTAATCCGCGTTCGGAAAAGACCTATGAAGTCGTTGCGCGGGATATTGCCGACAGCCTGACACGCCTGGGATTTTGTGACGTTGCTCTGATGCCGGAAGACATGAACCTGGGTGAACGGTTGCGACATCACGGCACCCACCTGGTCTGGCTGAATACTGGAGGCACTCAGGGTTATGTATCGGTGTGTCACGCGCCGGCTATGCTGGAGCTGATGGGTATGCCCTATATTGGCCATAATCCGCTCAATGCGGCGATGCTCGATTATAAACATGTCTTCAAGCATGAGCTGGATCGCCTGGGCATTGCTACGCCGCGCTCTATTGTATGGGGGGGAGGCTCAATCCCGGAGTCGATTTTTGATGATCGACATTTTCAACGGGTATTCATGGATGATCCCGGGCCTTTTATTGTCAAACCGGTCTCGGGGCGGGCATCACAACATGTCTATCTAGCTGAAGATCACAACGATTTGCCAGAGAAGTTGCAGAAAGTATTTGCCGCAACCGAAAATCTGGTGCTAATCGAAGAATTCATCGATGGCCCGGAATATACCATTGGCGTTTGCGGCCCATGGATCTATCGTCAGCAATGCCTTGAGCATCGGGATGATCCTTTGGCTTTTTCTGCAGTGGAACGAGTCATGGGGCCAGATGAGAAGATTTTTACGTCGATGGATGTTCGACCGATCGCGCTCGACCGGATACGTCTGCTTGATCTTGCAACAGAAAACATAACCGTGTCACGGCTTTCACAAATCGCGCAAACGATTTATAGCGAATTGGGTTTGGAAACCGCAGTGCGCGTGGATGTCCGTAGTAATTCCGAAGGGCGTTTCTTTGTGTTAGAGGCGAATCCGAAGCCTGATCTGGCTTATCCGAAGGGTGATAAAATCAGTCTCATCTGCGCCGGCTTATCGCTATTAGGCATGGAGTATGATGATCTCATTATGACCCTGCTGGCTAATCGCCTGTCGTTCCTTCTGGCCCACCGGCGAGCGACCATTCCTCACATTGTTGCGCTGCTTGGATGAAATCCAGTACCCAGGTTCGTAACCGCCGGCGTGACGCCCTTTCGCTATTTTTGGTCTGTGCAGTCTCCCTGTTGCTATTGGTCTATGTGGGTCTTGGCGAAGCGCAACGCACTCTGATCAAATTTCAGATTGCGAAACTCGCCGCTCAAGGCGAAATCGTTCAGCATCTCATGGAAACGCATTTGCGGGCAGGTCTTGGCCTGCGACAGTTTATCGGTTTTCAACCGATTACTGACCGCATTCTCAGTTCAGACTCTGGTGTCATTCGCATTGCAGTACTGAATAGCGAAGGCGTGTCTGTATTTATCAATGACCGCGCCGATGAGTTTTCTGCGGAGCGTCCACTGGAATCCGGAGAGCGGGTGCAGGTGACACCGCGTTTTGAGGCGCGTCAGAACGATCTTTATTTGTATGTCAGTCTGCCATTGCGCAATAGATTTGAGGTGGTTGGTCAACTAATGGTTGTAATGCCGCTATCGGTTATCGAATCTCGGGTCAATCAATATCAAACATTGTTCCTCGGGCTGACCTTGGGTTGTTCGGTTATTCTGGCTCTGTTGGCCTATCGGTTTGCCGATCTCCCGCGACCGGATCGTCTGCGCTTGCAGCGATGGGGCTTTACCAGTGCGCTTTTGATCATGACCGTCGTGTTTATGGTAGTGCTCAGTGCGCTTTACACCGAAGGGGCGCAGATTACGGTCAAAGCGCTAGCGGATTCCCTTGGCAAGCGGGTCGGCGCTATTGTTGATAACGGGATTGATCTCAAAGACATTGAAGGATTGGAACGTGCGTTTGATGAATACCGTCGTGACCAAAATAACGTGCGGGCGATTGGCTTGATAGAAAATGGTCGTGTGGTGATTCATACTGAACCACAAGCCGCAGGTCGTGAGTGGATCAGCGAACCAGGTACGTTTGAATACTCGGTAGCCGTTGGTAAAGGAGCGCAATCTGCGCAGATAGCGGTGTCGCTATCGGCTGATGTGGTTTATCGTGCGGTAGTGATGAACATCAAAAACTTTGCAGCGCTCTTTCTCGCAGTGGGTTTTTTGTCTGCGCTTTTCCTGCACCTGGCGAATGCCTTGCATCAGGATACCGATTTTTTGGCGACTCCCGCGACATTTATGGGTATCGAAGCCCTGGAAAAAGTGAAACCGGTTCTGTTTATCGCCGTATTTGTTGATAACCTGTCAGCCTCATTCCTGCCTCAACTGCTCTATGACGCGACGACATCCGCGCAACTGCCGCCGGCTCTGGCATCGCTGGCCTTTATGACCTACTTTTTCTGTTTTGCCTTTATTCTGGTGCCGGCGGGCTATCTGGCTGAACGGCGTGGTCCCAAATTCTTGATCGGATCGGGATCGCTGCTTGCGGCCGCAGGAAGTCTTATTCTGGTGTTCAGTACGCATTTGGCGTCCATGGTGTTGGCCCGCATTCTATCGGGTTGTGGTCAGGGCTTGCTATTGATCGGGGTGCAATCGTTTATTCTTGTGGCAGCACCTATTCACCAGCAAACTCAGGCTAATGGCATTATTGTTTATAACTTTAATGCGGGAATGATTGCCGGCATGGCGCTGGGTTCATTGCTGGCGATCTATGTGGCGGCCTCAGGGGTGTTTGCCCTGGGGGGAACCGTGTTGCTACTCTTGGCCCTTTATGCGGGTATCCTGCCAACGATCAAATCCGCTAGCGCGGTGGTCAAGGCCAAATCGAGACTTGGTGGGATTTCAGGCATCTTCAAAGCGCTAGGTGACCTGGATTTTCTCAAAACCATGTTCCTGATTGGAGTGCCCAGCAAAGCGATATTGACGGGGGTTCTGCTTTTCGCCATGCCCTTGCTGTTATCAACAATGGGATTTGATCATGAAGAGATAGGCCAGATCATCATGTTTTACGCTATTGGCGTACTGCTTTCCAACTTTAAAGTTTCACGCTGGATTGATCAGTCAGCCGGTGCCCGAAAAGTGCTGTTTTTCGGCATGATCGTGTGCGCCTTTGGCCTGTTGCTCATGGGTAGTGTTGGCTTGTTCAGTGTCATGGGTTGGCCGAACTACCCGGTTATTGAAACGCTTGTTTTACTGGTTGGCGTCTTTATTGTGGGCTTGGCGCATGGAGCGATTAATGCTCCGGTAGTGACTCATGTAGCAAATGGGGCCTTTGCAGCCCATATTGGCATCGCGCCAGCAACAGCGATCTATCGTTTTCTGGAGCGTTTTGGTCATATTGCTGGGCCAATAGTCGTTGGTCAGTTGCTTTATCTGGGAGATAATAGCGTCTTGGTCATAGGCTGGATTGGCCTTGCGATCCTGATATTCGCTTTTTTGTTTGGATGGCGAGAATCATCCAGTAAATCAGCGGTTGTGAAAGGGACCTGATTTTAATACTGTTCCTGAGTGAGTTGTGGAATGGTTTGCTTTTTTTAAGATGTATGGCGATTATAAGGCGATATTTTGCTCAAGCTGATAAAGTTGCTTGATTGCTCTACTGTCCTCGTTCAGGAATTATTGCATTGGTTTTTAAATCCAGTCAGTTGATAATATGGCCAATTCATTGGCTGAGGCGCGATTGGCAGCGTAGATTGTCAGTCGCATCCAGTTTTGTGTTGATCGTACTGGCCACCGGGGCCGGTTTGTCTACCTTGCCGCTTGAGGTTCTGACGCGACCGGATGCCGTACAACGCTACCAGACGCAAGCTCACCTTGGCGAATGGCGGGGGCGTCAGGCACCGGTGTTTGTTTTTGAGGAAAATCTTTTCCCGCACCAATGCGGCAGCGTATGGATAACAGCGGATCAATCCGTTGCCTTGTCGTCTTACGATTCCTGTAGCGAACGACTGAATCAAGTGACCACCGTGCGACTGTACCCGGCTAACGTGCAGTTCCTGTGGTCGCTGATTCCCGAGAGCGAACGCGATGTTTTGGAGGCGCAGGCCTGGATGCTTGGTGAACAGGCGGTTAGCCCGCTATTGACTGTGCTGGACTCGGCCTATTTCAGGCAGGCCTATGGCGTTGAGTTGCGCACCCTCTTCCGGGATGCCTTAATTCGGACATGGGAAACGCCAGCGGTTCAGGTGGCGCTCAAGCAGGCAGTTCAGGCTGTAGATCCAGCGACGATCAACCGGTTGGTGAATAATCTCTGGCCAGTAGCGGTTGAGAAAACCGAATCCGGAGTTTGGGACAGCCTGCGCCGGATGACCGATAATCTGCTGGCGAATGGTGGTAGCGAGGCCAGTGACAGTTCGCTGACCGGGCGCATTCTGGAAGACCTTCTCAAGGATCCACGCAGTCTGGCTTACTTGTTTGATATGCTGTTGGAAGTGACGAACCAGCCGGAAGTGGTGACTTTTACTACCCTGTTTATTCGGGAAATCAGCGCGACACTCATTGCCGACCCGCGCTGGTCAGCGCTATTCGACCGGGCCATGATGGACCCTCAATGGGCATCGATCTCGCCAGAGACTACTTTGAATGTGGGTTTTCTGACCCGCGAACTGCCACGCAGCTTGTTGCGCTATCGTTACCCCAAGGACCATAACCCGCTCGTAGCCTACTTAGTGCGCAGTATCATTCGCCGTCACGACGCCTTTGTCGTGGTGATGCTGACCGATGAACAAGTTCAATCAGCCGCAGCTCAGGGTATGCGCTCCGGTATTCTCCTGACTGCGGAAAAGCCATGACTATCAGTACGTTGCCTCTGATGATTGAGGGGTTGCATATTGCCACCCCGGACGGACGCCTCCTTCTGGAAAACGGTGGTTTTGAAATGGCCGCCGGCGAGCTGGTTCTGTTGATTGGCCCGAGTGGTTGCGGAAAATCCACATTGATCAATGCGCTCAGTGGACTGTTGGGCGACGATGGCGCGCGCTGGGATCTCCGGGGGCAGCTCGTATTGAATGGCCAGCACTACGATCTTGCTTGCGAACGCTGTGATGTCGGTGGCCTGGTTTTTCAGGGCAATGCGCTATTTGATGACCTGAGCGCCGCGCAAAATCTCGCTATCGCCATCGACCATGCAGGCGCGCCTGATCCGGGGTTGCCCACACTGCTGGCGGCGCTGCTGCAGGATGTCGATCCGCATCGGCGCGTGTCTTCACTCAGCGGTGGGCAACGTCAGCGCGTCGCTATTGCCCGAACTGTCCTGGCCAAGCGGCCTATCCTGTTATTCGATGAACCCAATTCCGGTCTGGACACGCACGCCGCCCAGCGGCTTGGCGAACTGATTAAGGAACTGTGTCGGGAAATGAAAATTCCGGCGCTAGTGGTGGCGCATCATTTTGATGATTTGGTGTTGCTGGCTGACAAGGTGCTGGTTTTCGATCCGGTACAGCGCGCCTTGCATCAAGCGCCGCCGGATCGTGAGTGCATCGAACGCGCCTTGCACCGGATTGGTCAGTCGCTGGATGAACAGAAAGCGTCCACGCAAGCGCAGATTCATGAAATCCCGGTCGCTACCTGGGAATCACGCATGCATCACCGACCGGCGCAGCGCTGGTTTCTGTATTATTTGCTGCAATATTTTTGGGTGTTGACTGTGGCACCATTGACCCTGCTGTATGTTCTGTCCGGGGCAGCAGTCATCAGTTTCGTCAGCATCTGGTTTGGTTTTAACTATGATGTTCTGGGCGATTTTATGCGGTCGTTTGTGCATGACGATGCTTTAATGGGTATTGGTTTTGTGATCACGACGATTAATGTACCGCTGATCTGCTGTATTTTAATCACTGCCCGCAATAACGCCATTATCACGGCTGATATGGGTAATCGTGTTTATTCTGCACAGCTTCGTGCGATGCGCAACTTGCATATTCCTGGGCGCACTTATCTGAGTGCGGCAATCCTGTTAAATATGGTCTGCGGATCGTTGTTTATGATGTTGCTATCGACTGGCGTAGCGATCTGGTTTTCTTTTCAGACTTGGCAGTTATTATTTCCAGATCAGCCTTTCGAGTTGTGGCGCGAACATTTCTTCCGGCTGTTCATCCAGCGTCCCGAGATATTATGGGAAAATATCGGATGGATTCTGCTAAAAACAGTCGTGGGTATTGTACTGGCGTCTACCATTGCGCTTTATACCGGATTTAGTCAAAAACGTTCGGTCATCGATATCAATCAAGCGATTGCTCGATCAATCGTCTATGGGATATCCATTGTTCTGCTGGTGCATGCGGGCATCGCCGTTCTCCAGCTTTGACTATGCCTACCTACATCCCTGCGGCGGAATCGTCGTCTCAAAAAAAAATGGGTAATCAACCATGGATCTTGTTTCGCTGCGGAATACCTATCGGCGCTATGCGAACTATTACGATTATTTGTTTGGGCCAGTGCTTCACCCTGGGCGCAAACTTGCCGTGACTTTGGCGAATCCCCAGCCTGACCAGCGAATTCTGGAGGTCGGGGTGGGCACCGGTTTATCGCTCCCTTTTTACCGGACTGACAGTCGCGTGATCGGCATTGACCTTTCCCCGGAGATGCTGGACAAGGCTCGGCAGCGTGTAGCGCGGCATCGTCTCGATCACGTTGAAATGCTCGCTGAGATGAATGCCGAACATCTGACGTTTTCCGACGGTTTGTTCGATGTTGTAGTCGCCATGTATGTCGCATCAGTCGTTTCCAATCCGGGCCGGATGGTCGATGAAATGCGCCGGGTTTGTAAGCCTGGTGGCGATATTATTATTGTTAATCACTTTATTTCCGAACATATCTTGCTACAGCGTATCGAAACTCTATTACGTCCACTATCCGGGATGTTGGGATTCCGTCCCGATATGCGACTCGACAGTCTGCCAGACTATCCTGATTTCTACCGTGTTCAAATCATTAATACCAATTTTTTGGGTTATTGGAAGGTGATTCATTACCGCAATGAAGCGTTGCCATTTGAACCACCGAATGGGGAGTTGCAAATTCTGGAGAGGCCCCTGTGAAACTGGAATTACGCTTTGTTTGCATATTAATATTATTTTCAATAAGCACATCCCTTGTTTGTGCAGGCAATGTGGTCATTTCAGATTCAAAATACGCGCAAAATGAAACGGTTACTTTGCCAGAGGTCCCTGCGGTGAATACCGTAGAACCACCGGGAAAATCCATTGCAGCGATGAGCGCTCGCGCTGGACGTCAAGGCACTACTGATTGGACCGTTGGCGTTGTCGGCGCGGGTGGAGCGCTTGGCGCGTCAAGCCGCTATCTCATATCGGGCTGGGCGGGGACGGTAGACTGGTTCGGTTATGACCTGCCGATTGGAACCTTGGCGGTCAATGTTTTAGGATCTTTAGGGATTGGAATAATGACAGGCTGGGCTGGCGCCAGTGACTCGATAAATCCCGCCTGGCCCGCTTTGATCAGTGTTGGTTTTCTGGGAGGACTGACCACTTTTTCAGCTTTTTCCCAGGAAACGGTCCTTCTTGCGGAACAGGCGGGTTCACTGGCGGCAACTTCTTATGTCGCAGTTTCTGTGCTGTCTTCAATAGGCGCGGTGCTTGTCGGACAACAGTTAGGCCTGTGGTTGACGCCCATCATTTTGCTGTAATAGATCAGCATCAGACCCGCTTCGTGTAGCCGGATCAGAAAAAAACCGCAATGAGGAATGAACATGGGCTGGAATCTAGCGCATGGGATGCTTTTAGACTATCCTAGCCGTCATGGTTTTTCCCAACACCTGCTGGTGTGGTGGAATGGTATACACACAAGACTTAAAATCTTGCGCCCTCACGGGCTTGTGGGTTCGAGTCCCACCACCAGCACCATCATGATTCAGGCCATTCAATGCGCGGCGCTTCGGGATTACGCCGGAACAGCGTAGCAATATGGCCCACCCGCTGCACCAGTATGGCCCCGGATGTAGCGCGGACTTCCTCGATCATCGCGTCACGATCCGCCCGATCTGCGGCATTGACCCGGATTTTGACCAGTTCATGATAATCCAGCGCCTGCAGAATTTCGTGCAGAACGGCTGGGGTTACGCCGTTGTCCCCGATGATGACAATGGGCTTGCGGGCATGAGCCAGAGCCTTGAGATGACGTTTTTGCGGATTGGTGAGCGTGAGCATTGAGCGAGAACCGAACATGACGAAAGAAGTAGGCAGTGTAACCGGACGCAAGGGGATGACGGTAGCGGCCAGCCCCTTCAATGAAGTGAAACTGGATCTGGGCGTTATTCTGACGGTGGGTCTCGTGCTGTTATTGGTGCAGGGGAAGGCGCTGGACAGTTTGCTGGCGCAATTGCTGGTTTTGGCCAGCTACAGTCTGCTGGGGATGCTCTGGATCGTGTTGCGCACCCGCCACATTATGGCCCGCCTCGCCCGCGAGCGTGAGCAGTCGTCGCATGGCCCGCAGTAACAGTAGCGCCCGCTGGCTGCGGGAACACTTCACCGATGAATACGTTAAACGCGCCCGGCAGGATGGCTACCGTTCGCGGGCGGTTTACAAGCTGCTGGAGATTCACGAGAAAGATCGCCTGCTGCGGCCCGGTTTGACCGTAGTGGATCTGGGTGCTGCGCCCGGTGGCTGGTCGCAATGGGTGGCCCGGCAGGTTGGTGGGGCGGGGCGGGTCATCGCTCTGGACATTTTACCCATGGAACCGGTGCCCGGCGTCGAGTTTATTGAAGGCGACTTCCGCGAGGCGGCGGTGCTGGAACAGTTGATGACGGCGCTGGAGGGGCGACCGGTAGACTTGGTACTGTCTGACATGGCCGCCAATACCAGTGGCGTCAAGGCTGTCGATCAGCCTGCCAACATGTACCTGGCCGAACTGACCCTGGATTTTGCCCGCCAATGTCTGCGGCCCGGCGGCGACTTGTTGGTGAAAGCCTTTCAGGGCGAAGATTTTGACACTTATCTCAAGGCGTTGCGTACCGCTTTCACGACCGCCGCGCCGCGCAAACCCCGCGCTTCACGCGCCCGCAGCGCCGAGCAGTATCTGCTGGCTCGGAACTATCGTGGGTGAGTCGGTCTAAAAATTGTCATTTTTCAGTCTTTGGGCTGGAAAATTGGCAAATAGCCCCTATAAATAGAATTACTCTCCGATTCCCGTCTGGCTTGCCGAGGTATCCGCCTTGAACGATATGGTCAAAAACATTCTCTTGTGGGTCGTCATTGCGGTCGTGCTGATGTCCGTATTCAACAGCTTCGGACCAAAAGTGACGCCATCCGCCCAAATGTCCTACTCGCAGTTCCTGCAGGAGGCCAAGCAGGGGCGGATTGCACAGGTGAGCATCGATGGCCGCGCCATCATGGGCCGTACCGGTGCCGGCGAACGTTTCACAACGTACAGTCCGGAAACGGACAACAGCCCGATGATCGGCGAACTGCTGAATCATGGCGTAGAAATCG
The DNA here is from genome assembly GCA_030917925.1 of Pseudomonadota bacterium. Taxonomy (GTDB): domain Bacteria; phylum Pseudomonadota; class Gammaproteobacteria; order Competibacterales; family Competibacteraceae; genus UBA2383. Next base: position 18,614 of record JAUPTV010000276.1, read on the forward strand.
AAGGTCAACCGCCGGAGAAACAGGGTCTGCTAATGCAGATCTTCATTTCCTGGTTCCCGATGTTGTTGCTGATCGGCATCTGGGTCTTCTTCCTGCGGCAAATGCAGGGCGGCGGCACGGGCCGGGGCGCGATGTCTTTCGGCAAATCCCGCGCCCGGATGATGAGTGAAGATCAGATCAAGATCACGTTTGCGGATGTCGCCGGTGTTGACGAAGCGAAAGAAGAGGTCGCTGAACTGGTGGAATTCCTGCGCGATCCAGGCAAGTTTCAAAAACTCGGCGGCAAGATTCCGCGCGGTGTATTGATGGTCGGTTCACCCGGCACCGGCAAGACCCTGCTCGCCAAGGCGATTGCCGGCGAAGCCAAAGTCCCGTTTTTCTCCATCTCCGGTTCGGACTTCGTTGAAATGTTTGTCGGCGTGGGTGCTTCCCGAGTGCGCGACATGTTCGAACAGGCCAAAAAGCACGCGCCCTGCATTATTTTCATTGACGAAATCGACGCGGTCGGTCGCCATCGCGGCGCGGGTTTAGGCGGTGGGCATGACGAACGCGAGCAGACGCTGAACCAGTTGCTGGTGGAAATGGACGGCTTCGAGGGTAATGAAGGCATTATCGTGATTGCCGCCACTAACCGCCCTGACGTTCTTGATCCGGCGTTGCTGCGTCCTGGCCGCTTTGACCGGCAGGTGGTGGTGCCGCTGCCCGATGTGCGGGGCCGTGAGCAGATTCTCAAAGTCCACATGCGCAAGGTGCCGCTGTCGGAAAATGTCAAGCCGTCAGTGATCGCCCGGGGGACGCCCGGATTCTCCGGCGCGGATCTGGCGAACCTGGTCAATGAAGCGGCGCTGTTCGCCGCCCGTTCCAACAAGCACGACGTGGACATGGATGATTTCGAGAAAGCCAAGGACAAGATCATGATGGGGGCCGAACGCAAGTCGATGGTGATGAGCGAGGAGGAAAAGAAACTCACTGCTTATCACGAGGCGGGTCATGCCATCGTCGGGCGGCTGGTGCCGGCGCATGATCCGGTCTACAAGGTCAGCATCATTCCACGCGGGCGGGCGCTGGGAGTGACCATGTTCCTGCCGGAAGGCGACCGCTACAGTTTCAGCAAGCAACGCCTGGAGAGTCAGATTTCCAGTCTGTTCGGCGGACGGATTGCTGAAGCGATTATCTTCGGCGACGATATGGTGACGACGGGCGCGCAGAATGATATCGAACGCGCCACTGATATTGCCCGTAATATGGTGACTAAATGGGGTCTGTCTGACCGACTGGGACCGCAGACATACAGCGAGGACGACGGCGAGGTGTTTCTGGGCCGCAGCGTGACCCGGCACAAGAACGTTTCGGACGAAACCGCCCATGTGATCGATGAGGAAATTCGTGCCGTCATCGACCGTAACTATCGGCGTTCCGAACAATTGTTGCGGGATAACTTCGATAGGCTGCACGCCATGGCCGACGCGCTGATTAAATACGAAACGATTGATGCGGACCAGATTGACGACATTATGGCCGGGCGGCCGCCGCGTGAACCGGCGGATTACGACGCTGACGCCGAGCCGCCGTCGACCGGTTCTTCGATCAATCTGGATAAGGATCGGCGGGGCGGTAAACCGATTGGTGGCCCTGCCCAGCAACACTAAGTCATTTCCCCCCACCCCAACCCCTTTCCCACCCGTGGGAGAGGGGTTTTTCTTTGGAGGGTCACTGTATGCTGATAGATTGCGTGGGAAAGAGGCTGGATTTACGCCAACCGGTGGTCATGGGGGTGTTGTATGTCACCCACGATTCATTTTCTGATGGCGGGCATTATCGGGAACTGGATACGGCGTTGCGTCATGCCGA
>JAUPTV010000277.1 GCA_030917925.1 Pseudomonadota bacterium
CCGGCGCGGCGGGTGTAGCCGGTGTGGCCGGCGCGGCGGGTGTAGCCGGTGTGGCCGGCGCGGCGGGTGTAGCCGGCATTGCCGCATCGCCTACCGTCAACTGATTGCGCTTGTCCGCCAGCAAACCTTCCAGCGCCTTATCCTTGATGCCGGGAACCTTGGTCAGATCATTAACAGACGTGAAGGGGCCGTTAGCTTCCCGGTACTTGACAATAGCCGCTGCCTTGGATGGGCCGATCCCTGTCAAACCTTTTTCCAACTGTTCGGCAGTCGCCGTGTTGATGTTGATCGCCTCGGCGAACGTCACCATAGAAAACAGGGCCAGAGTCAGCGCCAAAATGACATGGAAAAATTTCATTATCGCTCCTCATTGGTTAGTTTGAACGTGTGTCAATCAGGAAAAGATCGACACTGGAAACGATAGAAGCGATTTTTCACAAATGCAAGGCAAAATGTCCGTTTTTTTAATCAGACGTTTTTTCCAACCGGGCAGGGTGACAAAACCGGCGCTAACGCGACGCCCTCATGCCCCTCTCAGGCGCTGGTCTTCATGACCAGATCAGGCATCGGCTTGATGGTGCTCCATTGCAGGCACCCAGGACAGCACCAGTGCAAGGATTTGACGACAAAGCCACAGTTATCACAGCGATAGCGGGCGGCGCTGTTGAGCATCTGCGTACTAATGCAATGCAACGCCCGCAGATCAGCATATTCCGCCCCCTGCCCCCGCGCCAGCTTGATTTCCACCAACCGGCGCAAACCTAGCAGGGTCGGATATTCCCGCAACTCGCGCTCGAGAAATCGGAGCGCTGATTCCTCGCCTTCCTGACGCAACAGATATTCAGCCAGAGCATCAGTAATCCGGCCACCGTGATCCCGTTCCTGCACTTCGCGCAGATAGGTGATCCAGGCATCGAGATGGCCCAGAGCGCTATAACATTGACCCAAGGGCGCAATCACCTCGGGCAGGTAGCCGCGATCCTGCCGCTCAACGGCCTGAAACACGGCGATGGCCGCCGGATAATCGCCTGCCCGCATGGCCAATCGTCCTAACAACAGATTAGCCCGGGTGCAAGCCGGATCACGCGCCAGCGCCTCGAGCAACCAGGTTCTGACTTCATCATCCTGGCTATGCCCTTTCGCTTCTTCCGCCAGCTCACAACAAAAGTGCGCTGTCTGGCGGCGCTTGGACTCGCTGCTAATCCGTTCCAGACGATCACTGTAGGCAATCGCCTGTCGCCAGTCCTTCTCCTGCTGAAAGATATGAATCAGCCGGGAAAGGGCCAGAGTCATCAGATCCGGTTGATCCAGCAGTTTCTGAAACAGTTCTTCAGCCCGATCAAACAACCCGGCCCGCAGGTAATCTTCACCCAGTTCCAGCATCGCCCGTTGCCGCTGATCCGCTGTCAGATAGGTACGGGCGATTAAACTGCCATGAATGTGAATCGCCCGATCCACTTCGCCACGGCGGCGAAACAAATTCCCCAGAGCCAGATGAATCTCTGCGGTATCCCGATCGACATCAGCGATACGCGTAAACACTTCAATAGCCTGATCGGGCTGATCATCGATCAGATAGTTCAGTCCCTTGAAATAATCGGCATGGCGAACCGCCGAAGCGTTCCGATCCGTTGTGCTACGCCGGGCCGCCCACCAACCGGAAGCCGCCGCAATCGGCAATAATAGCCACAAAAGTTCCATCATGGCCTAACGGCTAATGCCCATCCCGCCCCGCCTTTTTGACCAGCATACTGATCTCCTGATCCTTGCTGGAAAGCTGATGGCGTAACCGGCCAACCTGCCAGCGCATCGGCAGCACCACAAACGCCCCAATCAATGCAGCGGTCGCCGCGCCGGCGGCAAAAGCGCATACCACCACCAGTGATAACGGCGCCGTCGCCGTACCCAGCAGATAGTTCACGGTGACGGGATAGGCGTGCAGCGTGGAAAATTCCACGCCTAACAGCAAGACGACCAGCAGAATCGCAGCGATCAGAATAAATTTAATCCAGAACATCGGTTCCCCCTGCCAGAACAGCGTGAAATCGGTCGACCCGGAGCGCCTGGTTCCATCCCGGTTATTTCAATAAAAAACCCACTCGCCGTGGGTTTTTGAACAGCGAAACACTGCCAGGGCCTGGCCGGATTGAAAGGGCGATCAAAAAAAATCGTTGGCTTCACGATAATCGTGGTTATTGACCCGTTCGCGCAATTCCTTGCCGGGCTTGAAATGCGGCACATATTTACCTGTGAGCGTAACGGCATCGCCCGTCTTGGGATTACGTCCGACCCGGGGCGGACGAAAATGCAGCGAGAAACTGCCAAACCCCCGGATTTCGATTCGTTCCCCATCGGCCAACGATTCACTCATCTGCTCCAGCATGGCCTTGACCGCCAACTCCACATCCTTGTAAGGAATATCGCTCCTCTTGTTCGCAAGAATCTCGATCAATTCCGATTTTGTCATAAACATTCCCCATAACGAGCGGTGATCGTGACAGCGCACTCGATGGCGCATGTGACTTAATTAAAGATTCTGACCAACGCCGGCGGCGATTCACGAGTAAACCGCCGTCGGATAAAACGGCTAGTCGTCCTGCGGGGAGCTCATCTGTTCCTTGAAGATATCGCCCAGGGTCGCGCCAGTACCAGACCTGCGGCTGTAGTCCTGCAGCACCTCGGCTTCCTCCGCCATATCCTTGGCCTTAATCGACAGCGAGATCGTCCGATTTTTCCGGTCAACACCGATAAACTTGGCCTCAATGTCCTCGCCTTCCTTGAGCATGACGCGGGCGTCCTCAATCCGTTCGCGGGATAACTCAGAGGCGCGCAGCGTGCCTTCAACCCCCTGGCCCAGATCGATGATCGCGCCTTTGGCGTCCACTGTCAGAATACGGCCTTTGATGATCGCACCCTTGGGATGGTCAGCGACAAAGTTCGAGAAGGGATCCTTGTCGAGTTGCTTGATGCCCAGAGAAATGCGCTCGCGTTCGGGGTCCACCGCCAGCACCACCGCCTCGACCTCCTGGCCCTTCTTGTACTGGCGCACGGCTTCCTCGCCCGGCGCGTTCCAGGAAATATCGGAAAGATGCACCAGTCCGTCAATGCCGCCATCCAGGCCAATGAAGATGCCAAAGTCGGTAATCGACTTGATCTTGCCGGCAACGCGGTCGCCCTTGCCATGGGTCTGATCGAACTCATCCCAGGGATTCTGCTGGCACTGCTTCATGCCCAGCGAGATACGGCGGCGATCCTCGTCGATATCGAGCACCATGACTTCGGTCTCATCGCCCAACGCCACGACCTTGTTCGGATTGACGTTCTTGTTCGTCCAATCCATCTCGGAGACATGCACCAAGCCTTCGACGCCCTCTTCGATTTCCACGAAGCAGCCGTAGTCCGCAATGTTGGTGACTTTGCCAAACACCCGGGTGCCCACCGGATAACGCCGCGCCAAAGCGATCCACGGATCATCGCCCAGTTGCTTGAGACCCAGCGAAACGCGATTGCGCTCACGGTCAAACTTGAGCACCTTGACGCGGATATTATCGCCAACCGCCACCACTTCGGACGGGTGCTTGACCCGCCGCCAGGCCATATCGGTGATATGCAGCAGGCCGTCGATGCCGCCGAGATCCAGGAACGCGCCGTAATCGGTGAGGTTCTTGACCACGCCATCGACAATCTGGCCTTCCTGGAGATTTTGCAACAGCGCTTCGCGTTCGGCGCTGTATTCCTGCTCCACTACCGCCCGACGGGACACCACGACATTGTTGCGCCGACGGTCGAGCTTGATGACTTTGAATTCCTGCTCCTTGCCTTCCAGATAGGAAGCGTCCCGCACCGGGCGCACATCGACCAGCGAACCGGGCAGGAAGGCGCGGATTTCGCCGATTTCGACGGTGAATCCGCCCTTGACCTTGCCGCTGATCAGACCCTTGACGATTTCTTCGCCCTCAAAGGCTTTCTCCAGCGAACTCCAGATCCGGGCGCGCTTGGCTTTTTCACGGGACAGCCGGGTTTCGCCGAAACCGTCCTCCAGCGCATCCAGCGCCACTTCGACCATATCCCCCACTTTTACTTCGAGGACGCCTTCCTCGTTATAAAACTGTTCGATGGGAATCAGCCCTTCCGACTTCAGGCCGGCGTTGACCACCACGGCATCCGCCCGGATTTCCACGATCAGTCCCTGGACAATGGAGCCAGGCTGCATTTGCTTGTCGGCCAAGCTTTGTTCAAACAGTTCGGCGAAACTTTCGGTCATAGGTTATAACTCAAAAAAACCGGCGGTAGCAGGCCGCCACGGGTAGGTTGAAAGACCAAGGTTCGGACACAGGATATCGAACCCGCTTTGGGTGAAAAATTAAGCGTAGTCAAAACCTGCACCGGCGTAAAGGTTTAAGTCTAAAGAATTACCTGACTAACTGCCGTTTCCGGGCCAGCGTCAGCGCCCACTGGCAAACCTCCGCGATGTTCAACCGGGTCGTATCCAGCACCTCGGCATCCTCAGCGGCTTTGAGCGGCGCTGCGGTTCGCTGGACGTCCCGTTCATCACGTTCGGCAATTTCCTTGACAAGGCTTTCAAGACTAGCATTCAGACCTTTTTCAATCAACTGCTTATAACGCCGCTGGGCACGCTCGCCCGCATCGGCAGTCAAAAACAATTTCAATTCGGCGTCCGGGAAGACGACGGTACCCATATCCCGGCCATCGGCGATTAACCCCGGTGGTTGGCGAAAATTCCGCTGACGTTGCAACAACGCCGCCCGCACCATCGGCAAGGCGGCCACTCGTGAAGCGGCATTACCCGCTGTCTCACTGCGAATTGCGGAACTCACTTCTTCACCGTCCAGAATGACCTGCAACTCGCCGGTGTCGCCGGGAGCAAAGACCACATCCAGCCCGGCAGCGACTTGCGCAACCCCGACTTCATCCTCCAACTGCAGATTCCGGCGCAATGCGGCCAACGCAGTCAGACGATAGAGTGCGCCGCTGTCCAGCAAGGGCCAGCCCAGTTGGGTCGCCAGCCATTGACAGACCGTTCCCTTGCCAACGCCACTCGGTCCATCCACAGTAATCACGGGTGCCGGGTTCATCCTGCCGACTCCACCAGCGTTAAACCCGTGTTCCGGGCCAGCGTGACAAAACCGGGAAAAGAGGTGTTCACGTTGGCGCAGTCATGGATCGTGACCGGACCACCAGCACGCAGGGCGGCCATGGCGAAACTCATGGCGATGCGATGGTCGCCATGACTGGCGATGGTTCCTCCGGCCAGCGTTCCCCGGCCCTGAATCACCATGCCATCGGCGGTTGGCCCGGCCGCAACGCCCAGCGCAATGAGGCCATCGGCCATCACCTGAATCCGGTCACTTTCCTTGACCCGCAATTCTTCGGCCCCCGTCAGGACGGTCATGCCTTCGGCACAGGCAGCGGCGATGAACAAGGCCGGAAATTCATCAATGGCGAGTGGCACCAGTTCCTCGGGAATAGCGATGCCATGCAGCAGCGCAGAACGCACGCGCAGATCAGCGACGGGTTCCCCACCGGCCAACCGGGGATTCAGCACCTCAATATCCGCCCCCATTAGCCGCAGAATATCGATAACACCGGTGCGGGTGGGATTAACGCCCACATGCTCCAGCAACAGATCGGAACCGGGCGCGATACTGGCCCCGACCAGAAAGAATGCGGCGGAAGAAATATCGGACGGGACATCAATGACCGTTCCCTGCAACCGCCCGCCGCCGGTCATGGAAACTGTGTGGTTGCCTTCACGCTGCACGGGATAGCCAAAGCCTTCCAGCATCCGCTCGGTATGATCGCGGGTCGGCGCAGGTTCAGTCACGCGGGTCACGCCCTCGGCGTACAAACCCGCCAACAGTACGCAGGATTTGACTTGGGCGCTGGCCATGGGCAGCGGATAGTCGATGCCGGTCAACCGCTGGCCGCCGTGAAGATGGAGCGGTGCAGACCCCGTTTCCGTCGCCTCAATCCGGGCACCCATGTTCGTCAACGGCTCCGTCACGCGCCGCATGGGGCGACGGGTCAGAGAAGCATCGCCAGTCAGTACCGTATCAAAAGCCTGTCCCGCCAGCAGGCCGCTCATCAGCCGTATGGAGGTGCCGGAATTGCCCATATCCAGCGGACCCGTCGGTGCGGTCAGACCGTGCAAACCGACGCCATGGACCACAACGCTCCCCTGCTCTGGCCCATCGATGCGTACACCCATGGCGCGAAAAGCATTCAGCGTAGCCAAGCAATCTTCACCCTCCAGAAAGCCGGTAATCGTGGTCACGCCTTCGGCCAGCGAACCCAGCATAATGGCGCGGTGAGAAATGGATTTGTCGCCGGGAACGCGCAACCGGCCACGCAACGCGCCGCCGGGTTCAACGTGAAAAGTCAGTGTGGTCATGGATTTGAGGGGGTTTGTCAGAGATATTTCAGGAGCCGGGCGCTGGCGTAAATGGGCCAGAATTCCGCATTTCAGTAATGATAATCTGAAATGGCCGGTGAAATCGCGGCAAGCCCTGATAAAGTTAAAGGAAGCCCCTGAGTGACTGACCGGTCGCTGGGAGGGTGCAGATAAGAATCAATCCCACTGAGGAGAAAAACATGCAACGTCGAGAATTTATCAAGAACGCTGGTCTCGGCCTGGCCGCTGCCGCCGGGACAACCGCCCTGCCCACCCTGGCCCAGTCGCCTGCGCCTCCCGCCGCCTCGTCCGGGCAGGAGTTACCGACGATCAAGTGGCGGATGGCGTCAAGCTTCCCTAAAAGCCTGGATGCCCTCTACGGCGGCGGCGAGTTGCTAACCCAGCGCATTGCCGAAATCACCGGCGGCAAGTTTGAAATCCGGTCTTTCGCCGGCGGCGAGATCGTTCCGCCCTTTGGCGTGCTGGACGCCGTGCAGCAGAACACTGTGGAATGTGGCCATACCTGCGGCTATTACTACCATGGCAAGAACAAGGCGTTTTCTCTCGACACCACGATTCCTTTCGGTCTGGGCGTCCGGCAACTCAATGCCTGGTACTACTATGGCGATGCCCTGACACTGTTTCGCGAGTTCTACGGCAAATACAACATCGTCAATTTCCCCGGTGGCAATACCGGCACCCAGATGGGCGGCTGGTTCCGCAAGGAAGTCAAATCACTGGAGGATCTCAAAGGGTTAAAAATCCGGATTCCCGGTTTTGGCGCAGAAATTTTCTCGGCGCTGGGCGCGGTGCCGCAGGCTCTGCCGGGTGCGGAAATCTATCCGGCGCTGGAGCGCGGCGCGGTGGACGCCGCCGAATGGATTGGACCTTACGACGATGAAAAACTGGGGTTCTACAAAGTAGCCAAGTTCTACTACTACCCGGCCTGGTGGGAGCCGGGGACCATGTTCTCGTTCTACATCAACAAGGAGCAGTGGGAAAAGCTGCCCAAGCCTTATCAAACCGCGTTTGAAGTCGCCGCTGCCGAAGCCAATATCCGCATCATGGCGAACTATGACGCTAAAAATCCATTTGCCATCCAACGGCTGGTGCAAAACGGCGCACAGCTTCGGCGCTATCCCGACGACGCTATGAAAGCGGCTTATGATGCGGCGCAGAAGATCTATGCCGAGGAATCGGCCAAGAATCCGGACTTCAAAAAGATCTACGATTCACTGCGCGCCTTCCAACAGCCCTCCGACATCTGGATGGGACTGGCGGAAAACACCCTGATGAAGTTCATGCAGGAACAATTACGCGCCAAGAAGTCATAAGCTGCGTCTGACCGGAATCACTCACCGTAGAACCGACAGGATGCTGATTCTACGGTCAAAAATTCAACATTTCGGCCAAACACTCACTGTCACTCATCGAGGAATCCAATATGCAGCGTCGCGAATTCATCAAAAACGCCGGCCTGGGGTTAGCCAGTGTCGCTGGCGTGGCGGTCGCACCCACCATCGCCCAGTCGGCGGTTCAGGGGCAAGAATTGCCCACCATCAAGTGGCGACTGGCGTCCAGTTTCCCCAAAAGCCTGGATACCCTGTATGGCACCAGCGATTTACTAACCAAGCGTATCGCTGAGATGACCGAGGGCAAATTTGAAATCCGGGTGTTCGCCGGCGGCGAGATTGTCCCACCGAACGGGGTGCTGGACGCGGTGCAGCAGAATACCGTGGAGTGCGGCCATACTTGCGGCTATTACTACCATGGCAAGAACAAAGCGTTCTCACTGGAAACCGCGATTCCGTTCGGTCTGAACGTGCGCCAAATGAACGCCTGGTACTACTATGGCGAAGGCCAGACGCTGTTTCGAGAATTCTTCGCCAAATACAACATCGTCAATTTCCCCAGCGGCAATACCGGTACGCAGATGGGCGGCTGGTTCCGCAAGGAAGTCAAGTCGCTGGAAGATTTTAAAGGGTTGAAAATCCGGATTCCTGGTTTCGGCGCTGAAGTCTTTTCGGCGCTGGGCGCGGTGCCGCAGTTACTCCCCGGTCCGGAAATCTATCCGGCGCTGGAGCGCGGCGCGATTGACGCCGCCGAATGGGTCGGCCCTTACGATGATGAGAAACTGGGATTCTACAAGGTCGCCAAGTTTTACTACTATCCAGCCTGGTGGGAACCGGGGCCGATGATCTCGTTCTATATCAACAAGGAACAGTGGGAGAAGCTGCCCAAGCCCTATCAGACCGCGTTTGAAGTCGCTGCCGCCGAGGCCAATATTCGGATGATGGCGAACTATGACGCCAGAAACCCGCAAGCCATCCAGCGGCTGGCGCAGAACGGTGCACAACTGCGGCGCTATCCCGACGATGCGATGAAAGCGGCTTACGACGCAGCGCAAAAGATTTACGCCGAGGAATCCGCCAAAAATGCGGATTTCAAGAAAATCTACGATTCGATGCGCACTTTCCAGCAGGCTTCCGATATCTGGATGGGCCTGGCGGAAAATACCCTGGCGAAGTTCATGCAGGAGCAATTACGTGCCGGGAAGTAGTCATATACAAGGGCAGATTTTTTCATGCGCAGCAGCGGATGCCAACGAACTGGGTGATCGCCTCAAACAACCACTTGGCATGTTATAGTCTTTCCGCCTGATCAGCATACATTTCGAACCACCCTGGTGCTTCGCGCTACCCCTCCTTGGCCAAGAAGGGGTAGCCGGAACGTGAGGATATCAACGAGCAAGACTATACAAGTGTAATACCCACATCCCTGAGGAGAGCAACGATAGTCATGAATGTCAATGTGTCAATAGCATCAAAAAAGCAACACATCGACAAGACCAGCAACCTGTTGCTTTACGGCCCTTCCATTCATAACGCAGACTACCTCGCGAAACAACTGAATCTGGGTGGCTATGAACAGGTAAGAACCGTGAGCGATCCGCAGCGCATCCTGCCCATGCTCGAACAGGAAACTTTTGATCTTGTCCTCTTGGATATGGTCACGCCTTTCGTGGAGGGCGTGGAACTCATCCGCCAGATGCGGGAATGCTTTTCCGAAACCCAGCTTCCCATTTTAATTATTACTGCAACCCCGACCGAAAAAAACCGGATTCTAGCGCTAGCCCAGGGCGCTAACGATTACCTGAACAAGCCGATTGACTCGGATGAGTTGTTGCTGCGGGTCAGAAATTTGCTGATGGTCCGAAGTCTCTATAAGGCCCAACAAGCAAGTGAGGTGCATCTTAAGCGCGAGGTGGAGGCGCGCACCGCCAAGCTCGATATGCTGATCAAGAACGGAATCATGATGTCGATGGAACGCGACCGTTCGAAGCTCCTGCGCAACCTTCTCGTTGAAGGCCAACAACTCCTGCACTGCGATGCTGCGACCCTGTATCAGCTCACCGAGCGCCAGACGCTGCGCTTTGCTCTGCGAACTCTGGGTGATTCACTGCCATCCATTGAAATCCCCCTCTACGATGAAGCGGGCCATCCAAATGAGCAATATGTTTCTACTTACGTCACTCTCCACAATCGGCCAGTTTTGATCGACGATGTTTACCAGGAAACACGCTTTGACCTGAGCGGTACCCGATGTTTCGGCCAGAAGAGCCAGTACCGAACGGTATCGATGCTCACGGTGCCTATCACCCCTCGCGATGGAGAAGTTCTGGGTGTTCTACAATTCATCAATGCGCTGGACCCGAACACCGGCGACATCATTCCTTTTTCGAAGGATCTGGTGAACCTGGTGGAGGCGCTCGCCGCTCAAGCGGCTGTCGCCCTGGACAACCTGCAACTGGTCGAGGCACAAGACGCCTTGATCGACAGCATGACTCAGATGGTCGCTACGGCAATCGACGCTAAAAGCCGCTATACCGGGCGGCATTGTAGCCGGGTTCCTGAGTTGGCCCTGATGCTGGCCGAGGCCGCTACCGAAGCGAGTTCAGGACCGTTGGCCCATTTTCGCTTTAGCAATACGGAGGAGTGGCGGGAATTCAGGATCGGGGCCTGGCTCCACGATTGCGGCAAGGTCACGACCCCCGAGTGCGTCATTAACAAAGCCACCAAGCTGGAAACCATCCATAACCGGATTCACGAAATCCGGATGCGCTTCGAGGTATTGCTGCGCGATGCCGAGATTGAACGCCTGGTCGCACTGCAAGACGGCGCAGATCCGACGGAAGCGAATGCCCGGTATGCCGCCCGAAAAGCTGAATTGTTCGACGACTTTGCCTTTGTCGCAGAATGTAATATCGGCAGCGAGATAATGGCTGACGATCACCCGGCGCGCTTGCAACGGATTGCCAATACTTCCTGGATGCGCAATTTTGACGACCGCTTGGGGTTGTCCGTCGCTGAAGCGATCCGCTGCCAGTCGGAACCTGTCCAGCCACTGCCCGCCGTGGAGCCGCTGTTGGCTGATAAACCCCGTCACACGATTTTCCGCGAACCTGCCGAAGCGGTGGATCCCCGGTTTAGCTTCAAGATGGACTCACCCGAATACCTTTACAACCATGGAGAACTCTACAATCTTAGCGTGCGTCGTGGCACACTCACAGCGGAAGAACGTTACAAGATCAATGAACACGCGATTTTCACCATCACGATGCTGGAGCAGATGCATTTTCCCAAATCACTGCGGCGCGTCCCCGAGTATGCGGGCAACCACCATGAGGGGCTGCACGGTCGCGGCTTCCCGCGCCGACTGAGCGCCGAGGAACTGTCCATACCTGCCCGCATCATAGCAATTGCCGATGTCTTTGAGGCGTTGACCGCGCCCGACCGGCCTTACAAGAAACCTAACACGGTATCAGAGGCGCTGAAGATTCTTTACACCTTGAAAAAGGACCAGCATATCGATCCCGATCTCTTTGATTTGTTTCTGACCTCCGGCGCGTATCTGCGCTATGCCAAGCAGTTTCTCAAGGCCGAGCAAATCGACGAAGTGGACATCGCCTGTTATCTCGACGACGTTCCCACGCCACGGGAGCGCTCCTCCTGAATCTTAACCATCCCCCGTTCAAAGTCATTCCGCGCCAGTCGGCTGAATCGGCCGCTGTGGATATGATCACAGTTTTTACCGAGATCGATTCTCTGCCCAATAAGGTACGTCAAAGCTTCGATGCTGTGGCGCAATGCCTGGGCGCCAGCGCGCCAGCGCCGCTGGTCGCCGCAGGACAGCGTTTATCGCAGGCCATCGATCATGGCGAAGGCGCAGGCTTGGGCAATCCCTACCACAACGCCCAGCACTCCTGTGAAGTCTTGCTGTGCGCTCATTTCCTGTCTCTGTGGACTGATCTGGAGGTCAATGCCCGCCTGGAGGCTATACTTGCCGCATTGATCCACGATTTCCATCACGACGGTCATCCGAACGGCCCGACCCCTTTTCGTCTGGAGCGCCAGTCAGTTAACCGAGCTATGTCCTGTCTCATTGAGGCAGGCCTTCCGGCAAGGCAGCGCCGACGTATCGCGGCTCTGGTTCTCGCTACTGAAATCGGCCACGGCTTGGCGATTGCGCGGGCTTGCCACGCCTATCATGCCGGGAACGCTCCCCGGCTAGTAATGCCTGTTGCAGCGCCTGAATTAGCAGAACTGGCTAAATCTTCTACGGCGACCCGGCAGGCACTGATCGTATGTGAAGCCGATGTACTGTCCTCCGTGGGTCTAACCGTCGAATACGCCATCCGCTTGCAGGATAAACTGTCTTTTGAATATGGCGTATCTCTTGAAAAGGAAGACAAGCTTCGCTTCATTTCCGAAATTTTTCCCGGCTTCATCATCGGCACCTTCTTTCAGCCGAATGTCGAGCGGCTTCGTCAATTTCTTCTCCTGCACACCCGCGATGTCTCTGCTACCTCGGTCGATCGGCACGAAACTCGGTAGTCTGGCACCGATAGCCACCCTCGTGGTCAGCGTCTTTGCCCATCTTTGGGATCCCCTGCCGCTGCAAATTTTGCGGAATGCGACGTTTGATCAGTACCAGCGCTGGCAACCCCGGGTCTATCAGGAAGCGCCGGTACGCATTATTGATATCGACGATGAAAGCCTGCGGCGGCTGGGACAATGGCCCTGGCCACGAACGCGGGTGGCCGAACTGGTGTCCCGGTTGCAGGAGGCAGAACCGGCGGCCATTGTCCTCGATATCGTCTTCGCCGAACCCGACCGCACCTCTCCCAAGGCGATCCTGGATCTGTGGCGGGCCGCGCCGTCGCTACGCCAGCAACTGGAGAGTCTTCCTGACCACGATGAGTTGCTGGCTCAAACCATTCATCGGGGTGGCGTAGTGCTGGGGTTTGCCGTGGAGCGTACCGGTCGACAGACCAACTTACCTGATATCAAGGCGCGCTATGTGATCGTTGGGGAAACGCCACAAGCCTATATCCATGCCTTTTCGGGCGCTGTTACACCGCTGCCCCTGCTGGAGGCGGCCGCTGCGGGTCTCGGGGCGATCACCTTTATTCCCGATGCCGATGGCGTGGTCAGGAAAGCGCCGTTACTGATCCAGATCGGCTCTGTACTAGCGCCGTCGCTGTCCGCCGAGGCGCTGCGTGTGGCCCAGAGTGCGCGTAATTACTTGGTCCGAACCGTTCCCGAGCGGGGCGTGGGGTTGGCCGAGATACGTATTGGCGACTTGCCCGTGTCGACCACCCCGGCAGGCGAGGTCTGGATCCATTACACGAAACCGGTGACCCACCGTTATATTCCGGCCTGGAAGATTCTAGCCGGCGCAGTATTGGCTCAGGAACTGGCGGGGCATATCCTGCTGATCGGCACGTCCGCTCAAGGTCTGCTGGATCTGCGCTTCAGTCCCATGGGCAGCGCCCTGCCGGGCGTTGAGGTACATGCCCAATTACTCGAACAACTGCTGACGGGCGGCGGGCTGGCGCGGCCTTCCTGGGCCGACGCTATCGAATTCCTGATCATTGTCTGCGGCGGTCTCATCACCGGCGCGGTCGCGTTGCTGGCGGGAGCGATCGTTTCGTTCTCGCTGTTCGCAGCATTGCTTGCCTTGCTATGGGCGGGTGCCTGGCAGGCTTTTACCAGTCAGGGATGGCTGTTCGACGCAGCGGGACCCAGTCTGGCTCTGGGTCTTACCTATGTTTTTGCCAGCATCGTTCATCATCTGTCGAGCGAGCAACGCCAGCGTTGGATCAGGCAGGCTTTCGCTCGTTATGTCTCCCCCAATCGGGTGAATTACTTGCTCAAACACCCGGACGCCCTGGAACTGGGGGGACACCGTCAGCAGTGCAGCTTCGTCTTTACCGACCTAGCCGATTTCACAACCTTGATGGAGGGCATGGACCCCGGTGCGGCCGTAACCCTGCTCAACGACTACCTGGATCGCATGATCGCCATCGCCTTTTCTCATCAGGGCACGCTGGACCGTATTGTTGGGGATGCGGTGGCCATCATGTTTTCCGCGCCAACGCCGCAACCGGATCATCCGCGGCGCGCCCTCGCTTGCGCTTTGGACATGCACCGATTCGCCACGGGGTACGCGGACGACCTCAGGGCAAAGGGCATCGCCTTCGGTAAGACCCGTATCGGCATTCACACGGGCGAAGTGATCGTCGGCAACTTTGGCGGCAGTACGATCTTCGACTACCGCGCCCTCGGCGATCCAGTGAATATCGCTTCCCGCCTGGAAGGCGCGAACAAGCATCTTGGTACGCTGATTTGTGTGTCCGAGGCCACGCTGGCGGGTTGTCCTGAATGGCCGGCGCGACCGATTGGACGCGTCCTCCTGAAAGGCAAATCGCAGTTGTTGGCCGTCTTTGAGCTGCTGGATCCACAGCAGACCAGCGGACCCGATACCGGCTATCAAGAGGCTTTCGAACGGATGCGCAGCGAACACCCGGAAGCCTTGTCGATCTTCGAGGCACTCGCCGCACAACGCCCCGATGACCTGCTCGTCGCCTTGCATCTTGATCGACTCCGTGCAGGAAAAACCGGGGATTTGATCCTGATGACCGATAAATGACCGGGCAGCCGCCCTAACGCACCGTGATCTCGACCCGGCGATTGCGCGGCTCATCGGTATTGTCCGGCGTAGGCACGAGCAGGTTCTTCTCGCCGTGGGACTCGATGCTGATTCGGTCGGCGCTGATCACGGAGGGGTCGAGTTTGCCAATCATCTCCGCAGTGGAACCTGCGCGCATCAGGCTTAAACGTGCATTGACATCCGCGTCGCCCATGGTGTCCGTATGGCCAATCACGGAGATGTCCGGTACGGGACGTCGACGGATCTCGGCAAGGACCTTGGGCAAATCCGCTTCTGACGCCGGGGTCAGGATATCCGTGCCGACTTTGAAGTATAGAAGGAAGCTGACCGGTTTCTCTGGACTGGCCGCCAATGCCTCGCCAAAGTCCTCGGCGATCTGTTTGTCACTCACTTCAAAGGTCTTGCCGACGCGACCGCCGATGTCTGCGCCCTCGCGGCCTTTCTCAAGCAGAGTGACGCCCTCGCGCGCTTCGACCACGACCTTGCCGGTCGTGCCGTCATCGTTCGGGAGCAGCACGACATAATTCTTGGCGCACCCGGCCAGCCCAAGAACCAGGGTCATCAATATCGCCCCACGCAGAGCGGCGCCGTTTGCCTTGCAAAAATCAGGAGACTTAGCGTTTAGTCCTTTCCTTCAACGGTGACCAGGAAATGGGTGCCGCGGATGCCGATGTTTCCCGCCGGCGTTTTCAGGGAAATCGCTTCCGGCTTCAATTTGGCGATGACCCCGGAGACATAGTTGAGAGAGCCTTTATTCATGCTGGCATCCAGTTTCAGATCGCCCTTGCTGGGCGAGTACAGATAGTCTTCGACGACCAGTTCGGTATCCGGCCCCAGCGACATGACGGTGTTGTCTTTCAAAGTCACGCCCATGCTGCCCTGTTTTCCAGTCTTCAGCATGTTGCCGATTTGCAAGGGGAGGCCAGGCTTAGCAGGTGTGGCCTTGTCTGCCGCTAGCACCAGGGCTTCTCCCTCGACGGTCTTCACATAGCCAATCACCGGATCTTCCGTCGCGGATACGTTTGCAGCCCAGGAAAACGCCGCAGCTAAAACCAACAACCGTAGGGTTGCCATATCAAATCTCCTTCACTGCCATATTTAAGGATTGTTGTTGAAATATAGCGCTCATCGACACATTGTGGAATTTATCGTAGCGCGGGCTTCCAGCCCTAGCCTTCCCTCCGCCAAGGGGAGGGCGTTTTGCGAAACAGCGAGTGGCGATACTCCATCTCCCCTTATAGGTGGGGGGGAGGAGTCTAAACACCTGCCTACTTCTGGCGGGTGGACTCCATCTGCCTGAACAGATCAGCCGTATCATCCGGCGGCGCTTCCGTTTCGGTCGTCCCCTGATCATCGAGTGGTATCAACATCTGCACCGACGCTGGTTCGCCATTGTGAACCGGACGGTCAAGGCCAATGGTCACGATGGATGGAAAGGCAATAATGAGCGCGACCATCAACACCTGAATCGCCACGAACGGCACCGCTCCCCAATAAATATCGCTGGTGCGCACCGTCTTCGGGGCCACGCTGCGCAGGAAGAATAGCGCAAAGCCAAACGGTGGATGCAGGAACGAGGTCTGCATATTCACCGCCATCAGGATACCGAACCAGACCAGATCAATACCGAGCTTTTCCGCAACCGGGGCCAACAGCGGCAAAATGATAAAACTGATCTCGAAATAATCGAGAAAAAACGCCAACAGAAACACCATAAGGTTCACCACGATCAAAAAGCCCAGTTCACCGCCGGGCAAATTGAGTAGCAGATGCTCCACCCACAGGTCGCCGTTGACGCCACGAAACACCAGGCTGAACACGCTGGAACCAATCAGGATGAAGATCACGAAACTGGTCACCTTGGCAGTGGTGGTCATCGCTTCGCCCAACAGCATTCGATTCATCTTGCCCCGGCCAAAAGCCAAAGCCAGTGCGCCCACTGCGCCCAGTGCGCCACCTTCAGTCGGAGTCGCCCAGCCGATGAAGATGCTGCCCAACACCAGGAAGATCAGCAGTAAGGGGGGAACCATCGCCACCACCACCCGCCAGGCCAGCGCCCAGCCGCGCACCGTGCGCGCTTCCGGCGGCAATGCCGGGGCGGCATGGGGCCGGAACACCGTAATCAAAAACACCCAGATGATATAGAACCCCATGAGGACGAAACCCGGAATAACCGCGCCCTTGTACATATCGCCGACCGAGCGGCCCAGTACATCGGCCATCACAATCAGCACCAGCGAGGGCGGAATGATCTGCGCCAGGGTGCCGGAAGCCGCAATGACCCCGGACGCCAGAGATTTATCGTAGCCATAGCGCAGCATGATCGGCAGTGAAATCAGGCCCATGGCGATCACCGAAGCGGCCACGACGCCGGTAGTCGCCGCCAGCAACGCTCCGACTAAAATCACCGCATAAGCCAGTCCACCACGGACGCCGCCGAATAACTGGCCAATCGTGTCGAGCAAATCTTCCGCCATGCCGCTGCGTTCCAGCACCAGACCCATAAAAGTGAAGAACGGGATGGCCAGCAAAATCTCGTTCTTCATAATGCCAAACACCCGATCCGGGAATGCTTGCAACAGGTTGGGCGTCAGCAGACCGAGTTGAATGCCGATCAGACCGAAGACCATGCCCACCGCTGCCAGCGAAAACGCCACCGGATAACCGACCAGCAGGAACAGAATCAGCGCTGAAAACATGATCGGTGCCATATAGGCGATCAGGAACTCGGCCATGTCAATGCCCTCCTTTGAAGTGCGGCATAGGCCGGTCGCCCGTGAGTACGGCAATATTCTTGATCGTTTCGGACAAGCCTTGCAGGCTGAGCAGAATGAACGCGATGGGAATCGCCAGCTTGATCGGCCACCAGATCAGGCCACCAGGATTAGAGGACCCTTCGCCGGTCTGATAGGAGATGAGGAAGAAATTCCAGGAATCGACCGCGATCAGCAGGCAGACCGGCAACAGGAACAGCAATCCGCCAATAATATCGATCCAGATGCGCACGACCGGCGGCATCCGGGTATACAGAATATCAATGCGGACATGACCGCCTTCGCGCAAGGTCCATGAGGCGCAAAACAGAAAGACCAGGCCGAACATGAACCATTGCGCTTCCAGCAGGGCGTTGGAACCCCAGTCAAAGACGTAGCGCAGGGTCGCCGCCAGGGCGCTGGTCAGGCAGCAAACCAGGATCAGCCAGATCATCGAACGGCCAATCAGCGTGTTGAGAGCGTCGATAGCATCCGCTGCACGGAGCAGAAATTTCATGGAGCCTCTCCAGTATCGAGGATGGCGGTACAGCGCAGTCCATGCGCCAGTAACGGCGCTACCCTGCGTCTGATGAGGAAAGTCTCTTCAAGTGTAGTTACTGAAAACCGGCCTGCCACCGGCGATCATCGACGGTATTATTTGTATCCCAGCAACTGCTGCGCGTCATAGAGCGCGTCATGCTCGAACGCTGACACAAAGTCGTCAAGTTCATTGGCGCGCAGGCCCACGGCTGGACTGCGCGCTTCGGTACGCCAATTCACTACCGCGGCATAGACCTCCGCCAGCGCCTGGAGCGCATCACGCTGATTCAGGCTGAAATAGGCGGCGGCATCCATCAGCATGGCCAGTGAATCAATCG
Organism: Pseudomonadota bacterium; assembly: GCA_030917925.1. Classification (GTDB taxonomy): domain Bacteria; phylum Pseudomonadota; class Gammaproteobacteria; order Competibacterales; family Competibacteraceae; genus UBA2383. The sequence continues at coordinate 18,057 of JAUPTV010000277.1, forward strand.
GTCCGGTCTCCGTTGACAGCCCTACGGCAAGGCCGGCCTTCCCGATAGCGACCTCAACCTGTTCCTTGACCAGTGAAGCGGCTTTCACAGCGCTCCAGCGTCAGGCGTCGGCTTGCAGGTGCGGATACGTTGCGGGAGTTGCTCATCCATCAGAGCCAGGCCAATCGCATCCTCGGCGGTGTCCAGGAGGTTCGCGAGCCGGTTAATCTCGCCGAAGACGTGAAGCGCCCGGGCGATGAAGTGGATCGGTATGCGCAGATCACCTCTCTCCAACCGTTGCACGGTGGACACCGATGCGCCGATGTGCTCGGCCAGCGACGCCTGGGAGATACGCCGCCGCCGCCGCGCCAACGCCACGTCTGCGCCCAGTTTTTCGATAGCGCGGCACACGGGGAGCGGAACAGGTAGTGAGTTTGTTTTAAAGTTCTCTTGAGACACTTTGATTGCTTTATCAGGTTCCATGAGAAATATTATATGCGATAAAACGTCAACATAGCCTAACCGGTATCAAGAACAATACCTTTCCGATCACTCAGGGCCTAAACATGAGCCACCCATTGCCATCCTCCCACTCGATCACTGCGACCATTCTGGAGCGCCTGGCCGTCATTGAACACACTCACGCCGTGCGCATCCTGTACGCCTGCGAATCCGGCAGCCGGGCATGGGGGTTTGCCTCGCCGGACAGCGATTATGATGTCCGTTTCATCTACGTCCGACCCCGTGATGAGTATTTGCGGATTGATCTGGAGCGTTGCCGTGATGTGATTGAATGCCCGATTGAGGGCGTGTTTGACATCAACGGTTGGGACTGGCGCAAAGCCCTGCAACTCCTGTTCAAAGGCAATCCGCCACTCTTCGAGTGGCTGCATTCGCCGATGGTCTACCGGGCGGAATCCGGCTTTCAGGCCGCGATGCAACCGCTGATCCTGCGCTATTACGCGCCACTGCCCTGCGCCTGGCACTATCTGCACATGGCGCGGGGCAATTATCGCGAGTACCTGCAAAGCGACCAGGTGCGGTTGAAAAAATACTTGTATGTCCTGCGGCCGTTGCTGGCGATAGGCTGGCTGGAAAGTGGCCGGGGCATCGTCCCCATGCCGTTCCGCGAGTTGGTGGAGATATTGATTCCGCCTGGCGCATTGCGGGAGGCCATTGATCATCTGCTTCACATCAAGCAGTCCAGCGAAGAGTTAGCCTGGGGACCGCGCCTCCCCGCGTTGAATGACTGGATCGAAGCGGAACTGGCGCGCTTGGCGCAAGGGCCAGCCCTGCAACCCACTGATCACCCCGGTTCAGAGCCGCTGAATGTGCTGTTTCGGGCATGGTTGCCGGAGGGTCGGCGTCAATAACCAATAAATGCATTGCATCCCCAGGGGGGACTAAATACCATTACTTGGTAAGGTTTTAACCCCTTTAGGTGTACTCCACCATCACACGCAACCCCAGACGAAGGTCAATAACGAAATGAAAATTTTAGTCGCCGTAAAACGGGTCGTGGACTACAACGTCAAGGTTCGGGCCAAGGCGGACGGTTCCGGCGTGGAAACCGCCAACGTCAAGATGTCCATGAATCCCTTTGACGAAATCGCCGTCGAAGAAGCGGTGCGTTTACAGGAAGCCGGCAAGGCCAAAGAGATCGTTGCGGTCTCGCTGGGCATCGCCGCCTGCCAGGACACGGTTCGCACCGCGCTGGCCATGGGCGCTGACCGGGGCATCCTGGTCGAAACCGATGTTGAACTGCAACCACTGGCCGTCGCCAAACTGCTCAAAGCCGTGGTCGATAAAGAAAAGCCGGATCTGATTATTCTCGGCAAACAGGCCATCGACGATGACGCCAATCAGACCGGCCAAATGCTCGCGGCGCTGCTGGGCTGGGCGCAGGGTGCCTTCGCCTCCAAAGTCGAACTGGGCGATGGCACTGTCACCGTGACTCGTGAAGTCGATGGCGGTCTGGAAACCGTCGCGCTGAAACTGCCCGCGTTGGTTACGACCGACCTGCGGCTTAACGAACCGCGCTTCGTCAAACTGCCCAACATCATGAAGGCCAAGAAAAAACCGCTGGAGGTGCTGAAGCCTGCCGATCTTGGCGTCGACGTCACGCCACGCCTGGTCACCCTCAAAGTGCAGGAGCCGCCCAAGCGTCAGGCCGGCATCAAGGTCGATACGGTCGCCGCCCTCGTCGACAAGCTGCACAAAGAAGCCCACGTCATCTAACGCCTCCGGGGTCTACCCATCATGAGTATTCTGGTTATTGCCGAACACGACAACGCTGCCCTCAAAGCGGCGACGCTGAACACCCTCACCGCCGCTGCGCAACTGGGCGACGACATCCACGTCCTGGTCGCGGGCCACAACTGTGGCGCGGTCGCCCAGGCCGCTGCCCAGGTTGTCGGCGTCAAAAAAGTCCTGACCGCCGAGGCGCCCTACTACGCTAACCAGTTAGCGGAAAACGTGGCGGTGCTAATCGTCAGCCTGGCCAGTGGCTACAGCCATATCCTGGCGCCCGCCACCGCCGCTGGTAAAAACATACTGCCGCG
>JAUPTV010000278.1 GCA_030917925.1 Pseudomonadota bacterium
AAGACTCCCCACTCTGGGGAATCGAATCGGCGAAAACCAAGCCTTAACTCCTCTGGGCAATCCTCTATGAAACAGAAAACCCTGATTGTGAAGTCAGGAATCCCCGTCCTTCAGGCCGGGGAGGAGGTCAAAGTGCTGGCGTTCATTCCGGGTGGCCTTACCGCTCGCGCCAGACGTGGGCAGGAATCACTGAATCTGCGCCAGCAGCAGCCGGGTTTCCCGCAACAGCACATTGCGCCGCAACAGCAAACCCCACCGACTGCCGCCGCATTGTCGCCAGAGTCGGGCGGAGCGAATCCCGGCCAGCAGTATCGCCCGGATACGATTAGCATTTTCCGGATTGTTCAGATGCGCCTGGACGCCGCTGACCATGATGCGCGGCGACAGGGTGCTGATGGTTTTCAGGTAAAGATCGGCAAATCGGGCAATAGCGTTGCTGTGGGTGACCGGGAAATGCGTCAGATTCTGCGTAACCTCCTGGATGCCCGCGCCGATGAGCGCTAACAGATCATCATGTCGGCTGAGCTTGCGTTCCAGCCGCACCAGAGTGATGACATAGCGGGTCAGTTCCATGTCCTGTGGATTATGGAGTTGCTGTTCCAGCAGGCGCAGGCCAGTGAGCAGCCGGTCAATGCCACCGTAGACATCGGCGGTGCTGGGGGCGTCGACCTGGAGCAGACTGGTCATGCAGACCGCGAAATCATCGGCTTCAAGTTGGCCATTCCGGGCGATGTTGCGCACCAGGTTGGCGGCTTGCATCACGCCGGCTAGAGCGATAACGCGATCATGATCGGTTTTGGGCATGAGAATCGGGATGGGTTGCGGAAAGGAATGGACTTAATTGTAGCCCGCTTCGATGATTCCGCCGCCCAAACATTCATCCTCCCGGTAAAACACCACCGATTGGCCGGGAGTCACCGCCCGTTGGGGGGCGTTAAAGCGCACTTCGGCGCGGTCGCTGTCCAGAGTTTCCAAAACACCGTCCTGATCTGGCTGGCGATAGCGAATTTTCGCCCGCACCGGGAAGGGTATGGCAGGCGGTTCGCCACTGATCCAGTGGAGTTGCGAGGCGCGCAACCGGGTATGGAACAGGGCAGGATGGTCACGGCCCTGGGCGACAATCAGGGTATTCCGATCCAGATCCTTGCCGACCACATACCAGGGTTCGCCACTGCCCGCCCGTCGCCCGCCAATGCGTAATCCCTGCCGCTGGCCAATGGTTTGAAACATCAGGCCGTCATGTTCACCGACGGTTTCGCCCTCGACCGTCTCAATGGGGCCCGGTTGTGCGGGCAGATAGTGGTTGAGAAACTCGCGGAACCGGCGCTCGCCGATGAAGCAGATACCGGTACTGTCCTTCTTGGCGTGTGTGACCAGTCCAGCGGCGGCGGCGAGTTCCCGCACCTCGGTTTTCAACAAATGGCCGATGGGGAAGCGGGCGCTGGCCAGTTGGGTCTGGTTCAGGCCGTACAGGAAATAGCTCTGATCCTTGCCGGGATCGCGGCCCTTGAGCAGATGTTGGCGACCATCGCGCTCTTCGCACTGGACATAATGACCAGTAGCAATGGCGTCGGCACCGAGGCGATGGGCGTGATCGAGAAAAGCCCGGAACTTGATTTCGGTATTGCACAGGATGTCCGGGTTAGGCGTCCGGCCGTTGCGGTATTCGTCCAGAAAGTAGCGAAACACCCGTTCCTGATAATCAGCGGTGAAATTGACCTGATGCACCGGGATATTCAGGGTTTCACCCACTGCCCGCGCATCCTCCAGATCTTCAGCCGCTGAGCAGTAACCGGCCTCAAAGTCGTCTTCCCAGTTTTTCATAAATACGCCATGCACGTCGTAGCCCAGTTCAACGAGCAACAACGCGGCGACTGACGAATCTACGCCGCCGGACAGACCGACAACAATACGGGTTTTAGGCATCGACAGCGGGGGCGCTTCCCCCTTTGGCGAAGGGGGCGGGGGGATTTCTACTTTTTGCCAACAGTCATGCTTTCCTGAACCAATTTGTCGAATTCCGTTTTAAAGCGCCCCATCAGATCGCCCAGCGCTTTGGAGTCATCCATGAATTTCTGATTCAGGCTAGAAATGGTCTCGGCCTGGCTGGTCAGAAAGGCCTGCAAACTGGCCGGATCGCTGATATCCGCTGCCGCCTTCATGCGGGCCATCGCCATGTCCACGTAGGATTGCAGGGAGTTCATCTGGAAATTGACCAGCGCTTCAAGATTAGCGGCGGACAGTTTGTTGGCTTTGAGCGCCGGACCCATCAGATTCTGATAAGGCGCGGACAGATTGGCGAACATTTCGTTGGCCATGAGCATTCTCCTGTAAGTAAGTGTCGATAGATATTGAAATTGTGCGATTGCAGCATAGCGCAACTTTTGTTGCGGCGCAATATTAAGTAGCACGATTTTTCGCGATGCGGAACCGGGGACGGTTCGGCTTGGCGATAACAGAACATTAGCGGATAATCCGCGCTTTCGCGACAACGGATGCTGTCTTCATGTGGTTCAAGAATCTGACCCTCTTTCGCCTGGTTGAGCCGTTGGCTCTGACTGCCGAGGCTCTGGCGGCGCGACTCGATCAACGTGCTTTTCAACCCTGCCCCAGTTTTCAGCCCAGCGCTGCCGGATGGACCCCGCCTCTGGGCCGCAAGGCGCGAGATCGTCTGCATACCGTAGCTGGTTATTGGCTGATGTGCCTGCGCACCGAAGAAAAGCTGTTGCCGCCGATTGTCGTCAATCAAGCGCTGGCCGAACGCATCGCCCTGATTGAAGATGACCAGCAGCGACCGGTGCGGCGACGGGAAAAGCTGGAATTGCGCGATCAACTCGTCCAGGAATTGCTCCCCCGCGCCTTGACGCGCAGCCGACTCGGCTATGCTTATCTCGATGTTGCCGGGAACTGGCTGATCGTGGACAGCGCCAGTTCGCGTGGGGTCGAAGAATTCACTGGCGCTTTGCGCGATGCCATCGATTCCCTGCCGATTGCGCCGCCCCAGGTCCGGCAATCGGTCTCAGCGACCATGACCGCCTGGTTGACCGAGGGCCAGGCACCGGGGGAATTCATGCTGGGCGACAACTGCGAACTGCGCGAGGGCGGCGACGATGGTGGAGTTGTGCGTTGCCGGGGTCAGGATCTGACCGGGGATGAGATTCGCGCCCATCTGGCGGCGGGCAAGCAGGTCACTCAACTCGGTCTGGTGTGGAATGACCGGCTGGCGTTTGTGCTGGATGAAGCGCTGGTCATCCGCCGATTGCAATTTTTGGACGTGGTGCGTGAATCGTTGCAGGAGGACGCCACGGATTCCGCAGAGGCGGTATTTGATGCTGAGTTTGCGTTGATGACGGGAGAACTGGCGTTGTTATTGCCGCATTTGCTGGAACTGTTCGGCGGCGAAGCGTAGGCATTGGATCGAGTGAGATTTCATCAAAATCGAGTGTTTGAAACAAGGCCGCATAATGAATAGTTGGCAATTAGCAAGCTTGATGGTGCTCGTCGCTTTGGTAGCGGTCGTCGGTGGCGGCGTCTGGTTCATCCTGCGCCATAGCCAACAGCGGAAACAACGGGTTGAGGAACGGTTGCTAACAATGGAGAAGGCCGCCAGGGAAAAAGCGGCCAGAGAGAAAGCGGCAGTCAAACAGAAATCGCAAGAGGACAGCACTGCCGCTGCCCGAGCGGCGGCTGAACGGTTGGCCGCCAAGCGGTTAGCCGTAGAGAAGGCCGCTGCAGAGAAGTCTGCCGCAGAGAAGGCGGTTGTCGAACAGGCCATCGCGGAGTGGGCTGCTGCCGAGCAGGCTGAGGCTGAACGGGCACGTCAACAACGAGCCAGTGAAGAAGATCAGGAAAATGAAACGGATAAGGATCGATTACGGGCGGTTGAGGACGCCATCGCCGAGTGGGTGGAGACCGAGCGGGAAGGTAGTCGCCTGGCGACGACTCCGGGCAAACTGGCCGAAAAAACCTATACCCGAACCGAGGCTCTGCACCAGCAGGTGCGTTCGGTGATAGAACTGGTTGATAAGGAATTCGGTGATTTGGAATTTATCAAGAACCGGATTCAGGCCGATGTGGATTTGCTGCCGATTGAGTTCCAGCAAACCGTTGAGGATTGGAAAGAGGGCAAGGCGCTTCGACGCAGCACCTTTGATGATCTCAAGATGAAATTCCGCTACAAGGCCTATTCGATTGAAGACGGCTATGAAATGTTTTATCTGTATAACGAATGGCTAAGCCAGCAGCGACAAAAATTGCGGGTCTTCATTCGCCTGTTGGGCACCGAAGTGGATCCCCTGGAGAGTATTCAGTCGGCGATTGAGCGTACCGAACGCACGGAACGTGAGAAATATCTGGAAATGGACGTCGATGTGATTTTCACCCTGCGCGATATCCGCGCCATTCTGGAAAAGCTGATTACCATGGAAACCGTTCTCAGGGAATTGGAAGCGGTCTGCCGCAAGCGCTCCGAGCAAATTATCGCGCCACCGTGGGAAGCCCGTGGATCGTTGTAGGTCAGGCGGCAGCGCAAATTTTGGCGCTAACGCTATAATCAATGGGCGCTGTGAAGCATTTAAAGGGTTCCCCCGGCTTCCTGCTGTATTCCTTCAGAATCGCTGAAGGTCTGGAAACTTGCTACTTGAGGGCTGTTTAATGCGTAAGACGCTGTCCCTGTTGTTGTTTTCCGTGCTGATGTCCCTGGGCCTGACGGCTTGGGGCGCTGAGAAAACCCTGAATCTGGGCGTGATTGCCGAGTTGACCGGCGACATGCCAGCGGTGGGCGCGTCCTGCCGGAACGCCGCCGAAATGGCCGTTAAGGAAATTAACGCCGCGGGTGGCCTGCAAGTCGGCAAAGAGAAGATGAAGATCAATCTGATTGTGGAGGACAACGCCGGCAAGGCTGATCAGTCCGCTGCTGCTGCCCAGAAATTGATCACTCAGGATGAGGTGCTGGCGATTGTTGGTCCCAACGCCAGCCGCTACGCCATCCCGGCTTCGGAAATCGCCGAGAGTTCCGAGACGGTACTGATTACGCCGTGGTCCACGAATCCCAAGACCACTCTGGACGCCAACACCAATGAACCGAAGAAATATGTGTTCCGGGCCTGCTTCATCGATCCCTTCCAGGGCGGCGTTCTGGCCAAGTTCGCGCTGGAAAACCTGAAGGCCAAGAAAGTAGCGGTACTGTATGACGTGGCTTCCGACTACAACAAAGGCATTGCCGAGGTGTTCAAGGCCAATTTTGAAAAACTGGGTGGCCAGATCGTCGCGTTTGAAACCTACACCACCAATGACAAGGACTTCTCGGCGCAGTTGACCAAGATCAAGGATGCCAAGCCGGATGTGGTCTTCCTGCCCAATTATTACAGCGAAGTGCCGTTGCAGGTACAGCAGGCCAAGCGACTCGGCCTGAATGTGCCCTTTATCGGCAGTGATTCCTGGGGCAGCGATGAACTGCTGAAACTGGGCGGCGCGGATATGAATGGCTATTACTTCAGCACCCATTACTCAGCGGAGAACGCTGCGCCTGTGGCTAAAAAGTTCATTACCGACTATGAGAAAGCCTATGGTGCCAAGCCGGATGACGTCGCGGCGCTGACTTATGACGCTTTTGGCCTGCTGTTTGGCGCGATCAAGGACGCGGGCAAGGCTGACCGCGAAGCGATCCGTGCAGCGCTGTCCACGTTGCCCAGTTACAAGGGTGTGACCGGCGACATGAAGTTCCAGGCTGATTCACGCGATCCCGTCAAGAGTGCGGTGATCCTGCAAATCAAGGACGGGAAATTCACCTATTTCACCAACGCCAATCCGTAAGGATCTGGTCATTTTGTCCACGAAAAACACGAAAAAACACGAAAAATTGCAGGATTTTTATCGAGAGGTTCAAGTTGAAATACGGCTCCCTATCCGAGGATCGGGTCCAACTGCCATCATGGATATGATGGACTTTTTTGTGCCTTTCGTGTCTTTCGTGGACCCATCGCCGTTTTCGGATCGCAGGACATCACTTTGAGCGACGGAATCGTTTACTGGCTTCAACAGATTTTGAATGCCCTGCAACTGGGCAGCATCTACGCCCTGATCGCTCTGGGCTACACGATGGTCTATGGCATTCTGACCATGATCAATTTCGCGCACGGCGACGTGTTCATGATCGGGGCCTTTTTCTGTTTTATGGCGGCGACCATGCTCGGTTTACCCTTTGCGCCGACCTTGCTGTTGACCATCCTGGGCACGGCATTATTAGGTGTGGTTATTGAGCGGCTGGCCTATAAACCACTGCGTAATGCGCCGAGGGTATCGGCCATCATTACGGCATTGGGCGTGGGGCTGTTTCTGGAAAACTTCACACTGGCCTTAGCTCCTTATCCCAAGCATATTCCCCCGTTGCTGGAGAATGTGACCTGGGATCTGGGTGGGGTTTCTCTGTCTTCCCTGCAAGTTATTATCATTTGCCTGTCGCTGGGCTTGATGATCGTACTGGATTATGTCGTACATCGCACTCCGGTCGGTATGGCGATGCGCGCTATTTCCTGGGATAAGACCTTTGTGCCGCTGATGGGCATTCCGGTGAATCTGATTATTTCCATTACCTTCGCCATTGGCGCGGGGTTAGCGGGTGCTGCCGGGACCATGTATGCCTTGGCGTATCCGGTGATTGATCCCTATATGGGGATTATGGTCGGTTGGAAAGCGTTTATTTCCGCGGTCGTGGGCGGCATTGGCAACATTCGCGGCGCAATGATTGGTGCCTTTATTCTCGGTGGAGTGGAGATCATGGTGACTGCCTTCTTCCCCTCGACCTATCGGGATTTTGTGGCGTTTTCACTATTGATGTTGCTGATTATGATTCGGCCTTACGGCATCCTCGGCCAGCCCCGGACGCAAAAAGTATGACAGCTCTGCTCAGAAATCACTGGGACTGGCTGCTGGAGCAGCGTTGGTTGTTGCCGGTTCTGGTCGCAATAGGTTTTATCCTGGCTTTCGCTATTCCCGAATATAACCTGCTGAATAAATATGTTCAGTTGGTGCTGATGTATGTCGGCATTAATATTATTCTGGCGGTCAGCCTGAATCTGGTGAATGGCTATATGGGTGAGTTTTCCCTGGCCCATGCCGGCTTTATGGCGGTGGGAGCCTATACCGCCGCCCTGTTAACCATGAAGGTGTTGCCGATTGCGGCTTATCCGGGCCTGTTTCCGCTGGCGGTGTTGGCAGGTGGACTAGCGGCGGCGCTGCTGGGTCTACTTGTTGCGATTCCTTCATTCAAGGTGCGCGGCGATTACCTGGCGATTATTACCCTGGCCTTTCTGATGATTGTGAAGTCGGTGATTGAAAATATCGACTTTATCGGCGGGCCACGCGGCATTCCGGGAATCAAGAAATTAACGACATTGCCCTGGGTATTTTTCTGGGTGGTGGTCTCGATCTGGATGGTGCGGAATTTTGTTTATTCCAAATACGGGCGCGGTGTTTTGTCGATTCGCGAGGATGAAATTGCCAGTGATTTAATGAGTGTTAATACCCGCCGGGTGAAGTTCCTGGCGTTTATGACTTCATCGTTTTTCGCCGGTATTGCCGGGGGACTGTTCGCGCATTTACTCCAGTTTATCAGTCCCCGGGTGTTCGATATTATCAAGACCACCGACATTCTGATCATGGTCTATCTGGGCGGCATCGCCTCGATTACGGGTTCCATCCTGGGCGCAACGCTGTACACCGTGATGCTGGAAGTCCTGCGGCCGTCCACCGTTGCCGGGCTGTTATCCTGGTTACCGGACATGGTGTTTAATCCCTTGAATGAGTATTTCATTCGCCATCTGGGCGTCTGGCGGATGGTCATTATGCCGTTGCTGCTGGTGTTGGTGATGTTGTACTGGCCGCGTGGAATTATGGGTCTGCGGGAGTTTCGCGGCTTCATCCCGCGCCGGGATCGGGAGGCGCATCACGTCTTGAAAATACCCAAATCGGGAGAGATGCCATGACCACGTTACTTGAAGCGGCCAAGGTCCGACATTTCTTCGGCGGACTGTGTGCAGTCGGTGACTTTAATCTGGATCTCCAGGCTGGCCAGTTGATGGGGATTATTGGTCCCAATGGCGCGGGTAAAACCACGATATTCAATCTGATTACCGGCGTTTATCGCGCTTCCGAAGGCAACATCCGGTTCAACGGCACCGAGTTGGTCGGCAAGACGCCGCATCAGATTACCGCACTGCGCATTGGCCGCACGTTTCAAAATATTCGGCTATTCCGCGATCTGTCGGTGCTGGACAATGTGCGTATCGCCCACTATGCCCAGGCCAATTACAGTCCGCTGGAAGCGCTGTTTCATATCGGTCGTTATCGCCGGGAGGAGGAGCGAATTATTGAAAATTCCCAGCGGTTGCTGTCCATTTTCAAACTGGAGGCGCTGGCGGGTGAAACCGCCAGAAATCTGCCCTACGGAATGCAGCGGCGGTTGGAAATTGCCCGGGCGCTGGCGATTGGGCCTGAGTTGCTCTTATTGGATGAACCGGCGGCCGGGATGAATCCCAACGAGATTGATCAGTTGATGGAGTTTATTTTGTGGATTCGGCAGGAATTCAAGCTGACTATTCTGCTGATTGAACATCAGATGAAACTGGTCATGGGGATTTGCGAACGGATCAAAGTACTGGATTTCGGTGAAACGCTGGCGGAAGGACCGCCGGAAGCCATTCAGAATGATCCCAAGGTGCTGGAAGCTTACCTGGGCGAGGGGCCAGTCGGATGAGCAAGGTCATCGGAGAATTGGAGAACCTGCAACTGGAGGTGCGGGATCTGGACGTGCATTACGACGGCATCCGCGCCCTGCATGGGGTGTCCTTCACCGTGCTGAAGGGTGAAATTGTGACGCTGATTGGCGCGAATGGGGCAGGAAAGACCTCAATTCTGCGGGCGATTTCCGGCCTGACGCCTTATACCGGCTCCATCGTCTTCGAAGGTCGGGATTTACAGCGGGTTCCAGCGCATCAGATCGTCGGGATGGGTATCGCGCATGTCCCCGAAGGGCGAGGGATTTTCGGCAATCTGACCGTGCAGGAGAACCTGCGGCTGGCCACTTGGCAGCGGCGGGACAAGGAAGAAATCGAGATTGATTATGACCGGGTGTTCACCATCTTTCCGCGATTGATGGAGCGACGCGATCAACCGAGCGGCACGCTGTCCGGTGGTGAGCAGCAAATGCTGGCGGTAGGCCGCGCCTTGATGAGTCGGGGCCGGTTGCTGTTGCTCGATGAGCCGTCGATGGGCTTGGCCCCCAGGCTGGTTCGGGAAATTTTCCGCGTCATTCAGGACATTAACCAGTCGGGCGTCACGGTCCTGCTGGTCGAGCAGAACGCCAATATGGCCCTGCATATTGCCTCACGCGCCTATGTGCTGGAAACGGGCGCCGTTATTCTGTCCGGCGCCGGTCGGGAGTTGCTGGGCGATCCACGGGTTAAGGAAGCCTATCTGGGGGCATAAGGTTTAAAACCGGTAGGTTCCCTGCAAACCGACCAGATGCCCATAACTCTCATAATTCAGCCGCAAGGTATCGGTTACCAGTCCAGGCGCGCTTGACACCAGATCAATGGTGTTATTCGTGCTGGAATCATCGAACAGCAGATACATATAGCCGAAATCCACGGTCATTTGCGGATTTGGCCGATAACTGGCACCGAGCGCAAACGCATTGCGGTCGCTGTCGGGAATGCGCGGGGTGCGATATTCAGCGGAGGGCACCGGTGTCTGGTCATATTGATAACCGGCGCGGAAGGTCCATTCGGGGGTGTAGTCGTAGCTGACGCCGATATTAAAGGCCCAACTATCCTCCCACTTTTCTTCGGTCAAACTGTGCGTCCCATCCGCATAATCGATTTTCAGCTCCTCAAACAGGCTCCAGTTGGTCCAGCGCACACCACCCATCACGGCCCACTGATCATTCAGTCGCCGATAGACATTCAGCCCCAGCCAGTCCGGCAGGGTCACGTCGGCCTCAGCGCCGATCACGCCATTGCGGCCCGGAATATCAGTGACGGTCCTATCGCCATCCACCGAATGCTTGACGCGCGAGCGGTAGCTGACGCCGAACCGCGTCATAGAGTCGAGTTCGTAGGTCGCGCCCAGGTTGTAACCAAACGTCCAGCCATCCGCGTTGACTTCGCCATAACCATCAGCACCGCCGGTAAAAATCGCCTGAGTCAGCGTTGCTTCGGCATATTGCGCACTGACCCCGAAACCCAGCGACAATTGGTCATTGACCCGATAGGCGATAGAAGGATTGACATCAATGGTTTTCAACTCCGAATCGACAGCGTGATAGCGGCCGACCCAATTGCGTCCATAACTGGTGCTCACCGCAAACGGCGCGTTAACGCTGAGTCCAAACCGCATTCGGTCATTGATATCCATCATGTAGTAGCCGTTGGGGATCAGATTATCCGTCCCACCATCGTCATTACCCCCGGAAGTGGGAATCGTCACAAATACCGGCAAGGTTCCCGGTTTACTGATCACGTCGCCGAGATTGGCCGGCAACCGGAGAGTCGAACCGGCGTTGGTTCCCTCAGTGGTGATGCCGACAAAAGTGAACCCCGCCTGCGCCTGCATCCCCTGGCTCAGCATCATATCGGCAGGATTGAAATAGGCGGCGGAAGCATCATCATTGGCCAGACTGCCCCCGGCAAACGCCCGGCCTAACCCGGTCACGCTTTGCTCGGTAATCTGCAAACCCGAAGCCTGAGCCTGGATCGTCATAAAAACCCCGGTCATGCCCAGGATGACCATGAACGGGTGCTGTTTTTGCTTCATCATTTTATATTTTATCCACGGTGGTTGTTCCCTTTATAAGGATAGCGAATCGCCACTGGATTTTCTCCATTGAAACAGATGCTGAATCGCC
>JAUPTV010000279.1 GCA_030917925.1 Pseudomonadota bacterium
TCATGACTTGGCCTATCAGCGTCTCGGCGAACTCAATGAGTCGCTGTTGGTGACCTTGCCAGTCATGACTGAAACCTGCCATCTATTACAAAAGCGGGCTGGACCGGAAAAGTCTTTGGCGTTTTTACGCAGTTACCAGCGTGGCGTATTTCAGCTTTTTGATCTGGATCGCGTTCATCTACCGCGCATTACTACGTTGATGGGCCAATATATTAATTTACCGATGGATTTTGCTGACGCATCTTTGGTGGTGTTAGCCGAAGTGCTGGGTCACGGTCTGATACTTTCAACCGATGCCCGAGATTTTCAGACCTATCGCTGGAAGAATCGTTATCCATTTGAGAATTTGCTGCTGCAAGACGCCTGATGAATTTTTCTATCAATATTTCAAGGAACTACCGATGCAACGCTGTCCCCAGGGCCATTACTACGACCCCACCCGCTACAGCCGCTGTCCGGCCTGCGGCATTCCCGATCTCGACGTACAGCCCACCAAGGGCCGCATCGCCACCGAAGCCGAAGCCACCCCCGCCGATGACATCGCCAAAACCCACGGCCGTGACCAACCGCCCCGTCCCGGCGCTGGTGAAGGTCGCACGGTTGGCCTTATCCGCAAACGCACCGGCCTGGACCCGGTGGTCGGCTGGCTGGTCTGCATCGCCGGTCCCGACAAAGGTCGCGACTACCGCATCCATAGCGAACGCAACTTCCTGGGCCGCGACCCGAGCATGGATATCTGCATCAGCGGCGACGACACCGTGTCCCGCCACAAACACGCCATCCTCAGCTTCAACCCAGACACCCGCCGCTTCAAAATCCTCCCCGGCGAAAGTCGCGGCATCGCCTACTGCAATAGCGACGAAGTGGACGGCCCCCGCGAACTGCACAGCCACGACGTCCTCCGCCTCGGCGAGACACAACTGCTGTTTATCCCGCTCTGCGACGAATGCTTCACCTGGGACTGATCGGCATGATCCACCGCTATCCTGTGCAGTTGTTAGCAATCCCCTCCTTGGACAAGGAGGTGTGGCGCGTCAGCGCCGGGGTGGTTCGCAGCGGCGACCTCAATCGTTTAGAAACGCCAAGCCTGTTTATCGGTGGCCTGCTCTTGGCATTTTTGCTAACCAGCCTCGCCCACGCCGCCGAACCAGCGTTACTGCGCCTGCAACAGGCCAGCGCGACTCCACTACCCCTCACCGCCTACCTGACCCTCGAAGACCTCAACGAACGTCCGCTGCCTGACCTCACGCTGACCCCGCAACAATTCAGCGCCACCGTCGGCGCACACCACGCGACCGTTACCGCCGTTGAACCGTTCGCCAAAGCCGGGGAGGGCATCGCCTACCTGCTGCTGGTCGATATTTCCCGCTCCCTCAAGGAACCCCAGTTCGTCAAACTGCGGCAGGCGCTGGGCGATTGGGTTAACGCGCTGGGACCGCATGACCGGGCGGCGCTGCTCACCTTCGGTACGGAAGTGCGGCTGATTCAGGATTTCACCGCCGATAAAGCCGCCCTGCAAGCCCATCTCGCCCACCTGCAACCGACTGATAATCAAACCCGCCTCTATCTTGGCTTGCTCCGGGCGCTGGAACTCAGTCGCCGCCCCAGTCCCGACCTGCCGCGTCGGCGCTTGATCGTGCTGCTCTCCGATGGCCAGGATGACTTTGCCGGGGGCGCCACCGTCGAGGAAGTCCAGGCCGCGCTGAATGACCAGCGGACGCCGATTTTCGCCCTCGGCTTCGCTAACCCGCCGCGCACGCCCGCCAAGGACGCCGCATTGAAAACGCTGGGTATGACCGCCCGGCGTTCCGGCGGCGCGTATCAAAACCTGGGTGAAACCCCGCTGCCCGCCGCTTATGCTGAATTGCGCCGACGCATTGAACAAGCGGTCGTCGTGCGCCTGGATTGTCCCGCCTGTCCTACGGATGGCAGTCGGCAACGGCTGCGCATCGAATGGCAATCCGGGACTCAGCGCCTCAGCGACGAGATTGATCTACGGTTGCAACCGCCCCCTCCGCCAGCACCTGCTAAACCCGCTGAAGTCACGCCACCGGCTGAATCCGCGCCAGAATTCCTGCGGCAACCCTTATGGTGGGCGCTGATCGTCAGCCTAGCGCTGATCATGGTGCTGGCGGTCGTGGGTGTGGCCTTTGCCGTCCGCCGTCGCCGACTGGCTGCACCGCCAATCGTTGTAGCTGCCGCTGAGATTCCCGCGCCGATTCCAGTCAGCAAAACCGTCGCTGCCGCCCCGGAGTTGCCCGGTTTGTCCGTGCGTCTGATACCGGTGGGCGCTGGGCCGGGTCCGGTTTACACCCTAAACATCCGTGACCGCGCCGTGATTGGCCGTCGCCCGGACTGTCATCTGGTCATCACTGACGATGATGAACTGTCCGGGACACATTGCGCACTGGTGCGGAATGGCGACCGGTTGCTCCTCGAAGACCTCGGCTCCACCAACGGCACTCAGGTCAATGGCGTCCCCATCCATGGCCGTCACCCGCTCCACGATGGCGACCGCATTCAGTTGGGCCATCTCGATCTGCGGCTGAGTCTGCCGGGATCAGCGCCTTGAATTCGCTCCCGATTCTCCCCGGCAATGCCCAGCATCGCGGCGACCGCCAGGAACAGCAGGACAGCTTCGGATTTTCCGACCTGCTGAATCCCGCGTTGCTGGCGCAAAAGGGCGCGTTAGCCGTACTGGCCGATGGCATGGGCGGACATGCCCTGGGCCGGGAAGCCAGTCACATTGCCGTGAAAACTTTTCTGGACGGCTATCCGCAGTCAGCGCCCGATGAATCCATTCCCACTACGCTCCGGCGTTTGTTGCAGGACGCCAATACCGCGGTGCGCACACTGGCGGCAGCGGAAGGCGAACTCGACAACGCTGGAACTACCTTGGTGGCGGCGGTGATTCACCAGCAATGCCTGCACTGGATCAGCGTCGGGGACAGCCGCATTTACCTCTATCACGCCGGTCAGATCACGCGGCTGACCGTGGATCATATCTACGCTCGGGAACTGGATCGTGAGGTTGCAGCGGGCCGGATCGAAGCCACAGTAGCGGCGAATGATCCTGACCGTGAGGCATTGACCAGCTTTCTTGGCATCCCGGAACTGGGCTTGATCGAGTCCAATATCCAGCCGGTTCCCCTGCAAGCCGGTGATCGGGTTCTGCTGTGTTCGGATGGCGTCTACCGGGCGCTGGATGAGGCAGAAATGCGGGAAGAACTGGCGCGTTATCCCGAACCGCAGGCCGCCGCCGAAGCGTTCGTCAGTCGGGTGCTGACCCGGCAAATCCCCCATCAGGACAATCTGACCGTAGTGATTCTGGCGGTCGGGGAATGTGGTGAAGTCGGCGATGTCAAGCCGCGTTCCGTACCCCGGCGTCATCACTGGTGGATGGCGCTGGGCGCGGTGTTACTCCTGACTGGTTGCGCCCCTTCGCTGGAGGATATGCGCGCCAGCACGGTGCGGGTACTGTGCAGGCAAGATGAGAAGATCAGCACCGGTTCCGGGTTCGTGGTCGGCGACGGCCAGCACATCGCTACCAACTGGCACAACGCGGAATGTATGACCGAGGGCGGCCAGATGGGCGTGCTGCTCGGGCCACGGCAACTGGCTCCGGCGCGGGTGGTCTGGAAAGAACCGGAGCGGGATCTGGCGATTCTGGCGGTTCATCAAAAACTGGATCGACCGGTCGCTGCCTTCACCACCAGCCCGCATGTCCGGGATGACGAAGCGGTGTTTGTACTGGGCTTTCCCGGCGCGGCGGATGATCTGGTCGATAGCGAAAGCCTGCTCACTGTCAAGATCAGCCGGGGCGGGATCAGCGCCCAGGTGCGTTCAGAACAGGGATTGGGCCTGTATCAGATTGACGCGGCCATCAATCCCGGCCACTCGGGCGGCCCCATCTTCAACGAAGCGGGGCGGATTATTGGCATCAGCGTGATGAAATCCCTGACCTTGGTGCCGACGATTTCCCCGGACGCTCAGGGCAAACCGGAGTGGGGACTGGAGCGGGTGCCACTGGCGGAAAATATTGCCTGGGCGATCCACATCGACGAGTTGCTCCCCGGATTACGGACGCTGGGGCTACCCTTCACGGTGGACAATCCGGGACCTTTGGAACCCGTCATCCGCTTGGCGCGGCGGGAACCGGCGGCGGCGCTGGTGTTGACCCTGTTGCTGTTCCTGACCGCTGGCGGACTCTGGACCTGGCAGCAACGTATCGGGGTTGTGGTGGGAAAACGGTCGGGCAAAGCGCCGTCCAGCACCCCCCGCCCCTTCAGACCGCAACTGTGCGGCTTGGGCGGACCTTTCGCGGGCAATGTGCTGGATTTACCCGAAGGCGCGTTGGCCATGGGCCGCGATCCCCGCCTGTGCCAACTGGTCTTTCCAGCGGAATGCGTGGAAGTGGGTCGGCAACATGCACTATTGCGCTTTGATGCGCAGAACGATCAGTTTCTGCTGGAGGATTGTGGGTCGCGCAATGGCACGTTCCTGGAGGCTGGCGACCGTCTGCCGCCGAATCAATCCCATCGACTACCACCCGGTACGCGCTTTTACCTGGGGGATCGCCGTTACCGGTTTGAAGTGGGTTTGGCGAATCGGTAGACGACGTGAAGGAATCCCCGGAAGTACTCAAAATTCTGCCTTGGAAAATTGCCAATGACATCATCCTCTCCTGAATCCGCCCCGACGCTGGACGCCGCGGCTGCGACCTACCAGGATTTTGATTCCCCGTGGAAGGAAGCCATCACCGTGTATTTCGAGCCGTTCATGCGGTTGTTCTTTTTGGAAGTGCATCGCTGGATTGACTGGAGCCAGCCGTATGAATTCCTGGATGCTGAATTGCAAAAGCTGACCGGCGACTCAAACATGGGCAAACGCTATGCGGACCGCCTGGTCAAAGTCTTCCTCGCGGAAGGGGCAGCGGTCTGGCTGCTCATTCACATCGAAGTGCAGGGCAAGGCCGACGATCCCTTCAATCACCGGATGTTCCAGTACTACTACCGGATTCACGACCGGCATGGAGAGGTCGAGATCATCAGTCTGGCGGTGGTCACCCATGAACGGGATACCAGTGGTTTGGGAACCTATACCGCCGAACGGGGCGGCTATGGCGAGCGGTTCACTTTCCGGGTGCATAATCTGCAGGCGTGGTGGGCGCGCTGGGACGAATTACGCGCTCTGGCGGCGACCAATCCGTTCGCGGTGGTGGCGATGGCGCAACTGGTTGCTCATCAGCGCACGAAGAAACCGGTACGCCAGATGCGGAAGCGCGAACTGATCTGGCTGTTGTATGAATATCGCTATTCGCGGGAGGATGTTCTCCAGTTACTGCGCTTCATTGACTGGCTGATCCGGTTGCCCAAAGAACTAGAGTTGGAATTACAGCAGGAATTAATCACTTATGAGGAGCAAACTCAGATGTCTTACGTAATGAGTTGGGAACGCTTCGCCGAAGAACGCGGTGAGCAACGCGGTGAGCAACGCGGCGAGCAACGCGGCGAGCAACGCGGCGAGCAACGCGGCGAGGCCAAGTCGTTATTAACATTGTTCCGGGCCAAATTTGGCACTCCGGCACCCGAGGTGGAGCAGCGAATTTACGATGCGCCTTCCGGACAACTGCAAAGCTGGATCCAGCGCATCCTGACTGCCGAGCGGCCCGAGGATTTGTTTAAATAATCGGGTTTTCAGCGGATTCAAGGGAGACTAACCGTCTACATCACCCGCGACCGGCAGGTGAAGTTGATTGACTTTGGCGCGGCGCGGGCAGCAATGAGTGCGCACAGCCGCAGCCTGTCGGTGATTCTCAAGCCGGGCTATGCCGCGGGAAGCCCCGGATCTACTGTATTAGGATACGCTCAATATGACGGCAGTGAGTCCGAGCAACGCGCTTACACTCACCTTATCGCTTGGAATGCGGTGGAGCGGATTTTGACCGTAGCAACGGCATAACAAGACAATCATCAAATCAATGAGCCAACCGTTAAAAATACCGCTTCCCGGATCACTGCTCGCTGCAACAGCGTAAAATACCGACTGATATCCAAAAATAAAGAGCCGCCTCATGTTCAAAAACCTTCGTCTTTGGGCCAACATCGTCCTCGGTATGGGCATCGCCATTGTGCTGGCGGTTGCTGCACTCACCTACGACAATCTGCGCAATATGCGCCGGGTGATCCACGACGCCGAGCGGGCGGATTTGCGCCAGCACGCGGAAGCTATTCTGTTCAATGTCGCGGCGGAAACCCGGCTGGCGGAGGCGCTTAGTGTATTGGTGGCCAATCTCCCGGAGGTGCAGGAACGGTTCGCCGCCGGTGATCGGGATGGGTTGCGGACCCGGTTGCTTCCCACTTATGAGCGGTTGGCCAAACTCTACGGAGCCGTACAGTTTCAATTTCACACCCCGCCCGCGACCTCGTTCCTGCGGTTGCATCAACCCGAAAAATACGGTGATGATCTTTCCAGCTTCCGCCACTCGGTCGTCGAGACCAATACCCGGTTGCAATCCCAGCGCGGTCTGGAAAGCGGGGTGGCGGGACTGGGGGCGCGCGGCATGGTTCCGGTCTATTTTCAGGGGAAACATCTCGGTTCAGTCGAATTTGGCATGTCGTTCGGCCAGCCCTTTTTCGACGCTTTCAAGAAGAACCGTGGGGTGGAAGCCGGATTGCACCGCATCCATGACGGCGTGATTGAGACCTTCGCCAGCACCTGGGGCGGCCAGCCGATTCTGGATCAGGCGATGTTGAAGGCCGCTTTCGCCGGTGAACCCCAGTTTACTACGACGCTGCTCAAGGGTGCGCCGGTCGCGGTTTATGCCACGGTGGTCAACGACTACTCGGGCGCACCCATTGGTGTGATAGAAGTCGCCATGGATCATCGCCCCTATCAGCACACCCTGGATCAGGTCACTCGTCAGGCCGGGTTGATCGGTGTTCTGGTGTTGCTATTCAGTCTGGCGATAGCGCTGTTTACGGCGCACCGATTGACCCGGCGCATCGGGTTGCTGGCAGCGGGGATGAATCAAATGGCGGCGGGTCATTTGATCGGTGAGGTCGCGGTGGATGGTCGGGATGAACTGGCGGAACTGGCGCAGGCCGCTAATCAGATGCGCTGCCATTTGCATGATCTGGTGGCTCAGGTTGAGGCTAACGCCCGTTCGGTGTACGCCGCATCGCAGGACATTGCTTTGGCGGTGGACAGTCAGGCCGCGACTTCCAGCGAAATGTCGTCGTCCGTCGCGGAAATTACCTCGACCATGGAGGAACTATCGGCGTCTTCCATGCAAATCGCTGAATACTCGGAATCGGTGGTGGCCATTGCCCGGCGTACCTACGATGACAGCCGGCAGGGGGCCGACGCCATGCAACGACTGGTCGCCCGGATGGAGGATATTCGCGGCGACAATCAGCACGCCTTGACCGAAATCGTCAGCCTGGGCAGCAAATCCCGGGAAATCGCTAAGATCATGAAGATCATTAATACCATCGCCGACCAGACCAAGCTGATCGCGTTCAACGCCGCGCTGGAGGCGTCGTCGGCGGGAGAAGCCGGCAAGCGGTTTGGGGTAGTGGCGGCGGAAATCCGGCGACTGGCGGATTCCGTGACCGAATCTACCGAAGAGATCGAGAAAAAAGTCAGCGAGATTCAGGAATCGATCAGTCGGCTGGTAATGACCTCCGAGAAAGGCACCGCCGGGATCAATCACGGTATGGAGGAGTCCTCGCGGACCGCCGGGTTTCTGGGCGCACTGGTGGAAGGCGCTAGTGAGACGACGCGCTCCGCCCAGCAAATCAGCTTTTCCACGCAGCAGCAGAAGACCGCCAGCAGTCAGGTGGTGATCGCGCTGCGGGAGATTGTCACCGCCAGCGCCGATACCGCCCATTCAGTGCGCCGCATTTCGGACATTGCGCAAGAAATGACCCGGTTGTCCGCGACGCTCAAGGAGCGGGTCGGGCGCTTCACGCTGCGAACCGACGACGCGGTTCCCCTTCCGGCGCTGGCGGCGGTCCAAGGGCTGAGTACGCTCTGATGGCCGCCGTCCGGGTGTTGGTGGTCGATGACAGCGCCATGGTCCGCGCCCTCATCCAGGCGCTGGTGGAGATGACCGAAGGGCTGACCATCTGCGGTCAGGCGGAGAACGGTCGGCAAGCCGTGGCGCAGGCGCTGGCCTTGCAGCCGGACATTATCACGATGGACCTGCAAATGCCGGTGATGGGCGGTATGGAAGCCATTGAGGAAATCATGGCGACCCGTCCGACGCCAATTCTGGTGCTTTCCGATGTCGCGGATGCCCACAGCGCCATGGCGGCGGTCAGCCGGGGGGCGCTAGAAGCAACCTGTAAACCCACGGTGGATGACGGGCCGGATTTCACCTCGCGCCTGAAAATGTTAGCGGGGGTGCCGGTGATTCGTCACATTCGCAGCAAACCGGCTCCGATAGCTGTCTCTGCCCCGGCGACTGTTTCGCCATTGGCCGAGAAGCTTGCCCCGGCGACGCGCTCCCCGTTGACCAGGCAGGGCAGGGGGGAGGTGCGATCCCAGGGACGGGTCTTCGCTATTGCAGTGTCCACCGGTGGCCCGCAGGCGCTGGCGCGGATTCTGCCCCGATTGCCCGCCCATTTCCCGGCTCCGGTGCTGATTGCGCAACATATCTCGGACGGCTTCGCTACCGGCATGGCCGCCTGGCTGAATGAACTGTGCCCGTTGACCGTCGCTATGGCCCAAGACGGCGAGTTTCTGGTTCCAGGACGGGTTTATCTGGCCAATTCCACCAGCCATCTGGCGATGACGCCCACTCGGCGTATCCAGCTCCGGCCCCGGGCGGACCGGGACATTTATCACCCGAGTTGCGATGTGCTGTTGACGACGGTCGCGGAGGTCTTTGGCCCGGCGGCGGTCGGCGTCATTCTGACTGGCATGGGTCGGGATGGCGTAAAGGGCATGGCCGCCATTCGCCGCGCTGGCGGTGTGACTCTCGGTCAGGATGAAGCCACTTCAGTAGTCTACGGCATGAATCGGGAGGCCATTCTCGCCGGTAGCGTTCAGTCCGTGCTGCCGCTGGCGGCGATTGCCGATGAAATGGAACGACTGGCGTCGGCTTCTCCACAGACGCGCTGGAGCTGTTGATGAACCTGGGTCCAATCAAGTATTTGATCAAGGAGCGGCTGGGGCTGCAATTTGCCGAACATACGGAAGATGCGCTGCGCCGCGCTCTGGCAAAACGCCTCGCTGGTACGGGCGCAGCTTCAGTAGCCGCCTATATGCAGCGCCTGGATGCCGACGAAGCCGAATGGCATGAGCTGACCAGTCTGCTGACGATCAATGAAACCTATTTTTATCGTGAACCGCAGCATTTGCGGCTGTTGACCGGCGCATTGACGACCGAGTTGCTGACCCGAGTTGCTCCGGGGAAGCGGGTGCGCATTTTGTCAATGGGTTGTTCCACCGGCGAAGAACCCTATTCCATCGCCATGGCGTTGCGTGAACAGTATGGGGAAAGCGCGGACCGCCTGTTTGAAATTGCTGCTGGCGATGTCGATCATCAGGCGCTGGACAAGGCCCGGACCGGCGTTTATGGGGCTTATTCCTTCCGCGCCCTGCCGTCCGAATTAGCCGGGCGCTATTTCACGCCGGTCGACGCCCACCATCGCCAAATCGATCCCGCCCTGCGCCGTCTGGTCGCCCTGCGCCAGGTCAATGTGCTGGCGGAGGCGTATCCCCAGGACTGGGCAGGGCAGGATGTGGTGTTTTTCCGCAATGTATCCATCTATTTTGACGCTGCGACTCGCCGGGCGATTCACCAGCGTTTGCAAGCCCTGCTCAACCCCGGAGGTTATCTGATCGTCAGCGCCACGGAGACCCTGCCCAACGATTTTGGCTTGATGAATCTGGAGGAACGGGACGGGGTGTTCTTCTTCGTTAATCGTCTGGCAGCGCAGACCCGCACCAAAACTCCTGCCTTTGCAGAGCCGCTCAAGAGTCCAACGGGTTCCGATGGTCGTCGAAAAGATGATCGCCAGTTTCAGCCCGACCCAGTGAAGCCCACTCCTCCCGACCTTTCTACCCACGAAGTGGGCTACCAGAACGCTTTAATGCTCACCCGAGAGCATCGCTTTGACGAAGCATTGCAAGCCCTCGCGCTGTTGTGCGTTGGCGATGCCGCCCAGTCGCATCACTGGGCGTTGCAGGCGCACGTTCTGCTGGAACGAGGTGATGCAGTCGGAGCGTTGGCGGCGGTAGAACGGGCGCTGGCGCTGGACGCCTGGTCGGTGGATGCGCTGTTGTTGCAGGGACGCATTGCCCGGTTTCAGGGCCACCTGGAAAGCGCGATTGGCCATTTCCGTCAGGTCGTTTATAGCCGCCCGGACTGTTGGCCGGCGCATTACCATCTTGCCGAACTGTATCGTGATCGGGGCCAGACGGCGTTGGCAGTCCGCGAATATCGCATCGTGCTGCGCCAGATCGCGGATCGGGATGGGGCGATGCAGACGGCCGGGCGGCTGCCGCTGGCGATGTCCATTCAGGACCTGCGCTTCCTGTGCGAGACGCAATTATCCCGTCTGGGTCAGACGGCGGACTGAGGCCGAACCATGGCGCTCGATGTCAAGAAATTCCTGGGTCGCTTTGTCGGCGAGGCCCGCGACCATGTTGCCCGTCTGGAAACCGGATTGACCGCACTGGAGAACGGTGCGGCGGACGGGGAAGCCATTAACGCGCTGTTCCGCTCCGCCCATACCATCAAAGGTTCTTCGCGGATGCTGAAACTGGCCAGCATCACCGATACCGCGCATCAACTGGAGGAGGTGCTGGGGGCGCTGCGGGAGGGCCGGATTGTGCATACCCCGGAACTGGGCAGTCTGTTAATGCGCGCCGTGGATGCCATTCTCGTTTTGGTCGAACAGGTGGAGTCTATCGGTACGGAGTTGCCGCCGCCGGATCAGGCGCTGTGTGAGGCGCTGAGCCGGGCGGCGGTTGGCGCTTCCACCCCGCCACCCAACCCCCTCCCAGAAAGTACATCTGACGATACGCCTTCCACCCCTCCCCTCAGCCCTCTCCCACCAGTAGCGGGGGAGTCCACTAGCAAGACTCCCTCCCCCCTGGTGGGGGAGGGCCGGGGTGGGGGGAGCGCGGCGGATACGGTGCGGGTGCGACTGGGAAAGCTGGATGATCTGGTCAAACTCATGGGTGAAGTCGTTTCCAACCAGGTCAAATTGCGCCAGCGGGCGCTGGAGGCCCGGACGCTCGACCGGGCGTTGCAATCGCTGTTGGCGGTTTGCGGCGCTTGCCCGGAATTTGCGGAATCGGCCCTGGTCCTGCACCGGTTTGCCGAAACCTTGCGCGATGACGTTCAGGAACAGGAACGGCTGACCAGTCGCCTTAGTGATCAGGCACTGATTATGCGCATGTTGCCCCTCAGTCAGGTGTTCGATCCGGCGGCGCGGATGGCGCGGGAATTGGCGCGTTCCCTGGGCAAAGACGTGCGTTGCGAAGTGGGCGGCGGCGAAATCGAGCTGGATCGGCAGATGATTGATCGCCTGAATGATGTGTTGACTCACCTGCTGCGGAATGCGGTCGATCACGGTCTGGAATCGACTGAAAAGCGCCGAGCGGCGGGTAAATCGCCCATCAGCCGACTGAGCCTGACGGCCCGGCAGGAAGGCGCTGGCGTGGTGGTGGAGATCGGCGACGATGGCCAGGGGCTGAATCGGGAGAAAATTCTCGCCAAGGCGATGCAAAAAGGCTTGATCGATCCCGGCCATAGCGCCGCGTTGACCGACGATCAGGTGGCGGAACTGATTTTTCAGCCAGGGTTAAGCACCAGCGCCATTATTACCGACCTTTCCGGGCGCGGCGTCGGCATGGATGTGGTGAAGCGCACGATTGTTGATGAGTTGCATGGCGCGATCTCGGTCGCCAGCCGTCAGGGCGGAGGCACCGTTTTTGCTTTCAAACTCCCACTGTCGTTGGCGATGATGCGGGTCTTGCTGTTCCAGTCTGCTGACCAGGTGTTGGGGCTGGCGGCTCATCATGTGGTGGAACTGGTTCGAGTATCGGCAGGGGACACTCTGACGGTGGTCGGACGCCCGGCGTTGGTGTTGCGGAATGAATTTGTGCCGTTGATACCGCTGACCGAGTTGCTGGGCCGGTCGGCGGCGGAAAATACCGGGGACGACCGATTGCTGGTCGTGGTGATCGGGGTGAATCAGGCGAAACTGGGTCTGGTGATTGACCGGTTGCTGGATGAACGGGATATGGTGATTAAGCCGCTGCCCGAACATTTGCGTAATGTGGGTCTGGTGGGCGGCATTGTGGTGACCGGGGCCAATGAACTGGTCAGCGTTTTGCAAGCTCCGGCGTTGCTGGATGCGGCTCGCCGCGCCCGCCGTGAGACGATCCTGCACGGCGCAACCCCGGATCGAACGCCGTCCCGCAGCCTCCAGGCGTATCACATCCTGGTCGTGGATGATTCGCTGAACACTCGCGAAATCGAAAAAGAGGTGCTGGAGGCTTGCGGCTATCGGGTCACTCTGGCCGAAGATGGCCTGGATGGCTGGCGGAAAGCGGTGGCTGGGCGGTTCGACGCGGTGCTCACCGATGTCGAGATGCCGGGTTTGGATGGTTTTTCCCTGACCGCCAGGCTCCGCGAAAATGAAAAATATCAGTCAAC
>JAUPTV010000280.1 GCA_030917925.1 Pseudomonadota bacterium
GATCAGGCGGCGACTGATGGGAAAGCAACGCCTGTTGCCGGTTAGCTTTTAATAGAATTATTAGCACGTTCATTCAGTGATTCATCCCACGCTCAGGAGAAACACCAGAAATGCTGGAAATCGCCTACACCATGAATCAAGGCCGACTCAGTCGCTCTCAAGAGGACTGCATTTTAATTAATCGCATAGTTTATCAGAAGCGCGGGTTGCCGATTACTGCCCAAACCCTGACTGACGGCGAGGCGTTATTGGCGGTGGCTGATGGCGTTCATTCCAGCCCGACGCCACACCGCGCCAGCCGCTTGGTTCTGGAGGAACTGGTCAAGTCGCTCCGGGAACATCCGGAGTGGCTACAGGAGGGTTTTATCGCCAACCGGCATTTGCGGCAGGTTCAGGAGCGGTTGGCCGATCAGTTGGCGCAACATCCGCAGACGGCGGGATCCGCGACGACGATTGTGGCCGCGCATTTTCACGGGCAACGCGCCGCCGTGCTGAATGTGGGGGATTCGCGGGCGTACCAGGTCAGCGCAGCGGGGCAGTGGCGGCGACTGTCCAAGGATCACACGGTCTTGCAGGGGCTGATCGACCGGGGGCTGGCATCTCCGGATATCGAATACTCGCGGATCTACATGGCGCTTGAGCATGTGCTGTGTGCGGACTTTGGGAGCGATGATTTTGCGATTCAACAGGTTATGGTGACGCTGGAACCCGGCGACCGGCTGATATTGTGCAGCGATGGCATCCACGACGAGATCGGCGAAGCGCAGTTGCAAGCGCTGTTTGATCCGACGCTGGAGGTTGCGGCGCAGACCAAGGTGTGGCGGGATGCGGTTTGGCAGCATGGCGCGCACGATAACCTGTCGCTGATCGTGGCCATGGCAGTGCGTTAACTGTTTTCAATGACTCAACCCTCGGGAGAACCGAAATGCCCCAATCGTTTTCGATGCGTACTTTTAATGCTTGGTTGGAGGAAAACCGTCATCGGTTCCACTACCCACCGATGGCGATAGCCCGCCGTAAGCACTGTTTTTCTTTCCGTTTCTCCGGGATTGCGCCTTCGATTCAAGGGTGCATTACCCACTGGGGAAGTATGGTGATTAGTGTGGAATATCGAGGAGAAACCTGGGATTTCATGGTTGATCTGGATATTGCCCCGGAACGTCTGGGCAAGGGGCAATATGTTTGCCGGTTCTGTGAGGAAGATGCTCGGGTCGTTTATCCCACTCGTGAGGCGATCTGGAGGGAGCATGGCTTTGAAACGATGTTAGAGTGGTGCAATGAGCGTTTTCAGCCGGGCTTGCAGGTGGTGCTTTGCGAAGTCAATGACGGAGGAATAAGATGGGTCAATTTTGAACCGTTATCGGACAGGCCAAAGGCCGATCATTCTTATAAGGTCGTTGCTGAATATCCCTTGTTTCTGCAATCAGAAGCAAAAACCGTTTAAATTGAGGAGAATAAAATGCCTATGCTCATTGAACTTATTGACAAAATCGCTCGTGATAAGCAACGAGATGTTTTGTATCTGATTTTTTGTGAAGATTCTTCGTCTTGTGATCATCTTAAACCGATTGATTATGAAAATTGTGAGATTCGTAACACGTTGATCCAATGGTTTTCCGATAATAATATTACTGCCTATCCCTGCGGACCTTTTGTTAGAGAATCCATTATGATCGGGGGTTATCACGGACAACTTTATATTGATATCCCCTTTGATAAAAGCAATCTGGATTATCAAAAAGTAGAGCAACTTTTGGAAAACGAGGACGGCAGTATGAAATTTCCACAAGTATTATTTGCGTATTTATCTTTGGAACTCGCCATGGTAAATGCTTATCAGGATGATCCGGCTTATTGGGAGAGCCTGGACTTATAACGTAGCGTTCCTGCCTGCCGCCCCGGAGACTTTTAATGACCTTCAAACAACGCGATGTCATGGCTGGTTTGCAACGCCAAATCCGCCTTCTGGAAAATCATTATCACTCTTTGCGGCGGCAGTTTCGCGTACTGCGCTGTCAGTTCGAAAACGACCCGACGCACGAGTGGGACGATTTTACTCCCGCCGAGGTTGACGATTTGGTGCGGCTGAATCAACGCCTGGAGAATTTGGAACATCACCTGCGGGCGGTGGGGCGTCAAGAGTGCGCCCGTTTGAATGCACGGGTCGCGGACCCGAACGATCCACTGGATGATTATGAAATCGACGCCACCCTGCACTTCATCATGCGCGAAGAGGATCCTGATTTTGATGACGGGGATGACAATTTCCTGACACAGCGGGATGTTAGCCTGAAATACGATGAATCCAACCTGGCGGATGGCGTTGACCATCGTGAAACCGTCATCCCGTTTCCTGGACGCCTTAATGAAATGCCGCACTGCTGGCTGTTCCATGATCTGTACGATCACAGCTATGGTCTGGAACAACCGGCGCTGAGCCTGCAAGACTGTCTGCG
The DNA here is from genome assembly GCA_030917925.1 of Pseudomonadota bacterium. Classification (GTDB taxonomy): domain Bacteria; phylum Pseudomonadota; class Gammaproteobacteria; order Competibacterales; family Competibacteraceae; genus UBA2383. The sequence continues at coordinate 2,457 of JAUPTV010000280.1, forward strand.
CGTGGGTCAGATTTGGGTGGACATCGCTGTGCGCCATCAGGCCATGCTCGATATCGCCACCGGGGCCTGGCGTCAGCCCGAAGCGCCAACCTGAGTCAAACCTTGAAAACTTGGGGGTGAGTTCTTATGAAACCTTCTCCGACTGTGCTTGAACCCGACTACGCCGCTGCTGCCGAACTCCTGGCGAATGCCGATGCGCTCCTGATTGGCGCGGGGGCCGGCATGGGCGTTGATTCCGGGCTGGCGACCTTTCGCGGTAATCATGGCTTCTGGACCGCCTACCCGGCCTATCAGGGTCAGTCCTTCGCCGACATCGCCTGCCCGGAAACCTTCACCGACAACCCGGAACTGGCCTGGGGCTTCTACGGCCATCGCCTGAACCTGTACCGTCAGGCCGCGCCTCATGCCGGATTTGCGATCCTGCGGCGCTGGGCGGAAGCGATGCCCCACGGCTATTTCGTGATGACCAGCAACGTCGATGGCCACTTCCACCGGGGCGGATTCCCTCCCGAACGGATTTATGAGTGCCATGGCTCGCTGCAACACCTGCAATGTCACGAAGGTTGCCCGGACACCTGGCCCGCCGATGCCGTCCAGATGGACATCGATCTACAGACCTTCCGCGCCCGTTCCGCCTTACCGCGTTGCCCGCACTGTGGCGCACTGGCCCGCCCGAATCTGCTGATGTTCTGTGACTGCGACTGGCTGGATAGGCGCTACACGGCGCAACGGCGGCGTTATCGAGAGTGGCTGGAAACTGTCCAGGATCGTCGACTGGTGGCCGTGGAACTGGGAGCCGGTACGGCCATCCCCACGGTGCGGCACACTTGCGAATACGCGGCCAGGCGACTGATTCGCATCAACCCCCAGGATACCCAATCACCCGATCAGGGGGTGTTATTGCCGGTCGGAGCTTTGGAAGGTCTGACCCGACTGGATGCCGCGATGACCCTCCGCTCTCAATGAAAGGAAAACCATGACCCCTAACTACCAACTGATTGCATCAAGCCAGACATGGATCGAGGGCGAGGCCCTGCGCCAACTGGAGCAAACCGCTGCGTTACCGGGGATGCGCCAGGCCGTGGGACTGCCCGATCTGCATCCGGGGAAAGGCTATCCCATTGGCGCGGCCTTCCTGAGTGAGCAAATTTACCCGGCGCTGGTCGGCAATGACATCGGCTGTGGCATGGCCCTGTGGCCGCTGGATCTGGCGCAACGCAAGTTCAAGCCCGAACGCGCCGCCGAACGCCTGCAAGGACTTGAACAACCCTGGGACGGCGATCTCACTGACTGGCGGACGTCATTCAACCTGGAACCCACAACTTTCGACGCTTCGCTCGGCACCATCGGCGGCGGCAACCATTTTGCCGAAGTTCAGGCCGTTGCGGAGGTGCTGGATGCGGCAGCACTGGCGACGCTGGACATCCACCCGGACCGCTTGCTGCTCCTGGTCCACAGCGGTTCCCGTGGTCTTGGCGAAGCCGTCCTGCGCACGGTCATCGACCAGCATGGTCATCAGGGACTTGATCCCGCCCGTTCGGCGGCAACGGATTATCTCCAGCAACACGATCAAGCGCTCCGCTGGGCCGCAGCCAATCGCGCCCTCATTGCCCACCGGGTGATGACGGCGCTGAATGCGTCCGGAGAATGCCGGCTGGATATCTGGCATAACCTGGTGCAGCCACTGGACTGGCAGGGCGAGCGGCTGTGGCTGCATCGCAAAGGTGCCGCGCCAGCGGATCGTGGTCCGCTGGTCATTCCCGGCTCACGCGGAACCCTGTCCTATCTGGTCCAACCGTGCGCCAACAGTGACCACAGCCTGCGTTCGCTGGCGCATGGCGCGGGGCGCAAGTGGAAACGTGGCGAGGCGCGCAGTCGCCTGAGCGGTCGGCAACGGCCGGAAGATCTGATGACCACCGCGCTCGGCGGATGGGTGATCTGCGAAGACCGGGAACTGCTGTATGACGAGGCCCCGGAAAATTACAAGGGCATCGACCAGGTGGTGGCTGATCTCCGCGAAGCCGGGCTAATTGACGTGATCGCCACTTTACGGCCAGTGCTGACTTACAAAGTGCGGCGTCCTGCCCATCGCCAGTCGGGTGGACGCCCATCCCATAAACGGAGTCGATGATGAGCGATGCAACGCTGTGGCTACAAATTTCCGCCGGGCGGGGTCCGGCCGAGTGCGAATGGGTGGTGGGCCAACTGGTGCCGCGCCTGAGCCAGGACTTGAGGGCGCAAGGACTAAGCGTGGAGGAAATCGACCGCACATCCGGTCAGCAGGGCGGCGACGCCCGTTCCATCCTGTTACGGGTCAGCGGCCCAGAAGCGTCGGCATACGCGGCGGGCTGGCTGGGTACGATTCAGTGGATCGGCACCAGTCCCTATCGGCCCCATCACGGCCGCAAAAACTGGTTCGTCAGCGTGGCGGCGTTTGCCGAACCGGCGGCGGATCTCTGGGATGCGGCAGACGTGCGTGTGGAGACGCTGCGGGCCAGTGGTCCCGGCGGTCAGCATGTCAACCGCACGGAAAGCGCTATCCGGGTGACTCATTTGCCCACGGGGCTAACCGCCATCGCGCAAGAAGAGCGCTCCCAGCATCTGAACCGGCGTCTGGCGCTGGCCCGTCTGGCGGATTTATTGGCGGAGCAGGCTGAAACCAGAATCCGTGAGGAGATGACCACGCGCTGGCGACAGCATACGCAACTGATTCGTGGCAATCCGGTACGGGTTTATCGCGGGAAAGATTGGACGCTGGTTACGGGCCATCGTTGAGCAAGGAAGCTAGAGAGTGTGCGCAGCAAACAGCCGGGAATCAGACCCCTTGAGATTAAACAGTTCTATCAGCATCGCTTGTCAGGCATCGCAACAACAATTTTCTCATCTATCATTTTGACAGTCGCTGCTTCCAATCTCACGAGCACAAGGGGGCGGCGGGCTGTTTATCGGGCGTCTGTTGTCGACGCCCGGTCCTGGTTGATCTCTCTTTGCCGGAACCATGGTTTATGAAACAAAAACGCACCAATAAAAAAGCCACCGACACCCTCCATCGCCGTCTGGATATGTTGATGGCGTTTACCCGCAACAACCAAGTGCTGACGACTCAGGAGATTACTCTGATATTGAACCAGAACGGGGACTTCATTGACGAAAGTCTGGTCTTGCGCACCTTGAAACAACTCGAACAGGCCAAATTGCTGGAAGTGGTTGAAGCTGATGATAACCAGGATAACGATGATTATATTGATAAAAAAACGTTAACGTATACCGGCAAGTGGCGCTGGCCGGTGGGTCTGGATTCCCGACTCAAGGTATTGCCCAAGTTTACCATCGGTGAAGTCATCGCTTTTCGTCTGGTCGAACTCATTTTAAAACCACTGCTGCCCAGGGAATCCTACGAGGCGATCCGGCCCTATTTGACGGTTGCGCAAAAACAGTGCGACATCCAGCCTAAATGGCAACGCATCAATCAGTGGGAGAAAAAAGTCCGGGTGATTCCTCCCGCGCAACCCCTGTTGCCCCCCGAATCGCCGTTTCAGGAAAAGGTCCGGGCAGTGATTCTGGAGGCGCTGTTTCGGGATCGCCAATGTCGGATTACCTATCAGCAAATCTGGCGGGACGAGCCAGCGGAATGGATTATTCATCCGTTATGTTATCTGCAACGCGGTCCAGCCTTTTACCTGCTCTGCATGATTGAGGACTTCACCGATGTCCGGCAACTGGCGCTGCATCGTATGCGCTCCGCCAAAGTACTGGACAGTGAGGTACGCAAGCCGGAAGATTTCAATGATCGGGATTACCTTGACCGGGAAGTTGAGCGCAATCAGGGCATGGGTGGCAGCAGTGAGCCGATTCGACTGGTAGCGCGCTTCTGGAAAAGAGCCGGCTTGCATTTGCAGGAAACCCGGCTATCTGCAGATCAGGTGATTACCAATGATGAAGCCAGTGACGGGCATTTCCGGATCACCGCGACTGTCAACGACACGGCTCAACTACGCTGGTGGCTGCTGTCCTTTGGTTCCAACGTAGAAGTCATTGAACCTGTAGAGTTACGCACAGAAATAGCACACAATGCGTACTGGATGCACCAGATGTATTCGCAGTCCCAGAATGCAGAGGCAGGTGATTGATTCATCCAGCGAACATCCTGAACTATGAGCCACCGGAACCGACGCAAAGCGTCATCAGCAGGTCGGACAATACGCCATCCCGAAACGTACCTTGGAGATTGAATCATGTCCTATGGTCTGTCCAAATCCCGGTTGATGGCATTCCACCAATGCCCGAAACGCTTGTGGCTTCATGTGCATCGGCGTGACTTGCAGGTCTTTTCCAGCGCGACCGAGCAGCGGTTTCAAATCGGCTTTCAAGTCGGTGAAATTACCTGGAGTCTGCACCCGGACGGCCTGCTGATCGAGACGGATGACCCGGCTGAGGCGCTGGAGCAGACCCGGCAAGCCCTGACCACGCATCCCTACCGCCCCCTGTTTGAGGCGGCTTTTCAGCGCGATGGCGTCCTGATTCGCGCCGACGTGCTGCTACCGGAACCGGGCGGCTATCGGCTGCGCGAGGTCAAGGCCAGCACTTCGGTCAAGGATGAGCATGTACTGGATTGCGCCATTCAGGCCTGGGTGGTCAGCGCTGCCATCACGCTAACCGGCGTGGAACTCGCCCATGTGGACAATACCTTTGTCTATCCAGGCGGCGGCGATTATCGCGGGTTGCTCAAATCGAATCCCCTGGACCGGGAACTCAACGACCGGCTGCCGTTGGTGCCTGGCTGGATCAGCGCAGCCCGCACCATGCTGGCGGCGGCGGAACCCACGATTACGCCCGGTGACCAGTGCCATACGCCCTACGAATGCCCCTTTCTCGATCACTGCACAGCGGGTCAAACTCAGCCGGAGTATCCGCTGGACTGTTTGCCGCGCTTGCAGGGCCAGCGCCGGGCGGGACTGATCGAGCAAGGTATTACCGATGTCCGCAACATTCCCAACGGCTACCCGTTGACCGCACACCAGGCCCGAGTCACACGAGCGATTCAAACCGGCGAGGCAACTCTGGCTCCCCAAACGGCGGCGCTCATGCGCCAGTTCGGTTATCCGCGCTATCACATGGATTTTGAAACTGTACAAATGGCCGTACCGCTCTGGCCGGGCACGCGGCCTTATCAGCAACTGCCAGTGCAGTGGTCCTGTCATCGGGAAACAGCGGGCGGCGAACTGACCCATGCGCAATTTATGGCGAAAGGCCTGACTGACCCGCGTCGAGCGTTCACTGAGCAGTTGATCAAGACCCTGGGCAACACCGGTCCGGTGTTTGTCTACAACAGCGGCTTTGAAAAGCGCTGTCTCCAGGAGTTGGCAGTGGAGTATCCCGATCTTCAGCCGAAGATTCACGCCATCCTCAGACGAGTCGTGGATCTGCTGCCGCTGGTGCGTCAGCACTATGACCATCCAGCGCTGCGGGGACGTGTCTCGCTCAAGGCCGTGTTACCGACCATCGCTCCGGATCTGGCCTATGACGATCTGGCGATTGGTGATGGCGGCGCAGCCTGCGCGGCTTGGCGGGAAA
>JAUPTV010000281.1 GCA_030917925.1 Pseudomonadota bacterium
CCACACAACCGGGATGGCTGAGAAACCGGGTAGGACTGGCGGTTAGCCCATAAGCCCCGGACTGAAACACCACAATCAAATCCCCGACCCCGGCTTTCGCCAGTTCCATCCGATCCGCCAGCAGATCGAGTGGGGTGCAGAGCGGTCCTACCACCGACACGACTTCCCGTTCCGTTCCGACCACCCGATTCCCGACGACGACCGGATAGTTCTTGCGCAGCACTTGGCCAAAGTTACCGGAAGCCGCCAGGTGGTGATGCAAACCGCCATTGGTAATCAGGAAGGTATGGCCACGGGAAACCTTGCGATCCATCACTTCCGCGACGTAAATCCCCGCCTCGCCCACCAGATAGCGCCCCAATTCCAGCACTACCTGCGCTTTCGGCAACCGCGCTTTCACTATCGGCAGCCAGCGCTGCAGATTATCGGCTACCGGCTCCAGATCCAGCGGCGTATCGCCGGGGAAGTAGGGGATGCCAAAGCCGCCGCCGATATTCAGCACGTTCACCGAAGCCGGTGCGTCCGCCGCCAGTCGCAGCGCCAGTTCAAAGGTGCGGTCATGGGCGTCAATCAGCGCCTCGGCCCGCAGATTCTGCGAACCGGTGAAGATGTGGAAGCCCTGAAAATCCAGTGGCAACTCGCCCAGCCGTTGCAGGAACGCGGGAACCTGTTCAGCGTCCACGCCAAACGGTTTCGGACCGCCGCCCATCTTCATCCCGGACGCTTTCAGTTCAAAATCCGGATTAACCCGCACCGCGACCCGTGGCAAGCGGCCTTGTTCACGCCCCAGGCGAGCCACGGTTTCCAGCTCGCCCGCCGATTCCAGGTTGATCGTGATCCCGGCGGCGATGGCGGCCGCCAGTTCCAGCGGACGCTTGCCGGGACCGGCAAAGCTGATATTCGCTGGGTCCATGCCGGTATCCAACGCGACTGTCAGTTCTCCCAGTGACGCGACATCCAAACCATTGACCTGTTTAGCCAAATGCTGAACGACGGCTGACATGGGATTGGCCTTGATGGCGTAATGCAGATGCATTTCAGGCGGCAAGACCCGGCGCAGCAGCGCGACTCGTTCCTCCATCAACCGGCGATCATAAGCGTAGAACGGGGTTTGCCCGACCCGTGCCGCCAACTGCGTCAACGGTATTCCGCCGATCTGCAAACAATCGTCAATCACCGGAAACTGGCTCATTGGCCAGTGCATGGGACGGGCGGCGCTCATGGGGCGTTGTCCGGGAACAGATTGCGCAATTCTTCCACCAGATGCTTGCGGTCGATTTTGCCATTGGGATTGCGCGGCAAGTCCGTAGTACGGGTAACGATTTGCAAGGGAACCATGAAATTCGGTAGCCGCTGTTTGCAATAGGCGATCAAGGTATTTTCGTTGAAATCTTCGCGGGCCGGTTTGATGACCGCAACCACCGCCTGCCCCAGCCCCGGATGCGGAACGCCCAGCGCCGCTGCTTCCGCCGCCTGACCGCTGCTGTACAGCACCTCTTCAATTTCCGTGGGACTGACCCGATAGCCGGAGGTCTTGATCAGGTCATCCTTGCGGCCCATGAAATACAGGAAACCGTCTTCATCCATGCGCACCGTGTCGCCGGACCAGACCGCCAGTTCGGGAAGCGGCAGGCCGGGCAGTTGACCAGGAACCGGGCGATAGCGTTCGGCGGTCTTCACCGGATCGTTCCAGTAGCCGAGTCCCACCAAGGGGCCGCGATGCACCAGTTCCCCCGGTTCGCCCGGCGCACAGGGCGTACCGTCCTCACGCACGACCAGAATTTCAACATTGGGAATGGCCTTGCCCATCGAATCCGGGCGATGATCAATTTCAGCCGGCGGCAAATAGGTGGAGCGGAACGCCTCGGTCAGGCCATACATCAGGAACGGCGCGGTTTTCGGCAATGCCCGGCGCAACGCCGCCAGAGTCGTGCGCGGCATGGCCCCACCGGAATTAGTGAGGTAACGCAGACTGTCCACCGTCGCCGCCGGCCATTCCAGCGTCGCCAGTTGCACCCACATCGGCGGCACTGCCGCCAGGCCGGTAATGCCTTCACGAGCGACGGTATTCACCACGTCGCGGGGCAGCAGATAATCCATTAGCACCGCCCGCGCCCCGGCCACGAAGGCGGTAGTGAGTTGGCTCAGGCCGTAGTCGAAGCTGAACGGCAGCACCGCCAGCAAGCGGTCATCGGGCTGATTCTCCAGATATTCCGCGACGCTACAGGCTCCGGCCAGCATGTTGCGATGGGAAAGCACCACGCCTTTGGGTTTGCCGGTGCTGCCGGAGGTGTAGAGAATCGCCGCCATGTCGCAGTCAATACTGCGCGTCTGCTGACGACCATTGTCCATCGCCAGTAAACTGGCCCAGCCGAGGCTTTGCTCATGGTGGGCATGAAGCGTCGGCGGAGCGGCGTGGTCCACCTCCACGACGCTGTGCAAATCCGGGCAATCGGCCAGTAGCGGCTCCAGCAATTCCGCCCGATCACGCGCAGTAACCAGAATACGGACATTGCAGTCGCGCAGAATGTAGGCGACCTGGGCCGGTTTCAGCAGCGGGTTAATCGGGACAAAGACGCCGCCCGCCAGCGCCGTTCCGAACAGGGCCGCTACCGTTTCCAGGCGCTTGGGCAGGTAAACGCCCACCCGATCCGCCCGATTCAGGCCCAACGCCAGCAGCCCCCGTGCCGTCATCTGCATCAGGTCGGTCAGTTGGGCATAATCAAGCGTCGTTTGCCGATGGACGATAGCGATAGCATCGGGACGGCGTTCCGCCTGTTCAAGAATGAGTTCGTGCAGCAGTCGGGCCATGGGCGCTTCCGGGACCAGCAGTCAGCAGTGGGGGATGAATGATGAATGATAGTCGTTTTCCGGCAATCCAGCATGAGACGGGCAAGAATGAGATTCAGGACATCCCGCTGTTGCGGTTGTACACAACCAGCGGTTGCCATTTGTGCGAACAGGCAGAGGCGTTGTTACAGGGCGCAGGAATACCGGTTGAAACGGTAGAGATTGTCGATGATGAGGCGTTGCTGGAGCAGTATGGCGTCCGCATTCCGGTTTTGCAGCATCGGGAGACCGGTGAGGAACTGGACTGGCCGTTCGA
>JAUPTV010000282.1 GCA_030917925.1 Pseudomonadota bacterium
GAAGCGGGCCAGGGCAATGCCTCCTGCCTGGGGCCACTGGCGGGATTGGAAAAGCAGCGCCATCAGTATCAAGCGGCAGTGGCGGCGCTGGCGGATCCCCGGCAAACCCGACTGATCCTGGTGGCCCGCGCCCAAGCCTCGACCTTGCGCGAAGCAGCCCGGACTTGTGAAGAACTGGCGGCGATTGGTCTGACCGGGCCTTACCTGGCGATCAATGGTCTGTTACCGGAAGCAGAAGCGGCTCACGATGAACTGGCGGCGGCGCTGTGGCAACGGGAGCAGGCCGCGCTGGCCGCGATTCCAGCCGCCTTGCACGACCTGCCGACCGATGCCATCGCGCTGCGCCCGTTCAACCTGGTCGGGATTGACGCGCTACGCAGTCTGCTGAGTGATGAAAAGGCCGGCGCTCCCTCCCCTGGGGTAGGGGAGAACTGGCGTGGCGGGGCTGAACCTCTACCCGGTTTGGCTCACCTGATTGACGAGTTGGCGGCGGATCAACACGGGCTGATTTTATTGATGGGCAAGGGCGGCGTGGGCAAAACCACGCTGGCCACCGCGCTGGCGGTGGCATTGGCCGGGCGCGGGCATCCGGTGCATCTCACCACGTCCGATCCGGCGGCGCATCTGGCCGAGACTCTGGACGGTGCGCTGGATCAATTGACCGTCAGCCGCATTGATCCGGAGGTGGAAACCGAACGCTATCGCCAGCAGGTGCTGGCCACTGCCGGTAAAAACCTTGACGAGCAGGGCCGGGCGTTGCTGGAAGAGGATTTGCGTTCGCCCTGCACCGAGGAAATCGCGGTGTTCCAGGCGTTTTCCCGGATCATTCGCGAGGCCGGGAAAAAGTTTGTGGTGATGGACACCGCGCCGACCGGTCACACTCTGCTGCTGCTCGACGCCACCGGCGCTTATCACCGCGAGATGGCCCGGCAGATGGGCAACAGCGGCCTGCACTTCACCACCCCGATGATGCAGTTGCAGGATCCCCAGCGCACCAAAGTCCTGATCGTCACCCTGGCCGAAACCACCCCGGTGCTGGAAGCCGCTCGCTTGCAGGACGATTTGCGCCGCGCCGGCATCGAACCCTGGGCCTGGGTGATCAACAACAGCCTGACCACCGCGACCGTCACCTCGCCGCTGCTGCAACAACGGGCGGCGCAGGAGTGGCCGCAGATCCAGGCGGTGCGCGATCAATATGCAAAGCGGGTGGCGCTGGCGGCGTTGCAAGCCGAGGAGCCGGTTGGCCTTGAACGGTTGCAAGCGTTGGTCATAAGCCATAACCGACCGGCTGATGCCTTTGAAGGGAGCGATGGCTAATGGCGGCTATCTGTTGGCGTCAGCCACAATGAAAAAATCCTTGATTATCCTGATCCCACTGATCGTTCTCCTGGTGGTCGCGGTGGTTCTGGTGAAACAACGCCAGACCCAACACATGGCGGAACCGCTGCCGATCATTCCCCCAGTTACCGTGACGACTCGCACTCTGATGCAGGAAGAGGTGCTGCTGACTCGTCCAGCGCTGGCGGAAGTTCGAGCGCAGACTGAGGCGGTGGTCGCCAGTCGCCTGTCCGGCTATGTGCTGGAGATGCCCAAAGTGGAAGGGCAGTCGGTGAAACAAGGTGAGACGCTGGTGCGACTGGATGCTACCCAGGCCGAAGCGGATCTGGCACGAGGCGTGGCGGAACTCACCCGCAGTCGGCAACAGGAAGCGACGCTCAAGGCCGAATCGGTCTCTGCTCGGGCGGCACTGGTAGCCGAGGAACAGCGGTTTCAGCGACTGCAATCGCTCTACCGCGACAAAAATGTCAGTCTGGAACAGGTGCAGGCTGAAGAAGCCCTTCTGAGCGCCACCCGCGCCAAGCTGGCCAATGCTGAAGCAGCGTTGAACGGGTATCAGGACGCTTTGCAGGCGGCGACATCCAGCCTGCGGGCGGCCCGGGAAAATCTCCGTTACGCCACATTGACCGCGCCGTTTGCCGGGGTGATTGCGGCGCGATTAGCTCAACCCGGCGATCTGGCGACCCCTGGCAAAGCGCTGTACCGGCTGGTTTCCACCGGCGAAAGCCGCTGGCTGGTCGATCTGCCGCAAACCGTTCACGCGGTCGCGGTGCGGCTCAATGGCGAGGGCGAGTTATTGCCGCTGACCACCTGGCCGGAAGCTACGACTCAGGGTTTACGGCGCTTCGAGGCTCAGGCGCGGCAGGGATTGCCCGGCAGTCGGCTGCCGGTGCAGGTCGTGGTCTACCACGGTCAAGCCGTGTTGTTGCCGGATGACTGTCTGCTGGCGACGCAAGCCAATCAGGCTACCCTGTTGAAAGTAGTGATTGCCGCCGAACAGCAAGCCACCGTGCAAACGGTCACAACGACCCTGACTGCCAGCGGGGTCGAAGGTCAGGTCAGTCTCGATACCGGGCTGGTCGGCAGTCAGGTGCTGTGCGGCAGCGCCGATGTGCTGACCCGCATTGCAGCCGGCGCGCCGCCGCGCCTGGTTGAGAACCCCTGACATGTTCGCCTTCTTCTACACTCGGCCGCTGTTGCTGGCCATGATCCTGCTGGTCGGCTCGCTGCTCGGGGTGATCGGCTACCTGAATATGCCGCGCAATATGTACCCCGATGTCGAGCGGCCGCAGGTGAAAGTCATCACCACCCTGCCCGGCGCCGCTGCCCCAACGGTGGCGCGTAAAGTGTCACGGCCTATCGAACAGGAACTCTATGCGCTGGCCGGGATTCGCAACGTCCAGAGCATCAACAAGAACGAAGTCTCTATCGTCGCAGCGGAGTTTGAATACGCCAAGGGTCTGGACAACGCCCTGCTCGATGTTAACAGCGCCCTGTCGCGGGTACGCGGTCAATTACCGTCGGAAGCGCCGCCCTCCAGCGTTTACGCCGCCGGTGCGTTCACCAACCCGGTGTTGACCCTGGCGCTGTCCCCACGTCCCGACAGCGCCCTGACTCTCGCGCAGGTGCGCTGGATCGCCCAAAATGACCTGCGCACCGCGTTCATCACCCAGCCGCAGATCGCCAATGTGGATATTTTCGGCGGTTACGAACCGGCGCTGCGGGTGGAGTTTGACCCGCTGCAACTGGCCCGCTACTCGATCAGCTCCGCCCAGCTTCAGGAACTGATCGCCCGGCTGGATCGGGATTACCCGGTCGGCGTGACCCAGGACGCGGAGGGTCTGGCGACCTTGACGGTCTATGGCGAACGCGCCAGCGCCGCCGGGTTGCGGAGCCTGCCGCTCAGTCACAACCTGACGCTGGGCGACGTGGCCCAGGTGGAACTGACTCACGCCGAACGCTTCTCGGCTTTTCACGGCAATGGCAAACCGGCCATTGCCATCGCCATTCAGCGCGCCCCCGGCGAAAGCGTGCAAGGGGCGCTGGATGACGCCCACCGCATCCTGCCCAGCCTCCAGGCCCGTTATCCGCAGATCGAATTCGCGGTGGCCGACACTCAGGAGGAATTGATCGAAACCTCCAATAGCAACATGATCGAGGCGTTGCGCGATGCCATTCTGTTTGTCTCGCTGGTCATGCTGCTGTTCCTGGCCAACTGGCGGGCGGTCGTCACCTCGCTCATCAGCATTCCGCTGGTGTTCCTGCTAACGCTGGCGGTGGTTTGGCTGATGGGCAAGGAGCTGAATATTGTGGTGATGACCGGCATCATTCTCGCGCTGGGGATGCTGGTGGATGATGCGGTGGTGGTGCTGGAGAACATTGAGCGCCATCTGGAAGAACTGCGGGAAGACGCAGTAACCGCGATTCGCACCGGAACCGAGGAAGTGCTGTCGCCCATTCTGGTGGGCACCGTGGCGACGACGGTGGTGATTGCCCCGCTGATGTTCATTGGCGGCTTTCCACAAGCGATTTTCAGTCATCTGATCCGGCCCGTGCTCATTGCGGTCTGGGTCTCCTATTTTCTGTCGATCACCTTCATCCCGCGCCTGTCCACCTATTGGTATCGCCACGGCTTGCCGCCTAAAAACCGGATGGAACAGGCCATCGAGCGTTTTTACCAGCGTACCCTCGGCCACGGTGCCGGTTTTTATGTCGGATTGCTGCGCTTTACCCTGGCCGGCGGCTGGGGGCGACGCCTGCTCCTGGTCCTGCCCGCCGTGCTGATGCTGGCGGTCAGCATCCGAATCATCCTGCCGTTGATCGGGCGTGATGCGTTGCCGCCCATGGATACCGGCATCGTCAAGGTGCATGTCAAATTCGGCGGCAACGCGCCGGTGACGCTCGCTGAGGCGCGGTTAGCGGAATTTGAACGCACTCTGCATGAAGACCCGCGCCTGCTGCGCATGACCGCCGCCTTCGGTTCGGAATCCGGGGTGCTGGCCCTGGGATCGGGCCAGTTGCCCGGCGAAGCCACCTACACCCTCACCTATATCAATCGTCTGGAGCGCGATCAACTTAGTTGGGCCATTGAAGCCGAGTTGCGCCAACGCCTGGCCATGATCCCCGGCATCGTCAGCGCCGATGTGTTCGATTCCGGGGCGACCGCGTTATCCACCATCAAGGCTCCGGTCGATATTCGGCTGATCAGCGAAGACAGTCGTGCGTTGCCTGCTGTCGCCGAACGGGTGTTGACGGCCCTGCGTCAAGTCCCCGGTTTGACCACGATGTCCGCCAGTTGGGATCGACACAGCGAGGAAAGCGTACTGGTGCTGGATGAGCCGAACCTGCGGGCGCTGGGCCTGACGCCCGAGCAGGTGGTCGGGCAGTTGCCGCTGAAAGGCCTCCCGGTCGCGGCGCTCAGCGCCCTGCCGACGGTCGGGAGTATTCCAGTGCGCAGCTATTTTGCCGAGCCGTACCGTTCGCGTCCCCAGGCCCTGCTGTTTTTGCCCATTCAACGGTCTGGCGGAGAGACCGTCGCCCTGGGCGAGATCAGCCATCTGGAACGCCAACCGGCGACGGCGCTGCTGACTACTGATGGCATTCGTTATTCCCTGGACATCCTGGCGTACCGCAACACGCACCCGATCAGCTTCATTAGCGATGCGGCGGTGGCGGCGGTCGCCCGCGTCGTTCCGCCCGGCGTGACGTTCAGCGATCAGGGCGATGCCGCCTCGTCGAAGGAATCAGGTCAGCGGATGATCGTGGGTTTGGGGTTGGGTATTGTGCTGTTGTTCGGGGTGCTGGTCCCCGCTTACCGCAGCATCGGTCTGGGTCTGCTATCAGTGCTGATTCTGCCGCTGTCCACCATCGGCGCGTTCTGGGGCTTGCTGGCCTTCGGCAAGGCGCTGGCGTTGCCGGCCATTCTCGGTATCGTGCTGCTGTTCTCGATCATCATCAAAAATTCCATCCTGCTGGTCGATTTCATTCAGCAGCGCCGGGAGGAAGGGCAAAGCGCCTTCGCGGCGGCGGAGGGGGCGGTGCGATTGCGCTACCGACCGATCCTGATGACTGCGCTGGCAACCGTCGCCGGCATGATTCCCATTGCCATGGAACGAGCCGTGGGACTGGAGCGGCTGTCGCCGTTGGCGGATGCCGCGATTGGCGGGTTGCTGGTCGGCACGTTTCTGAGCCTGTTTTACTTGCCGCTGTTTTATGTCTGGGTGACCGGGCGGAAAGTGGTTTGAGGGGGGCGCGTAAAATTTCCTCTGATAATCAGGTTTCACTGTGCAAGGCCAGATGATTAGCCCGCTGATCGCCATTACGAAGGTTGTTGTGATGGGCCTGCCCTGTCGTTCTGATCACGGGAAAATTGACACGAGGGGGATTGATATGAAAATCTGGTTATACACCCTGGCAGCCTGGCTGCTGATCGCCAGCGCTGCCTTCGCCCAGGAACTCTGGGTCCAGACCGATGCGGACGGCAACGTTCGGGTACATCTCTACTTTTTCTGGTCGGAAACCTGCCCCCATTGCCTGGAAGCGCATCCCTTCATCGAAGCGATTCCCAATCAGCGCCCCTGGGTCATCGTTCATTTGCTGGAGGTTTCCCGGCAACCGGATAACGCCCAACGCTTTATCGCGCTCGCTGAATCGCTGGGGCAAACGGCGAATGCGGTGCCCACCTTGATCGCTTGTGGGGTGATGGAAACCGGTTGGGATCATGCGGGCAGTACCGGCGCGGCGCTATTACAGCGGCTGGATGCCTGCCGAACGCAAGCGCTGTCGGGAATGCCATCGGCGTCAGCGCCTTCGCCTGAATCTACCAAAGTGCATATTCCCCTGCTCGGTGAAGTGGCTTCCGATGGTCTCTCGCTACCGGCGTTCACCGTCATACTCGCGGGACTCGACGCCTTCAATCCCTGCGCCTTCTTCGTTCTGCTGTTTCTGCTGAGTCTGCTGGCTCATCAGAAAAGCCGTTTCCGGATGGCGCTGATTGGTGGGATTTTCGTGCTGACTTCGGGGCTGATGTATTTCGCCTTCATGGCCGCATGGCTGAACGTGTTCCAACTGTTGGGCGCATTGGCCTGGATGACGCTGGCGGCGGGACTGCTGGCCATCGGTGCCGGTTTGATCAATATCAAGGACTTCTTTGTGTTCGGGCGCGGCATCAGCCTGTCGATTCCCGAATCGCGCAAGCCCGATATTTATCGACGAGCGCGGCTGATTCTGAACGCGGAACATCTGCCCGCCATGCTCGGCGCGACGATTCTGCTCGCCATTGCTGCCAATTTCTACGAACTGCTCTGCACCGCCGGCTTCCCCATGGTGTACACACGCCTGCTGACCCTGAGCGAGTTGTCACCCGGCGCTCGCTATGCTTATCTGGCCTTCTACAATCTGATCTATGTGCTGCCACTAGCGCTGATTGTGTTCGTTTTCGTCCGCACCCTGGGCGCGCGCAAGCTTTCGGAACGGGAGGGGCGACTGCTGAAACTCCTGTCTGGGGTGATGATGCTGGAACTGGGTCTGCTGCTGGCCGTGGCACCTGTGCTGCTCAGTAACCTGTGGATTTCCATAGCGCTGGTCATGGTCGCGATGGGTGCAACAGCCCTGGCCGCTTGGTGGACTCGCCCTAATCCGCCTGCGTCTGAAGAGGCATAAATTTTTCGGTCAAAAAAACCCCGCCGAAGCGGGGTTTTTAATTTCAGGCTTGGAGAGCCAGGCTTACATCATGCCGCCCATACCGCCCATACCGCCCATGTCGCCCATACCGCCACCCATACCGCCGCCGGATTCCTTCTTCGGCAGTTCGGCGATCATCGCCTCGGTGGTGATCAGCAGTGAAGCGACCGATGCGGCGTTCTGCAGCGCGTAACGGGTCACCTTGGTGGGATCGAGAATACCCATCGCCACCATGTCGCCGTACTCGCCAGTAGCGGCGTTGTAGCCATAATTGCCGGTATTTTCCAGGATCTTGTTCATGACCACGGAAGCCTCATCACCGGCATTCGCGACGATTTGCCGTAACGGCTCTTCCATCGAACGCAGGGCAATGGCGATGCCGGTATGCTGATCGGCATTGTCACCCTTCAGATCCTTGATCGCCTGCAGGGCGCGAACCAGCGCAACGCCGCCGCCGGCCACCACGCCTTCTTCGACCGCTGCACGGGTCGCATGCAGGGCGTCTTCAACGCGGGCTTTCTTCTCTTTCATTTCGATTTCGGTCGCCGCGCCAACCTTGATGACGGCCACGCCACCGGCCAGTTTGGCGACGCGCTCTTGCAGCTTCTCACGGTCGTAATCAGAGGTGGCTTCCTCGATCTGGCGACGGATCTGCTCGACCCGGCCCTGAATCTCGTCGGTCTTGCCAGCGCCATCAATAATCGTGGTGTTTTCCTTACCGATCACCACCTTGCGGGCGGTGCCCAAATCAGCCAGCGTGGTCTTTTCCAGGCTCAGGCCGACTTCATCGGAAATGACCTGGCCGCCGGTCAGAATGGCGATGTCCTGCAACATGGCCTTGCGACGGTCGCCGAAACCAGGGGCTTTGACCGCTGCAACCTTGACGATGCCGCGAATGGTGTTGACGACCAGGGTGGCCAGCGCCTCACCTTCGATATCTTCCGCGACGATCAGCAACGGCTTGCTGGCCTTAGCGACGCCTTCCAGTACCGGGAGCAAGTCGCGGACGTTGGAAATTTTCTTGTCGTACAGCAGGATGTAGGGGGTTTCCAGCTCCGCGCTCATGTTCTGCTGGTTGTTAATGAAATACGGCGAGATGTAGCCACGGTCAAACTGCATACCTTCGACGACATCCAGTTCGTTGTCCAGGCTCTTGCCTTCTTCAACGGTAATGACGCCTTCCTTGCCGACTTTCTTCATGGCACTGGCGATAATCTGACCAATCGCCTCGTCCGCATTGGCGGAGATGGTGCCGACCTGGGCAATGGCCTTGTCATCCGTGCAGGGCTTGGACAGCTTCTTCAGTTCCTCAACCGCCGCCGTGACCGCCTTATCGATACCGCGCTTCAGGTCCATTGGATTCATGCCGGCAGCGATGGCTTTCATGCCTTCGCGGACGATAGCCTGGGCCAGTACGGTCGCGGTGGTGGTGCCGTCGCCGGCCACATCAGAAGTCTTGGAAGCGACTTCCTTCACCATCTGCGCGCCCATATTCTCGAACTTGTCTTCGAGTTCCACTTCCTTGGCGACGGATACGCCGTCCTTGGTCACGGTGGGAGCGCCGAAAGACTTGTCCAGCAGCACGTTGCGGCCCTTGGGACCGAGCGTGACTTTGACCGCGTTAGCCAGAACATTAATACCGCGCACCATGCGTGAGCGGGCGTCATCACCAAACTTAACTTCTTTTGCAGCCATTTGTGTAATTCCTCTGAAACCGGGTTATGTAGGGTAGGAAGATTCAGCGTAAGGGGACGCTTACTTCTCGATGATCGCCATGATCTCGTCTTCGCGCATGACAACCAGATCTTCGCCGTCCACCTTCACTTCGCTGCCCGAATATTTGCCGAACAGGACCAGGTCGCCGACCTTGACATCCAGGGGCCGCACGTCGCCGTTCTCCAGCAACTTGCCACGACCAATCGCCATGACCGTACCGCGTGACGGCTTCTCGGCAGCAGCACCGGGCAGCACAATGCCGCCGGGACTGGTGGTTTCTTCTTCAACGCGCTTGATGAGTACACGATCATGCAATGGACGAATGTTCATTGATTACATCTCCTTGGATGGGTTGGATTCAGTGACTTGAGGTGGGCGCTGATGTTGTTAGCACTCGACCTTGGTGAGTGCTAATCATATTCAGCGCCAACCCTCTGTCAAGGGGTTGACCAAGAAGTGGGGCAAGGCCGGAAATTTTCAAGGGGCGCAGTGAAGAAAATTGCCGGGCGGGGGGTCTATCGTTACGCTTGGCATCGTCAGGCGTTCCCTTCCCTTCAAGAGGAATAGGTTATGGAGAGTCAACCGCTGGTGGTTTATTGCACCTGCCCGAATCAGGCCACTGCCGGGCATATTGCGGAAACGGTGGTGAATGAACGGTTGGCCGCTTGCGTCAGTATCGTTCCGGGGCTGACCTCGATTTATCGCTGGCAGGGGGCGATCCAGCGGGATATGGAACTGCTATTAATTATGAAAACGTGCAGCACGGTCTATGCGGGATTGGAAGCGCGCCTCCGTGAACTGCATCCCTACGAAGTCCCGGAAATTATCGCGCTGCCGATTCAAGCCGGTTCAACAACTTATCTGGACTGGATCGCGGATAACACCGGAGCTTCAGAATGAGAGAAATCCCCCCTAACCCCCCTTTTTCACAGGGGGGAACCCGATGGTTCTGGTTTTGGCTGGCGCTATTAGCCACTGGGTTCGCCGGATCAGCAGCAGCGGCAGCGGGACTGTTTGACCGCTTTAGCAGTGCCGATGAGCAACGGATTCTGGAGGCGGACCAAGCGTTCCGGCTGACGATCAACGCCATCGACCCGCTGACGCTCGAGGCGCGGTGGGTGATTGAACCGGGTTATTACCTGTACCGCGACAAATTCCAACTGGCGCTGATTGACGGGCAGGGCGTGACTATTGCGAGCGTGGAAATTCCCGCTGGCGAGCTGAAAGATGATCCCTATTTTGGCCCGCAACAGGTCTTTCACGATGAAGCGCCGATCATCGCCCGCCTGCAACGCACTACGGACAGCGCCGGGGCCATCGAGGTGAAAGCCGACTATCAGGGCTGCGCCGAAGTGGGGGTGTGCTATCCGCCGCTCACGCAAACTATGGCCGTTTCCCTGCCCGCCAACACTCCTCGCCCGCAGGCGGGAGCCGGGTTGGAAGTACGAGCCGTTGACTCCCCTCGCCCACAAGAGGGAGAGGGGTTGGGGGTGAGGGTGGAACCTGAGCAGGACCGCCTGGCGCGCCTTCTCGGTGAGCAGCATTTTCTCGCCATTCCCGCTTTCTTCGGCTTCGGCCTGCTCCTCGCCTTCACGCCCTGCGTATTCCCCATGGTGCCGATTCTCTCCAGTCTGATCGCGGGCCAGGGCACCCATCTGACCCGGCGTCGGGCAATAGCGTTGACCCTGACCTACATACTGGCGATGTCCGCGACCTATACCGTAGTCGGTGTACTGGCGGCGCTGCTCGGTCAGAACCTTCAGGTCTGGTTCCAGAATCCCTGGGTCATCAGCATGTTCAGCGGGCTGTTTGTGCTACTGGCGCTGTCCATGTTCGGCTTTTACGACCTGCAACTGCCCGCGTCTCTACAATATCGACTGACCGAATGGAGCAACCGCCAGCGCGGCGGCCGTTATGTCGGCGTCGCCATCATGGGTTTCCTGTCGGCGTTAATCATTGGCCCGTGCGTTGCCCCACCCCTGATCGGCGTACTGACGTTTATTGCCGCCACCGGCGACCTTGTTCTAGGCGCTACAGCGCTGTTTATGCTGAGCCTGGGCATGGGCGCACCGCTACTCGTCATTGGCGCGTCTACCGGCCACTGGCTACCGCACGCGGGTCATTGGATGGAGCGGATCAAGGCGATTTTCGGCGTCATGCTGCTGATGGTCGCGTTGTGGTTGCTGGAGCGCATTCTGCCGGCGGCGCTGATCATGGTGCTGTGGGCGACGTTATTGATCGTCACGGCGACCTACATGGGCGCTCTGCAAGCCGTGGCGCATGGTGCGCCGGGTTGGCGGATGCTGGTCAAGGGGTTGGGAATTGTGCTGCTGATTTATGGCGTATTGCTATTAGTGGGCGTGGCTGCGGGTGGCCGCGATACCTGGCAACCGCTGCGGGGCGTCAGTTTCACCGCCAACGCCCGCGAAGCACATCATCCGACCTTTCAATCGGTCAAGACCGTGGCCGATGTGGAACGGGCAGTGCGCGAGGCGGACGGGCGAACCGTGATGCTGGATGTCTACGCCGACTGGTGCGTGAGTTGCAAGGAGCTGGAACGCTTCACTTTCAGCGATCCGTCGGTGCAAGCGACCCTGGCCGGGATGGTCGCGCTCAAGGCGGATGTCACCGCGAACGACGTTGCTGATCAGGCTCTGTTGCAACACTTTGGTCTGGTGGGGCCGCCCGCCCTGCTGTTTTTTGGCGCGGATGGCCGCGAGCGTCCCGAACAGCGGGTAGTGGGATTCATCGATGTTGCCGAATTTAACCGGCATGTACACAGCGAACCCGTCAGGAAAACCAACTAAACACCCTATTTTCAACAGATTCCGAATCCTTCTTTCCCTTGGCGACCTTGGTGACCTTGGCGTCTTGGCGATTCATCCATTTTTCAGAATTGAACCTGATGAGATTCGAATAGAGCGATTTGCCCGCCAAAACATGGCAAAATATTTTTCCAAAGCTATTTTTAAACCCTATCCATCCAGCTTTCTTTTAACTTGCCGAGGTCAGCAATCACTATGAACAAGCCCAAAAAAGTCGCCATCCTCACCGCTGGCGGTCTAGCCCCTTGCCTGAGTTCGGCGGTCGGCGGACTCATCGAGCGCTATTCGGAGATCGATCCCAGCATCGAGATCATCTGCTATCACAGCGGCTATAAAGGACTCCTGCTCGGCGACTCCTATGCCGTCACTCCGGAAATTCGCGAAAAAGCCCGGTTGCTGCACGGCTTCGGCGGCTCGCCCATCGGCAACAGCCGGGTCAAGCTCACCAACATCAAGGACTGCATCAAGCGCGGCCTGATCAAAGAGGGGCAGGATCCGCAGAAAGTCGCTGCCGACCAACTGATCAAGGATGGCGTCGATGTTCTCCACACCATCGGCGGCGACGACACCAACACCGCCGCTGCTGATCTTGCCGCCTTTCTGGCCGAAAACAACTACGGCCTCACGGTTATCGGCCTGCCCAAGACCGTTGACAATGACGTGTATCCGATCCGGCAATCGCTGGGCGCCTGGACCGCCGCCGAACAGGGCGCTCACTACTTCCAGAACATCGTCGCTGAGAACAACGCCAATCCGCGCATGTTGATCATCCACGAAGTCATGGGCCGCAGTTGTGGCTGGCTGACCGCCGCCACCGCGCTGGAATACCGCAAGCGCCTTGATCGTGCCGAATGGGTTCCCGCCATTGGCCTGGAACGTGCGGAATTCGACGTCCATGCGGTCTACATCCCCGAAATGGAAATCGACATCGCCGCCGAAGCGCAACGGCTGCGGGCAGTCATGGATCGGGTCGACGACGTGAACATCTTCGTCTCCGAAGGTGCTGGTGTTGAGTCCATCGTGGCCGAACTCCAGGCCAAGGGCCAGGAAGTTCCCCGCGATGCCTTTGGCCACATCAAGCTCGATGCCGTCAATCCCGGCAAATGGTTTGGCGAACAGTTCGCCCAGATGATCGGTTCGGAAAAGACCCTCATCCAGAAATCCGGCTATTTTGCCCGCGCCGCGCCGGCTAATCTGGAAGATCTCCGCCTGATCAAATCCTGCGTTGACCTAGCGGTGGAATGCGCCATGCGCCGCGAACCCGGCGTTATCGGTCACGATGAAGATCGCGGTGGCGTGCTGCGGGCTATCGAGTTCCCGCGCATCAAGGGCGGCAAACCCTTCGATATCGATACTCCCTGGTTCACCGAAATGCTGGCCGCTATCGGTCAGCCGAAGGGCAGGAAAGTGGTAACCAGCCACTGAGACAGGATATGCCGGCAACAAAAAAGCCCGCTAAATGCGGGCTTTCCGATAATTTCCGACCTACTTGATCTTTAAATGGTGGAGCGGAAGGGGATCGAACCCTCGACCTTCGCATTGCGAACGCGACGCTCTCCCAACTGAGCTACCGCCCCATAACAATCTGAGGGGAAAGATCATACAATCTCTCTTGATGGCTGGCTAGTCCCCTGACTCGAAAAAATGATGACGTCGGCGAATATTCCAACGCTTGCTAACTGGCTCACTTGCCCATGCCCACCTCGGAATTTGCCCTGATTGACCGCTATTTCGCTGCCCAGCGTCGCCAGCGTCCTGATGTAGCGCTGGGCATTGGCGACGACTGCGCGTTGCTAATTCCGCCAACCGGCCAGCACTTGGCGGTCACTATCGACACTCTGGTTGCGGACGTGCATTTCTTCGCCAATGCCGACCCGGCTAATCTTGGTCACAAAGCGCTGGCGGTGAATCTCAGTGATCTGGCGGCCATGGGCGCGACCCCGGCCTGGGCGACGCTGGCGCTGACCCTGCCTGCCGCCGACGAAAACTGGTTACAGGAATTTTGCCGGGGGCTATTTACGCTGGCAAATCGCTACGATGTGCAACTGATCGGTGGCGACACGACCCATGGGTCCACCATGGTCATTACTTTGCAGGCGCATGGCTTTACCCCGCCAGGATTAGCGCTGCGCCGGACGGGTGCCCAACCGGAGGATGGCATTTACGTTACCGGTACGCCGGGCGATGCCGGACTGGCGCTGGCGGCCGCCTTTGGCAACGTCGTAATAGCTCCCGAATATCGGGATTATTTCCAGCAACGCCTCGAACGCCCGGAACCGCGCATCACCCAGGGTCTGGCTTTGCGTGGCATTGCCAGCGCCGCCATCGATATTTCCGACGGACTGGCCCAAGATCTTGGCCACATTCTCGAATGCAGCGGCGTCGGGGCGCGGTTGGACGTGGAGCGATTACCGTTATCGCCGGCCTTGGCCGCCAGTCTGGATCGGGAGGCGGCCTGGCGAACGGCGCTGGTCAGTGGCGATGATTACGAACTGTGTTTTACCGTATCGCCGGATCGGGCCGCCCTGCTCACCGCCGTCGCCGCCGCTTGGGATTGTCGCTGCACCGGCATTGGCGTCATTACCGGGGAACCGGGGTTGCAACTGTGCCGGGCTGATGGTTCCACCTTTCCGTTGGAACAATCCGGGTATGATCACTTCGGGTAGACGTTCAGTCCCCTTCCGCCGCAAGCAATTCCTGAACGATCACCCCGGCCAGCATCACCCCGAACAACGCCGGCATGTAGGAAATCACGCCATTGACGGCGCGGGGCCGACCGGGCGTATCGCCGCTGACCGGTTGATGCGGTAACGGCGGGCGGCGCGGTTCATCGCTGTAAACCACTGGATAATTCAGCCGTGCGCCCCGTTCCCGCAAGCTCCGCCGCAACTCGCGGGCCAGTGGACACATCTGGGTTTGATTCAACTGCGCCACCCGCACCCGGCTCACGTCCAGGCAATTACCCGCCCCCAGCGCAGAGATCACCGGTATCTCGTGACCCAGGCAGGCCGCCACCAGCGCCGCCTTGCAGGCGATGCTGTCGATGCAATCCGCGACAAAGTGATAGGGCGATGGACTCCCCGCGCCCCTTGGGGGAGAGGGGTTGGGGGAGAGGGGTAGACCGGTCATCAGTGCCTCGGCTCCCTCTGGCCGTAAAAATTCCCTGATCAGCGTCAATTCCAGTGTCGGATCAATATCGCGCAGACGTTCGGCCATGACTTCAACTTTGGGTCGGCCCAGGGTGGAATGCAACGCCACCAGTTGGCGGTTGAGATTCGAGGGGGAAATGACATCGTGATCCAGCAGGGTCAAATGGCCAACCCCGGCGCGACCCAGCGTTTCCGCGACGTAGCCACCGACGCCGCCCAAACCGGCGATCAGCACTCGCGCTGCCCGCAACCGGGCCAGCCCTTCAGCGCCGATCAGAATCTCAGTGCGCGCTTGCGGGTACGGCATCGGGTAACTGGAACAGGCGGCGGGCGTTTTCGGTGATGGCGCTGGCGATGTCCGCCGGATCGGCATTCCGCAATTCGGCCACGCAGGTCAGTACTTCCGCCAGCAAGGCCGGTTCATTGCGCTCGCCGCGATGACTGCTCAACGGTTGATCCGGGGCGTCGGTTTCCAGCAACAGACCATCCAGCGGCAGGTAGCGAATCAGATTGCGCAACCGGTTAGCGCGGGAGTACGTCACCGGTCCGCCAAAACTCAGCAGAATGCCCATATCGAGCAACCGGCCAGCCTGATCTTCGCTGCCGGAAAAACTGTGAACCATGCCCCGGACGCCGCTGAAGCGCCGCACCAATTTGATCACCTGATCCACCGCATGGCGGGCGTGAATGACCACCGGCAAGTCATACCGTCGGGCCAGCCGCAATTGCCCGGCGAAATATTCCGCCTGTAAATCGGGATCAAGATCGGGCAGGTAATAGTCCAGCCCGCATTCGCCAATCGCCACCGGGCGTTCCCGGTCCACCCACTCCGCCAGGGCGTCCAGATGTTCAGGACGGTGTTCCGCCAGATAGCCGGGATGCAGGCCATAGCTGGCGTATAACCCTGGATAATGTGCGGCGACCGCCTTCAATTTCGGCCATAACCGGGCGCTCACCGCTGCCAGCACTTGTCCCACTACCCCGGATTGTTGCGCCCGCTGCCAAGCGTCATCCCGATCCGCATCAAAGCTGGCGTCATCAAAATGGTTATGGGCATCGATCAGGGTGAGCATGATCAGGCCAGCACAATCTGAATGTGGGCGGCGCGACTGAAGACCGAGGAGGGCGTGATGCCGAACATGTTGCGGAAGGCCCGGCTGAAATGCGAAGAATCCGCGAAGCCGGCGTCCAGCGCGGCATCCGTCAACGTCTTATTTTTCGACACCAGCGCCGCGACGACGCGCATCCGGTGCCATTGCCGGAAGCGGCGAATCGGTACGCCGACTTCTTCCTTGAATAAATGCACCAGCCGGGTGGGCGACAGATTCACCACTTCGGCCAGTTCATTCATCGAATAGCTGCGGGTTAAATCTTCCTTCATCAGCCGAATGACTTTTTGAATCCGCGCATCCAGTGGTTGCGGGCGCTGTTCCGGGTTCGGCGATGGAATAATCAATCGGTCGAGCAGTTCATAAATGGCGGCGGCATCCGGCTGGTTTTCCCAGGCCTCGCGCAGGGCGGCCAGCACCTCGTCCTCGTGGGTGAGTCCGTACAGGCATTGCCATTCGCCATCCTGCATGGCGTTCTGAATAGCCGGGTAATCGGGACTTTCCGGTTCGATGAACAGGATCGCCATCAGTGCGCCGCCGACTTCGATTTCATGGAGACAGCCGGGCGGAGCCAGGACACTGCGGCATTCCCGCCAGGCGCTGCTTTCGCTCTCCAGCACGCGGAAGGGTTGGTCGATGCCGACGCACAGCGCCGCAGAGCCGAGCCGGTGTTCGGAAATATCCGGCAAGCGGCCCATGAAAAAGCCGCGATGTTGCCAAATGTACAGCTTGTTCAAGGTTTGGCCCTTTATTGGAATCATCTTGGGGAACCGCTCAAAGTGTAGACATCCCTTTGCGGGTTGGCCAGTGTCCAGGAGTTTCGCCTGCTATGGGAAATTGAAGTTAAAGCGGTGTTCGATCAGTCCACGCAGAACACCGTCGCGCCGATCTGAACCAACCAAGTCAGTAACAGATTGATCTTGATCGACGCCAGCGTCTTGGCACCGGCTAACTCTGATACCGGTCATTGGCCCATCGGTCATCAACCCCCGTTTGGGTCAGGGCGGAGAGCCACCATCTGCCACACCACCCGTTCCAAGCCAATCCCCACGACGGCAAACAGGCGCAGATCAGTCAGGCCGTACCGTTCCGACAACGCCGCGCCATATCGTCGCGCCTGCTCCGCCGCCGCATCCAGTTCCGCTTTCACCGCTGATAGCACCGCCAGTTCCGCCATCGATTTCGCCCGGACCTGTTCCCCGGTCAGTTTCAGCTTTTTCAAGTCGGCATATTTGAATTCCAGCAGCAGATCCAGCGCCTGGGTCGTGCGCCGGTCCGTGCGCACGATCAGGCTCAGATCGATATACCCATGATCCATCTCGGTTTCCGAGACCATCATGTACAGCCGGTCGTCGAACAGCAGGGTCAGAAAGGCGATCTTGACCATCAGTTCATTGCTCCAGCGATAATCCCGATTGGACAGGATCGGGAAGTAGCGCTGTTCGATGAACTCGACCAGGGGGGCCAGATCTCCGGTCAGGTACGCGGTTTCGGCCAACCGGGGAATGGTCTGGCGATCCTCGTAGGTCGGCAGCCATGTCTCGCGTAACCGCTCCACATACAGTGAGCGGGCGACCAGATTGGGGATATTGAGAATCGGCTTGGCCAGGATGCCGATCCCGGTGATCGTCAGGATGCCGAAGTAGTAGAGCAGGGACGCCATGAAGGGCTGATCCTTGACCGCGGCCAGCACGTCGGCCACGCCGAAGCGTTTGGCCAGGCGGGGAATGAGGATGCCTTCCTCGCCATTGAGGGCCTGCGCCAGTACCTCCTCGCCGTGGGGTAGTTCGGCGATATAGCGCAACTTGCTGCGGTCCATCGCCAGATTCTCATCGAGCATCTGCAGCGGATAGCGGCCTTTGGTCTGCAAGGCTTTGAGGAAGTACAGGCTCAGGGTCGGGTTATAGAGCCGTTCGCCGCCCTCCTCGCTGAAGCAGTAGCCGTTGTAGAAGGTGCGCATCAGGTCGAGTGCCTCGTCCGGCGACCAAGTTGCCCCTTCTGCGGCCAATCGTTGCAGCAGCGCGGTGATTTCGGCCTCGGTGAAGCCACACAGGTCGTTGAACCGGTCATCCAGGTAAATATCCTCGCCGACGTTGTAGCCGCTGGTCATGTCGCTGAGAACCACGGGGGAAACGCCGGTGATGAACACCCGGTCAATCCCGCGTCCGGCCCCGGCCTTGACCGCCTTGAACAGGCTTTTCAGCACTCCTTCGCCATACAGCAACGCTTCATAGTCGGCCTGCTGGCGGCCGGCCATCAGGACTTCATTGGCGAAGTTGTCGTATTCATCGACCAGCAGATACAGCCGATGGGCTTCCTGACGCACCCGGATCAGCAGGGATGACAAGGAATCGACCGCGTCATCTGGGGCTATCTCAATATCCGACCAACCATATTCGGTAGCGCACGCCTTGATCGCCGTGTTGACATGCCGATACAGGGCGGCCTTGATCTCCGGCAAGCTGCCCTGGGCATCCACCAGCGAGAAATCCCACTTCATCACGAAATACTGGTTATGCAGCGGGGTGGGATTCTGGCCAATGGCTAAATGCCCGAACAGCGTCTCGAATTGATCGGCGCGGTTCACGTCGTAGTAGTGCTCCAGCATGGACAGCAGCAGGCTTTTGCCAAACCGGCGCGGGCGGATGAAGATCAGTTGTCGCCCGGCTTCTTCCAGTTGCGGAATCCGGTCGGTCCGATCCTGATAGAAATAGCCCTCCTGGATCAGGGTCCCGAAGTCGTTTAAGGCGTAGGGAAATTTCACGGGAGACTCCTGTTGGAAATAATGGCCGTTATGGTAGCGGATTGCGCCCGGATCGTTCCTTTTTGCGCAGCATGAGAGCGTGCGATAAAACCACGATTTGCGCGCCATCTGTTGCAAATTGCCACATTGCAGTAATACTATTCCTGTTAATGCAGAAACAGGTGCCTGAATATGAAACAGCGCCAGTGGAGCATCTGGATTTTATCCGAATGAGCAGCGTCGGAAACGGTAAGGGTCTACCGGCTTGTTTCACTTTGAAACATCGTGGAACATTGTGAAACACGGTTTTTTAAAAATTAAACCGCTACTCGTGATGGGCGGATGAATGTGTAACGATAACTC
The DNA here is from genome assembly GCA_030917925.1 of Pseudomonadota bacterium. Taxonomy (GTDB): domain Bacteria; phylum Pseudomonadota; class Gammaproteobacteria; order Competibacterales; family Competibacteraceae; genus UBA2383. The sequence goes on from JAUPTV010000282.1 coordinate 18,926, forward strand.
ATTTATCTGCAATGATTTTTTCATTAAGCGCCAACATGGCGCGGTAAATGCTGAAGTTTGGACTTTCCGAAGGGAAGAACCCCCGCTGCCCTTACCCCATACGGGCTGGCAACGGCTTCCCACGATCAACCGATATGGCTTTGAACGGAGGGGCGCATGACCCCTTGTTTCCTGGGAAACACCCTCGCACGCCCGGTGACGGCGAATCATCCCTTGCAGCGCTATCGCGGCGGGGGCCTGCCGGCGCTGCTGACCGCATTGCTGTTGCCCGGCTTGACCCTCGCCGCCGGCCTGAATGACACCGGCGTCACTCAATGTGCCAATCTCACCCAGAACGGCCAGACCTGCCCCCAACCCAGCTTTCCCAGTCAGGACGCTGAGACCGGCCGCGATGCTCAAATCGGCTTGACCAAGGCCGGCGGCGGCACGGCGGGCTTCGACTTCACCAAGCTGGACAGCAGTGGCGTTCCGCTGGACGCCGTCGCCGCCAGTTGGGACTGCGTGCGCGACAACGTGACTGGCCTGATCTGGGAGGTCAAGACCGATGATGACGGCCTGCGCGACAAGGACTGGACCTACACCTGGTACAACCCTGACCCCACCACCAACGGCTCGACTGACCCTAGTGCTAATAGTGGAACGGGTGACGGTGCCGGTTCCACAGGCGGCACCACCTGCGGTGGCTTTCTCAGCGACCAGTGCAACACCCAGGCTTATGCAGCAGCGGTCAATGCACTGAATCCTGCCCTGTGCGGCTACCACGACTGGCGGATGCCCACCATCGAGGAGCTGCACAGCATCGTGGATTACTCGCGCGAGAGTCCGGTCCCGGCCATCGAAACTGCCTATTTTCCCAGGACTCCTGCTTTTATTTGGTTTTGGTCGGCGTCTCCGTATGCCCGCAATGCCGGCCTCGCGTGGGGCATCAGCGAAGAGGGTATCGCTAGCCACAACGACAACGAAAAGGGCGAGGCCTACAAAGCCGTGCGGTTGGTGCGCGGCGGACAGTGATTTTGAACTTTTGGATTTAAGGAAATTTGCCGGCTGGTCCTGGCGGTGGACGATCTCACGCTGATGGTGCAATTGGGCAAGGAGATCGGGGCGTTTGCCCGCTTCAGTGAGTTTCAGGTGATCGCCGAACTGGCGGTCGCCATAGGCCGACAGAGTGGCGGGGGGCGGCGGCGGGCCGGTCAGCAGTCGTCCCCGCAAAATTAACGTTGCGGGGACGGCGTGTGCCGAGATCACTGTGCGCCCACGCCCCCCGATTTCGGGGAAAACGATGCAGGGGTTCCTACCCTCGGGCTGGGATTCCGGTGGGACGTTCGTCCGCCCAAGTGCGTGGGCCATCCAGTCGACCGGGTCGGCGTCTCCGTATGCCCCCAATGCTGACAACGCGTGGATCGTGAACTTCAACAATGGCACCAACAACTGCGCCGCCAAGATATCACCCACCGCTTTATCGCCGAGGAAGGCTACCTGCGCGGCGGTCTCAAGCGGCGGGTATTGCGGCTGATCCGGCGACCGGCATCACCCCTAATCCCCTTCTCGCCCACGGGCCGGACCTCCTGGTCGTCTGGCCGAGGCCATTCTGCTTCGACTCCACAGGAATCCTCTTCATCGAGATTTTCCGCGAGAGACCTCGCCCTTTAGGGCGGGGAGGGATAGCGGGCGGCGCGGCAGTCCCCCTGGCGGGGACTGTTTAAGCGCCGCGTTTTTGGGTAACATCACCACTGTCTCCTATTCAAGACCTACCGCCGGGCTGGCGGGATGTGAAGTCTGTGGAGAGGATGTGAGACCTGGGGGAGTTGCCGGCTGCGGTTCA
>JAUPTV010000283.1 GCA_030917925.1 Pseudomonadota bacterium
ACGCTCTCGCCGCTAGAGATGGGCGGCCAGCATTTCTACACCGTGATTCTGCGGGACGTGACCGAGCGTTGGCATTCCGAAGAAACCCTCAAACATTTGCAACTGGAAAATCTTTATCTCCAAGAGGAGATCAAGATTCGGCAAAGTGCCGGTCACATCATCGGCGATTCGCCAGCCATGCAGCAGGTGTTCACCCAGGTTGAGCAAGTGGCTAACGCCGAGGCTACCGTGCTGCTCACGGGAGAAACCGGCACCGGCAAGAGCGTCATTGCGCGGGCGATTCATGATTTGAGCCACCGGCGGGATAAGCTATTCGTCAATGTCAACTGCGCCGCGCTACCCGGCGAGCTGGTGGAAAGCGAATTGTTCGGCCATGAAAAAGGCGCGTTCACTGGCGCGACTGCCCAGCGCAAGGGCCGGTTTGAACTCGCTGACGGCGGTACTCTGTTTCTGGACGAAGTGGGCGAGCTGACCGCTGGCGCTCAGGCCAAACTGTTGCGGGTGTTGCAGGATCAGGAATTCGAGCGGGTCGGCGGCGCCCATACGCTAAAGGTTGATGTCCGGCTGGTCGCCGCCACCAATCGCGATCTGGCGAAGATGGTCAGGGAGGGGAGTTTTCGCACCGATCTAAATTATCGGCAGAACGTATTCCCGATTCGGCTGCCGTCTCTGCGCGAACGCCCTTCCGATATTCCGCTGCTGGTTCGATATTTTCTGGATAAATTTGCGCGGAAGATGAACAAACCCATCCACGACCTCTCGCCCAAGGCTCGTGAGCGGTTGCTGCGTTATTCCTGGCCCGGCAATATCCGGGAACTGCAAAACGTCATTGAGCGCGCCACCATTCTTGCCCGAGGCCCGCTGCTGGAAATCGACAATGCACTCGAATTGCGTTTGGACGATCAGGACACGCCGAATTCACCGCAACCGCTGGCTTCGCTCGAAGCGATGGAGCGCGCCTACATTGTCCAGGTGCTGGAGCGCACCAGTTGGGTGATCGAAGGCGAACCGGGTGCCGCGGCGATTCTGGACCTCAACCCCAGCACTCTGCGCTCCCGGATGCAGAAACTGAACATTCGCAAGCCTAAATTCCCGGTTTGAATTAGCTCCGTCTTCGTTTCCTCTACAATCAGGTGGCAACAAATTGAAAATTTTGTTCATTTCCACGTCCGGATAACTTACGGTAAAGCAATAATCAATACCACCGGCTCCTGCTCAGATTGCTGGGGGAACGGTGTGAAGAAATTTATTGTGGAAACGGCTGAGACGTGTGCGGAATGTCGGATAGAGACCTTCCATGGCTATTTAATCCATAATCGCCACTCTTCCCGTCTTCGCTACCGCTCACAGCCCCCCCTATAGCCATGTACACGGCGCATTTTGGCCTGCGCGAGCCGCCGTTCACCCTGACCCCGAACCCGGCTTACGTCTATTTCAGCCATCATCACCAGGAAGCCCTGGCGCACTTGCTCTATGGAACCGGCGAAAATGGCGGCTTTGTCCAGTTGACCGGTGAGGTCGGTACGGGCAAGACGACCCTGGTGCGCACGCTTCTTGAACAGAGGCTGGAGAATGTGGATATCGCGCTGTGCCTGAACCCGCAATTGACGGTTAAAGACCTGCTGGCGACCGTCTGCGATGAACTGGGCGCGACCCGGCCCGGTACAGCGGCGCAACCGGACACGTTCGAAGATGCACTGCAATTTCTCAGCAGCGCCCTCCCGGTCAGCAAACCGTCGCCCACCACGCTGAAGCCCTGGCTGGACGCCCTGAACGCCCACCTGTTGCAAACCCACGCGGCGGGTCGGCGCACGGTGCTGATCATCGACGAAGCCCAGTTATTAAGCCGCGAAGTCCTTGAACAAGTCCGCCTGCTGACCAATCTGGAAACCACCCGGCACAAACTGCTGCGGATCATCCTGGTCGGCCAGCCGGAATTGCGCGAGATGCTGGCCCGTCCCGACCTACGGCAACTCGCGCAGCGCATCACCGCCCGCTACCACCTGTTGCCCCTGAATCGGCGCGAAACTGCCGCGTATATCGGCCACCGGTTGCAGGTCGCCGGCGGTCGCACCGACCTGTTCACCCGCAGCGCCCGGCGGGAGGTCTATCGACGCTCCAGCGGCATTCCCCGCCTGATCAACGTCATTTGCGACCGCGCCCTGCTCGGCGCTTACACCCAGGGGGCCAAGCGGATTACCCCGCGCCATGTCCAGCGGGCCGCACGGGAAGCGCTGCCCGGTTCCGTCGGTCAACCTGCCCGGCCCCGCTGGCTGGCGTTCAGCGTGGGTCTGGCGGGACTGGCGATGCTCGGCATCAGCCTGGAGCCGCGCTATGCTGAACCCCTGGTCGCCTATGCCCAGTCAGTCGCAGCCTCCCTCACTGCCGTGGGCCGCAGTGTGATCGGACCGCCTGAGAAACCGTGAGATGTCCTACATTCTCGACGCCCTCCGCCAGGCGGAACGCGACCGCCAGCACCGCGAACGACCACTGTTGCCCACCGCGCCGCCAGCACCGAGTTTACGCCGCTGGTGGGTCGGCGGTGCCCTGTTGGGACTCCTGTTGAACGCCGCTTTACTGGTTATCATCCTGACGCCTCAGCGCCCGACAACCACGCCGGAACCTGCTCTGGCGACTATCGTCCAACTGCCTGTCGCCGCTGCGCCAGCGCCGCCGTCCAAACCCAGGCCGATTCCAGATGAAGTGCGCAACCCTCCGACATCCAAGCCCGCACCGACTCGCCCATTACCGACTAAAAAACCCGCAGCGCCCATGGCCAGGCCGGTGGCTTCATCCAGCCCTTCCCGAACCCCTGATCCAGAACCGGTCAGCAAACCGCCCTTGCTGGACGTGCTGCCGGTCAACGCCCGCCGCAATATTCCCGCGCTGAAGCTGGATGTGCATATCCACAGTGACCAGGCCCGTCAGCGTTTTGTCATCATCAACGGTCGCCGATATCGGGAAGGCGAACAGATTGAGGAAGGCCCGGTACTGGAGGCCATCACCTCCGATGGCGCGACCCTGCGCCAGGGCCGTCAGCGGTTTCGGTTGCCGGTGCGGTGAAAATCTGTTGCAACCCCGTATAATCACCGGTCTCACACTTCGGAGCGTCACAGCGCCAACAGTATGGAATTCATTCGCGGTCAACATAATCTTCGCCCCCGGCACCACGGCTGTGTGGCGACCATCGGCAATTTCGACGGGGTGCATCTGGGTCATCAGGCGATTCTGCGCCAGTTGGCTGAACCGGCCCGGCTGCTGCATGTGCCGCGACTGGTGATGACCTTTGAGCCGCAACCGCAGGAATTTTTCGCGGGACCTGCCGCCCCCCCGGCCCGGCTGATGCGTTTGCGGGAGAAGCTGTTGGCGCTCAGTGGTCTGGGCATTGAACGGGTGTTGTGCCTGAAGTTTGATCGCCGGCTAGCGGCGCTGTCCCCGGAAACCTTCATCGAAGAGCTACTGGTTGCGCGCCTCGGCGTCCGTTACCTGGTCATCGGCGATGACTTCCGCTTTGGCCATCGGCGCGCTGGCGATTTCGCCTTGCTGACCCAGGCCGGCCAGTACCACGGTTTCGAGGTCGTCGATAACTACAGCCACATGGTTGACGGCGAACGGGTCAGCAGCACCCGGGTGCGTCAGGCGCTAAGCTGGGGCGATCTGGAACTGGCGACGCGCCTGCTGGGGCGGCCCTATGATATGTGTGGCCGGGTGGCGCATGGTGACGCCCGTGGCCGCACCATCGGCTTCCCAACCGCCAATATTTATCTGCATCGCCGCGCCACGCCGGTGTATGGCGTCTACGCTGTACTGATGAGCGGCCCCGGTCTAAAACCCTGGCCGGGCGTCGCCAATGTGGGCCGCCGTCCGACCGTTGCGGGCATTCGGGAACAACTGGAAGTGCATCTGCTCGACTTCCACGGCGATCTCTACGGCAAGCATGTCAAAGTCGATTTCCTGCGCTATCTGCGTCCGGAGCGACGTTTCGCATCGCTGGATGCCTTGCGGCAGCAAATTCAGAAAGACGAACAAGAGGCCCGCGCCTGGTTGACCGTGCGCGGCGTGATGCAAGCTTCTCCCTTACCTCCTGCCCCGCGCGCTTCCGAGCCGCCGGGCCTTTAAGCACCGGTTCCCAGAGGTTCCTATCGTGGCCGATTACAAAGACACCCTTAACCTGCCGCAAACGGCTTTCCCGATGAAAGCCGATCTGGCCAGGCGCGAGCCGGATATGTTGCGCGACTGGCGGGAGCTGAATCTGTACCCGCGCCAGCGGACGGAATTCGCCGGACGCCCGAAGTTTGTCCTGCATGACGGTCCGCCTTACGCGAATGGCGCGATTCACATCGGCCACGCCGTCAACAAGGTCATCAAGGACATGATCGTCAAGTCGAAAACGCTCGGCGGGTTCGATGCGCCTTATGTGCCGGGCTGGGATTGCCACGGGTTGCCGATTGAGCAGGTCGTGGAGAAAAAGCTGGGCAAAGTTGGCGTCAAGGTCGATGCCCGCCAGTTCCGCACCGCCTGCCGGAACTTTGCCAAGGAACAGGTCGCCAGTCAGAGCCTCGATTTCCAGCGCCTGGGCATCCTCGGCGACTGGGAGCATCCCTACCTGACCATGGATTTCCGCACCGAGGCGGATATCGTTCGGTCGCTGGCGCGCATCATCGCCAATGGCCATCTCTATCGCGGCTCCAAGCCGGTGTACTGGTGCATCGACTGCGGATCGGCGCTGGCCGAGGCGGAAGTGGAATATGAAGACCGCGATTCCCCGGCGATTGACGTGCGCTTTCCGGTCGCCAATCCCGAAGCCTTGTTGGCCCGCCTGCATCATGTTGCAGGCCATGAAGGTCACGGACCGTTGTCAGTGGTGATCTGGACCACGACGCCCTGGACGCTGCCCGCCAATCGGGCGGTGGCGCTGAATCCGGGACTGGAATACCTGATCGTGCAGGTGGAAACCGACCGTGGCCAGGAGCGACTGGTGGTCGCTGATGCGCTGTTGCAAGAATCGCTGGCCCGCTGGCAGGTGGAAAAGTATCTGGTGCTGGCCAATGGTCTGGGCAGTGATTTGGAAGGCTTGGCGTTGCGCCATCCGTTCTATGACCGCGAAGTGCCGGTCATTCTGGGCGACCATGTGACAACTGAAGCCGGCACTGGCGCAGTGCATACGGCGCCTGCCCACGGTCAGGAAGACTATGTGGTGGGTTCCCGCTACGGCCTGCCGGTGGATAATCCGGTCGGGCCGGACGGCAAATTTCTCCCCGATACCCCGCTGTTCGGCGGTCTGCATGTCTTCGCCGCCAACGAACGGGTGACTGACATGCTCAAGGCGCATGGGATGCTCTTGCGGATGGCGCGGATCAAGCACAGTTATCCGCACTGCTGGCGGCACAAAACGCCGGTTATCTACCGCGCCACCCCGCAATGGTTCATCGGTATGGAACAGGGTGGACTCCGCGCCCGCGCTCTGGAGGAAATTAAAAAGCTGCGGTTCACACCCGACTGGGGCGAAGCGCGGCTCCAGGGCATGGTGGAAAATCGCCCGGATTGGTGCGTATCCCGGCAGCGCTACTGGGGCGTGCCCATCACCCTGTTCACGCACCAGAAGACCGGAGAATTGCACCCGCGCACGCAGGAGTTGATGGAGCAGATCGCGCAGCGGATTGAACAGGGCGGGATCGACGCCTGGTTTGAGCTGGACCCGGCGGAACTGTTGGGCGCGGAAGCGGCAGATTACGCCAAGTCCTCTGATACGCTGGATGTCTGGTTCGATTCCGGCACGACGCATCTTTCCGTGCTGGATCGCCGGCCCGAACTGCACTTTCCGGCAGATCTGTATCTGGAAGGCTCGGACCAGCATCGCGGCTGGTTTCAATCCTCGCTGCTGGCCTCGGTGGCGATGCGCGGGGTTGCGCCCTACAAGGGGTTGCTGACCCACGGCTTCACCGTGGACGCCCAGGGCCGCAAGATGTCCAAGTCGCTGGGCAATATCATCGCGCCGCAAAAAGTCGTGAATTCCCTGGGCGCGGATGTGCTGCGCTTGTGGGTGGCGGCGACCGACTATCGCGGCGAGATGAATGTGTCTGATGAAATCCTCAAGCGCATGGCTGATTCCTACCGGCGGATGCGCAACACCACCCGGTTCCTGCTGGCTAATCTGAATGGCTTTGATCCGGTGAAACATTTATTGCCGCCCGAGCAGATGCTGGCGCTGGATCGCTGGGCCGTGGATCGCGCCCGCCGCCTGCAGGACGACGTGCTGGAGGCTTACGACCAGTACCTGTTCCATCTGATTTATCAGAAAATCCATAACTTCTGCTCAGTGGATATGGGCAGTCTGTATCTGGACATCATTAAGGATCGCCAGTACACCACGGGCCGGGACAGCGTAGCCCGGCGTTCGGCACAAACGGCGATGTACCACATTCTGGAGGCGATGACCCGCTGGCTGGCACCGATTCTCAGCTTCACCGCTGAGGAAATCTGGCGGCATCTGCCCGGCGAACGCGGGCCGTCGATCTTCCTGACGACCTGGTATGCAGGGCTGTTCGCGGTCAGCGACGACGACCCATTCAACGCGGTGTATTGGGAACGGCTGAACAATGTCCGTGAGCAGGTCAGCAAGAAGCTGGAGCGGTTGCGGGTGGACGGCGGCATTGGCTCCAGTTTGGATGCTGAAGTAAACCTTTACTGCGACGGCCAACTGGCGGCGGATTTGACGCAACTAGGCGATGAATTGCGGTTTTTCTTCATCACCTCCTACGTTCATATTTACCCGATGGCGGATGCGCCTATCGATGCCGAACCCGTCACGGCTAACGGTCAAACGCTGGTGGTGGAAGCCATGGCCAGCGATCACGACAAATGCGTGCGCTGCTGGCATCACCGGATGGACGTCGGCCATTATCCCGATCACCCGGAACTGTGCGGACGCTGCGTGGAAAATACGTTTGGCGCAGGGGAGGAACGGCGGTTTGCCTGATGTCCCGGTTGTCAATGTGCTGGAAAGCCGGAGGTATGCGATGCTCAAATCCTGGATCGGGTTGAGCATCCTGGTCATTGTCCTGGATCAGGCGACCAAGTATCTCGCGGAGACACTGCTAACTATGCACCAGCCCGTGCCGGTGCTGCCCGGCTTCAATCTGATGTTGACCTATAACACCGGCGCGGCGTTCAGCTTTCTCGCCGACGCGGGTGGTTGGCAGCGCTGGTTCTTTCTAGGATTGGGAACGGTGGTTAGCATTGGTTTAGTCATCTGGCTGACGCGCCTCAAGCCCGAAGAAAAATGGCTGGCAGCGGCGCTAACGCTGATTCTGGGCGGCGCGGTGGGTAATTTGATCGACCGCGCCTGGCTCGGTCAGGTGATTGACTTTATTCAACTCTACTACGACCGCTGGTACTGGCCGGCCTTCAATATCGCTGATTCCGCGATTACCGTGGGCGCGACGTTGCTGGTGCTGGAAAGCCTGTGGTCGAAAGCTCCTCCGGATGCCTGATAACGTAAAATCATGAACACTTTCATTCATCTCGCTAACCCACGCGGCTTCTGCGCTGGCGTTGACCGGGCCATTGGCATCGTTGAACGGGCGCTGGACCGGTTCGGTGCGCCGATCTATGTGCGCCATGAAGTCGTGCATAACCGCTTCGTGGTGGACAACCTGCGCCAGCGAGGCGCGGTGTTCGTTGAGGAACTGGATGAAGTCCCGGATGGTGCCACGGTCATTTTCAGCGCACACGGTGTTCCCCGCGCCGTCCAGGAACAGGCGGCGCAACGCGGTTTGAAAGTGTTCGATGCGACCTGCCCGCTGGTGACCAAAGTGCATACGGAAGTCAGTCGCCATGCACGCACGGGCCGTGAAGTGGTGCTGATCGGCCACGCCGGCCATCCCGAAGTTGAAGGCAGCATGGGTCAGTACGACGAAAGCGCCGGCGGGCGGATGTATCTGGTGGAAACGGTCGCGGATGTGCAGGCACTCACCGTGCGCAACCCGATGGAACTGGCGTATGTGACCCAGACCACGTTATCGGTTGACGACACCGCCCGCATTGTCGCTGCACTGCGCGAACGCTTCCCGGCCATCGAAGGGCCGCGCAAGGATGATATCTGCTACGCCACGCAGAACCGGCAGGATGCGGTCAAGGACTTGTCAGGCCACTGTGAGTTGCTGCTGGTGGTCGGTTCGCGCAACAGTTCCAATTCCAACCGGCTGCGGGAATTGGCGGAGAAGGCGGGAACCCCAGCGTATTTGATCGACGGACCGGCGGACATTGATCCCGGCTGGCTGGTCGGTAAAACGGCGATTGGCGTGACTGCGGGCGCTTCAGCCCCGGAAGTGCTGGTCGAGCAGGTCATCGCCCGGTTGCGGGAACTGGGCGCAGCCACGGTCACGGAAAGCGTCGGACGAGAGGAAAATATCGTGTTTGCCCTACCCAGGGAATTGCGGTAGTTGCCCGGCTTTCTGCCCAACTTCTGCGCTAACAGCACGGTATTCCTGACCGTGCTGCTAGCCGAACTGTTTGCGCTGGTGCTGGCGCTCAGCGAAGCCGACCGTCTGGGGGATTTCTGGAACCGGCTGGCGCTGATCTCGCTGTTTGTGCAATGGGTGGTACTGGGTGCAGCCGCTCTGTTGTGCCTGAGTCAGCGCTGGCTGGCGCGCCTGGGTCCGGCGGCGGCCACCTTTGCCGTATTGGGCCTGACGCAAGGCGTGACGTTGAGCTTCTCGCTGCTGGGCGGGGGATTCCTGAACGCGGCCCCGGAACTGGCGCTGCCCACGCTGGCGTTTATCGCCCGCAATCAGGCAATTGCCGGCATCATTACCCTGATTACCCTGCGCTATTTTTATATTCACCATCAATGGCAACAGCAGATTGAAGCAGAATCCCGCGCCCGATTGCGCGCCTTGCAAGCCCGCATCCATCCGCACTTTTTATTCAATACTCTGAACACCATTGCCAGCCTGATTCCCGGCCAGCCTGATCAGGCGGAACAGGCAGTGCTGGATCTGGCGGATCTGCTGCGTTCCGCCCTGACCGACCGGGCCTCGATTACGTTGGCGGAGGAACTGGAATTGACTCGCCGCTATCTGGCTATTGAACGGCTGCGGATGGGCGAGCGGCTGACGGTGAACTGGCAGTTGGCGGAAAATCTGCCGCTGGAGATGTCCTTACCACCGCTGGTGTTGCAACCGCTGGTGGAAAACGCCATCCGTCACGGCTTGCAGCGACTACCGGAGGGCGGCGTGCTCACGCTGCGAATTGACCGCCAGGCCCATGCCCTATGTTTCACCCTCATTAATCCATGTCCTGACGAACAGGGTCAGCGCCCAGCCGGTCAACGCATCGCCCAGGATAATATTCGCCAGCGGCTGGCCTTGGCGCATCCGCTGGCACCGCCTTTGGAGATTGTCGAAACGGCGGGCTGCTACCAGGTCACGTTTACCCTTCCATTAGCCGGTGAACCTTGAATGCGCGTCCTGATTGTCGATGACGAACTGCCGGCCCGCGCTCGATTGCGGGAATTGATGAACCGGCTGGCTGACTATGAGTGCTGCGGTGAGGCCAGCACCGGTGCGGAAGCGCTGCGTCTGGCGGAACAACTCAATCCCGATCTGGTGCTGCTGGACATTCAGATGCCGGGGCTGAGCGGTCTGGAAACTGCCAACCAGTTGGCGGAACGGGAACAGCCGCCGGCGGTGATCTTCACTACCGCGCATAGTGATTATGCGCTGGAGGCATTCGATACCCACGCGATTGCCTATTTATTGAAACCGGTGCGCCTGGAGCGGCTGGAACAGGCTCTGGCGGGGGCCGGGCGGATTAACCGGGCGCAGCTCAATCGGCTAGCGGCTGAACAGGCAACGGATGGCAACCGTGGACATATTCGCGCCCGGATTGGCCAGCGCCTGGAATTGATTCCACTGGCGGATGTGTTCTATTTTCAGGCCGATCAGAAGTATGTGACGGTGCGCCATCGGCATGGCGAGACGCTGATTGAAGAGGCGTTGAAGACGCTGGAGCAGGAACTGGGTCTCCGGGTCATGCGCATCCATCGCAATGCGCTGGCGGTAGCGGTCCACATCGCTGGGCTGGAGAAGGCTGGGGATGGCAGTGTGATGCTGGTTTTCCACGATATTCCTGACCGACTGGAAGTCAGTCGCCGCCATCTCCCGGCGGTTCGGCAGTTCCTTAAAGATGTTTGAATCGAAGGGTGTCGGTGGCCGTTAGCCCGGTTCAGTCGCTTGCCAAGGCCGGTGTAGATGCCTATAATCGCCGTTCCTTCTTCAAGGGCGAATAGCTCAGCGGTAGAGCACTGCCGTCACACGGCAGGGGTCGCTGGTTCGAACCCAGCATCGCCCACCATCAATTTCAAGACGTTATCCCTGTTTTGCCGCCCTCTCATCTATGTTTGCGTGACCAGATCGTGACGCGATGTCCAAAGTCGCCACGGCCGCCCGGACATTCTCTGGCGCGAGGTGGGCATAGCGTTCGGTCATGGTGATGCTGGCATGGCCCAACAAGTCACGCACTTCTACCATAGCGACTCCCACGCTGATTAACCAAGCGGCGCAGGTGTGGCGTAGATCGTGAATATGGAAATCCACTAATCCCGCTCGATGACATGCCGTATTGAACGAGTGTCTGATGCTGCCAATCCGTTCCCCTTCCTTGTTGCAAAAGACCCAGGGCGGCGCGGGGCAATGAGTGGCGCGAAATCCAGCACGTTTGATTAAGGCAGCCCGGGCAGTTGCGTTCATCGGGATGCCGCGCCGCTTGCCGCTCTTGGTATTCACGCCAGCCAGATGGATGAGGTTGGCGGAAAAATCCACACGGCTCTATTCCAGTCCGAGCAGTTCCCCCCGGCGCATCCCGGTATGTAATGCGATGCGGATGAATTCGGATAGGTAGATCCCGGCTTTCGGCTCAGCTTCCGCTGTATTAATGAGCGCCTGCGCTTCTTCCCTACTGAGCCAGCGCACTCGGCCTTCAGGTTCGCGGAGGGTTCGCCCGCTGACCGGGTTATTGACTGTCCATCCCCATTCTCGTGTCGCATAATTCACGGCTGAGGATAACAAGTGCAACTCCTTGTTAATGGTCGCGGGCTGAACCTGTTCGGCTTTCCGTAGCCGGATATAGGTATGGATATCCATGGGCGTTAGGCTGTCCAGAGTTCGCCCCGTAAAAACCGGATAAAGCCGCTTGGCGCTATAGTGGTTGCGTTCAGTGCTGCGCTTGTCGGCTTTGGTATCCGTCAGATAGTTCAGCATCAGTTCGTCAAACGTGTAGCTCGGTGGTGCGTCCCACTGCTTTTCGAGATGCGCCGCCAGTTTCCATTTCGCTAACAGCGCTTCGGCTTCCTTGCGGTCGGCAGTTTCAGTACTACGGCGAGTTCGTGCGCCGCGTGGGTCGGTGTAGCTGGCCCACCAGAACGGGGAATCCCCGCGCTGGTAGAGGCCGTCTTGATCTTTTCGTTTGGGCATATTCCGGTTCCTCGAGCCGTTTGCCCCACGCGGTGTTGAGCATAAGGCAAGGTCTGGCATTCAATCCAGTACGCGACAGCGCTACTGGGGATCAGTAAGCGCGTTCCTACGCGCACGGTGGGTAATTCGCCCCTGCTGATGAGGCGTCTGACCGTGCGGGGGCTGATCCCACCCAGTTGTCGGGCAGCTTCGTCGAGGTTCCACAGTAGGGCGTCAGGCATGAAGAGGCTTCCAGCGCCATCCGTGGCGCGTTCAGGGTTACAGGGCTAATTCGCCAACAGGCAAATCAAAGCGGGCGTGATTCGTGGCGTTCGTGGCCATCAACGCGGCGGGCATCATCAGCGGATCGTCATCATCCGGCATGATCGGTTCGGCTTCCGGCCATTTCCCGGTTTTCCAGCAGTCATCAAAGCGTCTCAGTGCGGACTGGTACTGCTCACGGCCGTCCTGTAGTTGCAGGCGGGGCATTTCAAACACCGCCACCTCGTAAGGCTCAACGGTCTGCACAAAAATGAACTGCACGGTCTCGGCTTCGCTGATGTCGGCATAAAACGCGGCGCTCAGGGCATAGCGGTAACGTTGAATCGCCGTATCCATCGTGTCCAGATGATGAATGGTCTTCAATTCACCGACCAACCGCTGATCGGGATGGTGAATATCGAGCCGCGCTTTCAACGGCAATAAGCCGCGCTCCCGTTCCTGAATCAGCGTCTGTTCCTTCTTGCCGCCAGTGAGCAATAACCGGGCTTCCGGGTGGGCTTTCATCGCGGCAACGATGGCGCTGGCGCGTTCAAAGTCATCGGGGGTGATCACAATCTTGCCCGTCGTCGCCAGTTGGGCATAGCCGGCTTTCCCGGCTTTACTGCGTCCATGGCGGCTTTCAATGATGAATTCCTGCCCGAATTGCAGGGGCGTCAACGCCAGGCAGTGAACCAGCGTTCCAAAGTTCATCGCGGCTGTGCTGTTCTGTACGGGCCGTTGCGGATCGAGGTGTTTCCGGTAGCAGGTAGCCGGGCTGTCCAGCATGTCCTTCAACCAGTGCGATGATATGCAGGGCATCTCTTGATATTCGGCGTTATCCATCTCAGTTCTCCAAGTGAAGCGCCTTCCTTGGCGCGGGGTGACTAGGCGGCTTGTTGGGCGTTGTTCAATCCGGCTTGATAGCCGCGCTGATAGGCTTCATCGAGGGCGCGGGCCGTTTCGGCATTGGCGTTTAACGCTTGCTTGAGGTCATCGAGGGGATCGATGGCTTTCTTGCCCCGTTTCGGCAGCTTGGTGACTTTGGCCGCGTTCGCTGCTTCAAGGGCGCGTTGCTGGGCGGCGGCTTCCTCGATCTGCCGTTGCCGGGCTTCGAGTTCGGCGCGTTGCCGTTCCATGGCTTCCTGTTCGGCCTTGAGGCGGGCGGCTTCTACGGCTTGCTGCTGGCGGATAGCCTCCTCTTTGCGGGCTTGTTCCTCGCGTTGCGCCTTCAATTCGGCTTCCTGCGCTTCCCGCTTCGCCTTCAATTCGGCTTCCTGTGCTTGGCGTTCAGCCTGCAACCGGGCGGCTTCGATCTGGCGGGCTTCCTCAGCTAACCGCGCCTCTTCCGCCTTGCGGGCCGCTTCCAATTCGCGCAACTTCGCCAGTTCTTCCCGTTCGGCCTGGATGCGAGCGGCTTCCGCTGCCTGCGCTTCTTTGATGCGGGCTTGTTCGGCTTCATACAGCAACCGGGTATTCAGGGCCGCTTGAAGATCTTTCCGGGCTTCCGCCAGTGCTTCCTGAGCCTCCGGGAGAAATTCCTGAAATTCATCTTCGGATAATTCCAGCGCTTGGGCGTTTTCCAGTTCTGCCGTGATGATCGTGGCGGGCTGATTCGCGACCGCACTCCCCCGATGACGAAGGGCGCTGATCTTGGCAGCAATGCCAGCCAACCGGGCCGCTTCGGCGCGGGCTTTGGCGGCTTTCTCTTCCTCTTTGCGTTGCTCTTCCGCCTTGATTTGCTGATCAATCGGTTCTTCAATCGCCAGCAGTTCGGCGGTGATCCGCTTGGCTTCTTCGTCAATCAAGCGGCTGCGTTCCAGGGCCGGGGCTTTGATTTCTTTCCTGACCTTTTCCAGGGCGATGCGATAGCCTTTCACTTCGGCGCGGGCTTTCTTCGCTTCTTCCATGCCTTTCGTGGTGGTGACTTCAAACAATTGACCGCGATATTTCTCATTGAGAATCGCCAGGGCGGCGGCGGTTTGGGTGTATTCGCTGATCTGGTAGTGCTCAGTCATTAGTATTAAACCGGCCATTGCTGACCGGTTCCTCATGTTGGGTTAGGCGGCTGCTTGTTGGGCGGGTTTGGATTCAATCAACCGGATAAAATCCGGGCTGTAACGCAGTTGCCGGAATTGCGCGATGGCTTCTGCATATTTCCCTTCCTTGACGACTTCAAACTCCACGGCAAAATAACTGGCGGTCTTACCGGCACGTTTGCTCATCGTGGCGCGAATGGTTTTGCCTAACAGGGTTTCACCCTTGAGGCGGTACTGGCGGCGCAATTCCTCGAAGTTATCCAGTGATTCCGTTTTGAACAAGATCGAAGACAAGACGCCTTCCGGGTCAATGAATAACAGCGCTAACCATTTCTGGAAGGGATAGCCAAAGTATTCACCTTCGCTGACATTGGCCCCGACCAGTTCCAAGTCGATCTTGTTTCCCTTCATGGTGCTACTGCCGATTTTGAATTGACCCGCTTGGCAATCGGAGCGCCATTGACGGATGGAATCGGCTAAAATCTCACCCTCAGCGAGTGGGTTGACTTCTTCCAGCATAATTTCGTTGGTCATCGTTGTTCTCCTCAGTGGATTAGTGCATGACCGGCATGGCGGCATAATCCCAAGCTTCCAGATCGTGGTAGCCGTTGCGCTGATAGCGATCTTCCTCGGCTTTGCCGTTAATCCATTCCTGCCCTTCCGGGGAATCGAGCCAGTCATCAAAGTTGACGGCTTCGGCTTGATCGGCGCGGCGATTGCGCCAAGCCAGTTGCTCATAGAGTTGCTGGCTATCTTCCTGCGGGTTGCAGGTTGGGTTTCTTCCGTTCATACTGGTATTACCTCATTCGTAAGGGTTGGGGTTGCAGTGGCCGCTTACCTTGCTAGTAACAAGGCAAGCGGTTTTTTTAGTCGTAGTTCCATTCCATGGCGTATGAACTCATCAGGTAATTGGCGATAAATTCGCGCAATGCGCTGGCGTGATCATCAGAGGCTTGGAACAGGACAAGAAGATGCCGGAATTTTTTGGCTTCCTTGTCGTTATCGAAAATCGAATCAAGGGCGCTGTTCATCTTCTCGTCGATGTCTTTCTTTCCGCTGTCCTTGTTGCGGTCGCAATAAGTGTTAATCTTCCACCAATAAAAATCTTTCTTGATGGCTTCTTCCCGTTTATCGCGCTCTATTTCCTGTAATTCGTAGGCTTCTCGTTCCTCATCGTGCAAGCCGGGGCCGATGGCGTAAGCGTTCTCTGGTGTGTACATCGTTAAATCCTCGTTGCTGCCAGTGGGGTTGTTAGGTTTTATTGCCAGTTTTACCGCCAGCGCAAAAAACCTAACGAAAAAAACAGCGGTTTTATTCTCATCTCGCTAACCCGGTCTTATGGGCTGGTTGCGGTTTTTCTAATTGGCCCCAAAAACCTAGAAAAAAGCCTTACTACATAGGAATTATATCAAGTTTTATGAAAAAATGTAAGTGTGCTTACATTTTTTCATAAAGTCTTGGTGTTTTTTTTAAGTTCTCAAGAAAAGCGCCGCGCAGCGGCGCAACAAAGGGGGGAAAAACTAAACGGCCACCAGCCGAAAACCGGAGGCCCAGACACGAGCGCCAGCCGGAACCCAGACGCCCCAAGGCGGCAAGGCGGAAAAGCCACAGGGAAAAACCACCACGGGCAAGCCCAACCCGGCAGCGAAGGCGGCGGACGCCCAGGAACCGGACCCCAACCCACAAAAGCAGGCGGCGGCAGCAGCGGAAGGGGACAGGCCAACGGGACACGGCGCGGAAGGGAAAGCGACAAACCCGGAACCAGGGCCACCCGCCGCGACCGAGCGCACCAGGGCGACCGAACGGGCGGCAAACCAGGCGGCGGGCCGCAACCCGGAACCGGGCACGGCGAACACCACCGCACCGGGCGCCACGGAACGAACGAAGGCATCGGCACCACCGGCACAACCCACCACGACCGAACGGCCACCCGCCAGCACCGCGGCGACCACCCCAGCGACCAACGGGCGGAACGCGGGCGACAGGCGGCGACCGCCAGAGAACCCGACCACCCCAGCCGGAGCCGGGGCGGGAAGCAAGGGAAGGGACGGCACGACTAAGCGCCAGCGGACAGGGAACAAGCGGCAGCGAAGCGGGCGGCCAGCAAGCGAGAGGCACCGCCACGGCGAACGGGCACGGGAGGCGGGGAGACGGGAACAGACACCAGCCAGCAGGGCACCAGCGAGGCGGGGCCGCGACGCACGGCACAGAACCGGCAAGCCGGGCCAAGCCGGGAACCCCAAGAAGCCGCGAACCGGGCGGCGGCAACCGGGGAAGAAAACCGCACGACCGCCACGACGCCAGAAAAGGCACGGCCAGACGGGCGGAACGACACGCCCAGAGCGGAACCCGACCAGGGCGCAAGGCAGAAGCGAGCGGAACGAACCACCGAAGAAGCGAACGGAGCGGAAAGCGACACAGGACACCCCCAAAGAAAGCCGGAACAAGGAACCCGCAAGGCGGGAGGGAAGGGAAGCGGGCAAGCCCGCCCCCCGCAGCGCACGGCGACCAGCAGCCCGTAGGTGAGCCGCAGTCAAGGGCGCGACCGAAGGGAGCGGGGAGCGTAGCGACCGTACCCTTGACGGCAAGGCGAACCGAAGGGCATCAAAATGCAGAGCGCGCGGGGGCGGGCCGGATGCTACGGTGCTTTATTCCTGCCACTGGGAAGTGGGGAGTGTCGCTGCCCGTTCTCGCGAACGAAGGGAGCGCACACTGATTCCTGGCCGGTCCGGTGTGTCTGGAGAGTGGGTTTTGGCTCTTGGGCGGTGCGCGGCGTCTTTTGGCTACGCGCCGCTGCCTGACTGGTTGAGCGCTACGGTCGGTTATTCCGGCTTGGGGGCGATAGGCGCTGGTCCTGTGGGTTTTGTGCAGGGCCGGGCCGGTAGCCGCCAAGGCTGGGGGATTGTTGGATAGCTTGAGCTTTGGGCGGTGCGTGGCGTCTTTTCTGCCACGCGCCGCTTTCTATTGTTCAGCCAGGGAAACCGCCATTCCGGGCCGGGTGGATCTGGAATAGGGCTTGGCTGTCATGCGCCGCACACCGATCTCGTTAGAACCGGACTCGTTCTCGGCGCGCATGAGTGCCCGCTATTAGGACGGGAGGCCACGTTTGCGCCGGGAGCGCAACGCCCGCAAGGATGCGTGACCGTTCCCGTGGTGTTGGAAGGTGAATCTGTTGGATTCAGACCGTGGATTGCTGATCCGCTGGCCCGTGGCCGTAGAACGTGCGGCCTGATCGAACCCATTTCCCGAGAACAACCCGAGCGAGCGCCAGACCCTCAACCCGTGGCCATAGAACGTGTGGAGGGTTGGCACGGTGAGTCGTGGTCGGGAATGGCAACGCCCGGTGATCGAGTCGGGCGTCATGGGAGGGATTAGGCCGCCAGCGCCAGTTGCTGAGTGTGACGGGTTAAGGCCGGTTGCCGTGGCGTCCGCAAGTCAACGGCGTACTGTTGAAGCGCGGTCTTGCGGTCGGCATAGTCGACCTTGCACCCGATCAGCACGGTATTCTTCAATTCCAGTTTCGCCAGCAGCGCCAAATCAGCCGCGTTCAGTGCAGTCCGGTCAAGCGGCTTGAACTCACCGGTCAACGCGAAATTGATCAACCGCGCTTCGTTGCTGTAATGATGCGCGGCGGTGTCTTTGCCCTGGTCAGCCCGGACCATCTGGAGTGTGGCGTTCATCAGCCGAAACTCAACCCGGGACTCGATGCGCTGCTGTTGCCAGTCCAGATTGAATTGCTGCTGCTTGATGCGGTGCAGTTCGTTGATGGCGGCACGGAAGGCTTTAACCAGATTCAACTTGAATCGGCGAACGATGGGCGTGTTGCGTAACAGCGTAATGAGGTAAGTCGCCTGATCCTCGTTGAGGATAGTTTCCCTACTGGCGGACGGGGATGGTTCCGGTACTTCTCCCGTAGAGGTGCGGGTGCGCCTCGCGGGACATGCTCTCATGTGTACGTAGACACACGCTCCAGTGCGCTTTTTTACGCCCCCGCCCGCTCCCCCGCCACTCGCCTCCCCCCTTATCCCCCCTCCCCTCTAAAACGCCAATTTCAGGCCGTTTCTAACCCCCGCAGGCGCAGGGAGGGTCTGGCGATCATTCAGTCATTGCGCAGACCGGACCGCTGCGCGTTGCGCCTCGTCAAGCCGCCTTGGGCGCGGGATACGGCACGGCCTGCCCGGCATCGAGCAGGGCCTGATTGAAGTTCAATTCATCGACGGTAATCACGCCCAGTAACCGCCCGAACGTATCGCGGGGCCGCTGTCGGTTGATCGCGACCGTGACCGGGCGATGCAGCAGTCGCTCCTGCACATACGCCAGGGCCTGTTTCCCGGCGTCAGTATGCCGCTCTGGCGCATTCACGCCCGCCAGTTGGACATGCTGGAGGATCTCCACGCCCAGCCCCAGGTCGATACGCGCCACCACGGTATCGCCGTCAATGATCCGCTCAATCAGCGCCGGATAAGTGGTCAGGGTGTTCAGGGTTGGCGCGGTCATTTCATCACCTCCAGCGGAAAGCCGAACTTGTCCACATCCGGGCGGTGCTGATGGCGCTGATACAGCTCCCGCAGCAACTGCTCATCCTCAGCGGTATTGGGCCAGAACCACCTGCCCAGGAGCCGCACCACGCCGCTAATGACCCGCGCTTTGAACCGGGCCGCGCTGCCTTGCAGTAACAAGGTTTCCAGCAACGCATCGGCCACCGGGCGCGGTTGACTGTGGGTGTAATAGAGCCAGTCGTGGACGGTGGCGGCAATCATCACGCGGGGATCGAAGGCTTGATAAAGCAGCGGCCAGGCCAGCGGCGGAAGGCTGGCCCCGTCACAGGGAAAACCGGCCGGGACGTGCACAGTGAGGTCATCGACGGTCACGGCCAGATCATCGGTCAGGACGTAGCAGCGGTGTTGGGGATGGGGTTGTAAGGTCATGTGGATTCTCGCAGTGGGGTTGAAGGAAATGGGGTTGAAGAAAACGGGGTTACGGTGAGTGGGCAGCGGGCATCCGAAACGGGACGCGCACCACTTGCGTGGTCGGCCAGAGCGGATTACAGCGGGCGGTGACGGTAATGCGCAGTTCGGCCAGGTTGATTTGTGCCGGATCGGCCTGCCGGGCGTGGGCGTGATGCAGGTTCAGCAAGTGCGCCGGGAAGAAGTAGCGCCGGATAAAGGTCTGTTCATCCAGGCTGGACGCGACTGGGCGACCGGGCAGTTCCGCCGTGGCGTAGGGCGTGAAAAAGGCGGGCGTCCCCTCGGTCGGGCAGTCCAGTAAGCGGCGGTTGTGCCATTGCACATCCACATAGTCCTCAGTCACGGCCACCACTTGCGGCAGGTCAATATGCTCGATGACCGTTAGCAAGGTCTGGCTGTACCACCAGAGCAGCACCAGAGTCAGCGCCAGACTGCACAGATCCAGCGCGTAATACGCGATCTGGAGGTAAGCCCGGCATTTAGGGCCGCTGAGAATTCTCATCGCCATCGGCCTTGCCGGGTTCTTTGCCAAAGATGCGCCGCAACCAGTTGAGGCCGGTACGCTCGAAAATCCACATGGTGCGCGGGGCGGTGTGGGCGGCGACGCCACTGATAAACACCACGGTCAACGGGTCCACCCCGCGGGGATAGAGCAACCAGAACACCGCCACGGCGCAAAAGCCGGACAACAGCGTGTCGGCGATAAAATGCACCAGGGAAAACGCCAGTCGGCGGCTGATCATCCGGTGCAAATGGCCGACGATCCCGGACCAGGTGCCAATCAGGTAAATGATGGCGTGGTCTTTCCAGGTGTTGGTCATCATGCTGAACAGGTCGGGGTCGGCCATGGGAGGGTGCCGTTCGGCATTACCGATAAAGCCAGGGCGCTTGCCACGGGCCGGGCGTTTTCCAGATGCCACGCCGCTTTTGTTGGGCGATGGCCTGCGCGGCCTGGTATTCGCCGCGACTTTGCGGGCAATTCCACAACGCGGCATAGCCACCATGCACCAACCGTAGCCCACAATTGCCGTCATCGCGCACCCGAACCAGTTCGCCCAGTAACCGGCCGTAGGCGTCGGTGCCGTAAATCGTGACGCGCACCGGTTCGCCGACATACAGCAGGCGGCGCAAATAGGCGCGGGCGCTCACGGCGTAGGCATAACTGG
>JAUPTV010000284.1 GCA_030917925.1 Pseudomonadota bacterium
ACCCAAAAACGCGGCGCTTCAACAGTCCCCACCAGGGGGACTGCCGCGCCGCCCGCTATCCCTCCCCGCCCTAAAGGGCGAGGTCTCTCGCGGAAAATCTCGATGAACATACTACCGGGGTTAGTGGCCTACGACGCTTTGCATTCAAAGCGTGTTGGGGCGGTACTGAGAAAAATATCAGCAATTGCCGTGTGGGCAGCCCCATGAACGCCCACGCCTACACCGAAGACCAACTCGTCGAGCAGCCTGCCATCGGGCTGTTTGCGGTGTTGGGCTGGCAGACCGTATCGGCATTGGAAGAAACCTTTGGTGCAGGCGGTATGCTGGGGCGCGAGACCAGGGGCGAGGTGGTGCTGGTCGAGCGTCTACGCGCCGCCCTGTGCAAATTCAACCCCGCGCTGCCGCCGGAAGCGATTAGCAACGCCGTCGGTGAACGCATTGACATCAAATGCCGACACTCACCGGAACGCCCAGCCCGAATTGGCGAATCCGTTGAATTTCATCGCGCAATTTCGCCGCTTCCTCGAATTCCAGATCGCGGGCATGGCGGTACATGGCCTGTTCCAACTGCTTGATCTTCTTCGTCAGCGCCGCTGGGGATTCATGGGCGTAGGCAACGGTTTCCTCAGCCACTTGTGCGTAGTATTCAACCGGCAGCGGTGCCCCAGGGTGTGCGCCATCCAGAATATCCATCACCGCCTTTTGAATACCGCGTGGGGTAATGCCGTGAAGTTGGTTATGGGCTAGTTGTTTGGCGCGGCGGCGGTCGGTTTCCTCCAGCGCCCGGCGCATGGAACCGGTGATCCGGTCCGCGTAGAGAATTGCCTTGCCGTACAAATGCCGAGCGGCGCGGCCAATGGTCTGAATCAGCGACCGATCTGAGCGCAGGAAGCCCTCCTTATCAGCGTCGAGAATCGCTACCAGCGACACCTCCGGCAAATCCAGCCCCTCCCGCAACAGGTTGATCCCGACCAGTACATCGAACTGGCCCAACCGCAAATCGCGGATAATCTCGACCCGCTCCACCGTATCAATATCTGCGTGCAGATAGCGCACCTTGACGCCATTTTCACCCAGATAACCGGTCAAATCCTCAGCCATGCGCTTGGTCAGCGTCGTGACCAGTACCCGCTCCTGACGATTCGCCCGCTCACGGATTTCCCCCAGCAAGTCGTCCACCTGATGCAGGGCAGGCCGGACTTCCACTTCGGGATCGACCAGTCCGGTGGGCCGGACCACCTGTTCCACCACCGCATCCCCGGAATGCTCCAGTTCATAAGGACCGGGCGTGGCGGAAATGAACAGGGTTTGGCCGCTGAGTCGCTCGAATTCGTCAAAGCGCAACGGGCGATTATCCAGCGCACACGGCAGGCGAAAGCCGTAATTCACCAGCGTTTCCTTGCGCGAGCGGTCGCCCTTGTACATCGCGCCCAGTTGCGGCACGGTAACGTGGCTTTCATCAATAAAAATCAGTGCATCCGGCGGCAAATAATCAAACAGCGTCGGTGGTGCTTCCCCCGGTTCGCGCCCGGACAGGTAGCGGGAATAGTTCTCAATGCCACTGCAATACCCGAGTTCCTGCATCATTTCCAGATCGAAGCGGGTGCGCTGCTCCAGGCGTTGCGCCTCCAGCAGCTTTCCGGCGGCATGAAGTTCAACCAACCGTTCCCGCAACTCGTCCTTAATGCCTTCCATCGCCTGCAAAAGCTGCTCACGGGGCGTCACATAGTGGGATTTGGGATAGACCGTGTAACGCGGCAACGTGCGGAAAACTTTACCGGTTAGCGGATCAAACAGGCTGAGTGATTCGATTTCGTCATCGAACAATTCCACCCGCAAGGCTTCCTGATCCGCTTCAGCGGGATGAATGTCGATAATCTCACCGCGCACCCGGAACGTCCCCCGCGCCAGTTCCAGGTCATTGCGGGTGTACTGCAAATCCGCCAGCCGACGCAGAATGGCGCGTTGATCAATCTTTTCCCCCCGCACCAGATGCAGGATCATTTTCATGTACCAGTCGGGATCGCCCAGCCCGTAGATCGCCGACACCGTGGCGACAATGATCGTATCGGGTCGCTCCAGAATGGCCTTGGTCGCCGACAGCCGCATTTGCTCGATATGCTCATTGATCGAAGCATCCTTCTCGATATAGGTATCGGAGGACGGCACATAAGCTTCCGGCTGGTAATAGTCGTAATAGGAGACGAAATATTCCACGGCGTTCTCCGGGAAAAACGCCTTCATCTCCCCATACAACTGCGCTGCCAGGGTCTTGTTGGGGGCCAGCACCAGCGCCGGACGCTGCACGGCGGCCATGACGTGGGCCATGGCGAAAGTCTTGCCGCTGCCGGTCACGCCCAGCAGGGTTTGATGGGCTAGGCCGTCATGGAGACCCTCAACCAGGCGACGAATCGCCTCCGGTTGGTCGCCAGCGGGTTCAAAGGGCGCGTGAAGGACAAAAGGCTTGGATGTTTGCATGGCGTTTTAGTTAAGTGAAAATTTCCAGTATTATCCAACATTGCGCCTGACCGGCGCGTTCAACCCGCGATGTTTCCATAAGTTAATGCCCTGGAGTTTCCCGTGAGCACCCCGCTTTCCGAACGTGTACAACGCATCAAGCCCTCGCCGACCTTGGCCGTGACCGCCAAAGCCAATGAATTGAAGGCTGCGGGCAAGGACGTCATCGGCCTGGGCGCCGGCGAACCGGATTTCGACACCCCCGATTTCATCAAGGAAGCCGCGATCAAGGCGATCAACGCTGGTTTCACTAAATACACACCCGTCGATGGCACCGCCGGTTTGAAGAAAGCGATTATCGCCAAGTTCCAGCGCGACAATGGCCTGACCTACGAACCCAAACAGATTCTGGTGTCCTGCGGCGGCAAGCAGAGTTTTTACAACCTGGCCCAGGCGCTGTTGAACGCTGGGGATGAGGTGATTATTCCCGCGCCGTACTGGGTGTCCTACCCGGATATGGTGTTGCTGGCTGATGGGACGCCGGTGATTGTGGATGCTGGCATTGACCAACATTTCAAAATCACGGCGGCGCAACTGGAAGCCGCCATTACCCCCCGCACCCGGCTGTTCGTCATCAACAGCCCCTCGAATCCGACTGGCGTGGCCTACACTGCGGCGGAATTGACGGCACTGGGCGAGGTGCTGCGCCGGCATCCGCAGGTCTATATCGCCACCGACGACATGTATGAACACATTATGTGGACCGGGGAGAAGTTCCACAATGTGGTGAACGTCTGC
Source organism: Pseudomonadota bacterium (assembly GCA_030917925.1). Lineage (GTDB taxonomy): Bacteria > Pseudomonadota > Gammaproteobacteria > Competibacterales > Competibacteraceae > UBA2383. Next base: position 3,256 of record JAUPTV010000284.1, read on the forward strand.
CCGGACCTGTACGACCGGACCATCGTGCTGAACGGCGTGTCGAAGGTGTATTCGATGACCGGCTGGCGCATTGGCTACTGCGGCGGGCCAAAGGATTTGATCAACGCCATGACTAATATTCAGTCGCAGAGCACGTCAAATCCGACCTCGATCTCCCAGGTTGCGGCCGAGACGGGCATTAATGGCGATCAGTCTTGTGTGGCGATGATGGTTAAAGCGTTCAAGGAGCGCCATGCCTATGTTTATAGCGCACTGAAGGCCATGGAGGGCATCGAGGTCGCGCCTGCCGACGGGACGTTCTACATCTTCCCCAACTTCCAAAAGGCGATTACGCGACTAGGGCTGGCCAATGACATCGCCTTTGCAGAATTGTTGCTTAACGAGGTTGGCGTAGCGGTCGTTCCCGGTTCAGCGTTCGGCGCGGAAGGCTGTGCGCGAATTTCCTTTGCCACCAGCATGGATAACCTGACCAAAGCGCTGGAGCGCATTGGCCGGGTCATTGCCCGCTGATGGGGGGTTGACAGCTTGACCGGGGATCAATAGAATCTCCGGTCTCAATTCCCCAGTAGCTCAGTCGGTAGAGCAAGTGACTGTTAATCACTGGGTCCGTGGTTCGAGTCCGCGCTGGGGAGCCAAATAAGTCAAGGGGCTAAATCAATTCTGATTAGCCCCTTTTCTGTCTTCAGGAACTACGATTTTGGTTAGCCCGGCGGACAGCGCAGGCTAACGATAGAGGTAGCCATACGAGGGACTGAAGGGTTACCAAAATTCATGTGCTGCGCTTGCTGTCGGCTCCAGGACCACAGTTTGATTGCGTCCCTGTTCCTTGGCTTGATACAGCGCCCGGTCGGCACGGTTCAAAATGGAACCCGGTTCCTCATCGGTGGAGGAAAACCGGGTAACGCCAATACTGACGGTCAGTTCAATCGTTCTGGATTCCCACGGGATCGACGTATTCGCCACAGCTCCCCGCAACCGTTCAGCCAGCAAGCGGGCACCTTCCAGGCCAGTTGCCGGCAGCAATATTGCGAATTCTTCGCCGCCGAGACGTCCGATCAGATCCGTATAGCGCAACAGAGTCTGGGCGATGCTCGCAAAATGCTGGAGCGTTTGATCGCCGGCGGCATGGCCACAGGTATCGTTGATCCGTTTGAAATGGTCCAGATCGACCATCAGCAACGTTGCCGGAGCCGCGTAACGCTTGAATCGCTGTAACTCCAGATCAACCTGTTTGAGAAAGTGGCGGCGATTGGCCATGCCAGTTAAATGATCGGTCGTCGCCAGTCGGCGCAGTTCCCGTTCCTGCGCCTGGCGTTGAGTTTCATCGCGCAAAATGCCTACCCCGCGCCACTGATTTTGTATATGCACCGCGGACAGCGAGAGCGCTACGGCAATTTCCGAACCATCCTTATGGCGGGCGCATAATTCCAGCGTTTTACCGACCGCATTGCCACGCCCCGTTTCCCGAAATTCGCTAAACGCCTGGTGGTGCGCCTCATGATAGCGGTCGGGTGCCAGCAACTGGTGCAAGTCCTGCCCGAGCGCCTCATCTTGTGTATAACCAAAAATACGTTCCGCGGCTGGATTCCAAAAGGAAATCCGTCCTTCGGTGTCCAACATGACAATTGCGTCCTGTGCCGAGTCGGTAATGCCCCGTAAAATCGCGGACTGTTCCCGCAAGGCTTCCTCAGCACATTGCCGTTCGGTGATGTCCAGAATCACGCCAATCAGACCGCGCAACTGTCCCTGGCGACCCACAATCCGCGCTTTGTAAAACAATGCTTCCTGCCATTCGCCTTGAGTATTGACCACACTGCTTTGAAAAATCTGGATGTTGGCGGGGCCTTGCAGCAAATTACGATCCTGGGCCTGATAAATATCGGCCAACGCTTTTGGCGCAATATCGTAAGCGGTTTTGCCGATAATGTCGGCTTTGGAACGTCCCATAAAGACCGTGAACGCCGGATTGCATCCCAGATAGCGCCCCTCGAGATCCTTGTAAAACACCGGGGTGGGCAACGTTTCCAGCAACAGTTCCTGAAACGCCCGGCTTTCGCGCAGGGCGTCCTCCAAGGCTTGCTGCTCGCTAATATCATGCACGACCGTTAGCAATCGGGGTTCAGAGAGAAGCGCGGACCGCTCCTCCAGATCCTGACGCCCTGTCAGCCGGGCCTGGAATGAGCGACCATGTTGCCCATGAAGGGTCGTATCGATGGTTTTGTGGGCTGGCTGATTAAAAAACGCCCGGAAGCGGCTAAGGAACATCTCCCGGTCCGCTCCAACCATGAAATCCGCCAGCGCTTGGTCAATCAGGTCCGGACCTTCACAACCGAGCAAATCAGCCAGGGTTTGATTGACTTGTTGGATGATCCCGCGACGGTCCAGGCTCAAGTAACCAACCGGTGCCTGATGATACAGTTGGGCGTAGCGATCCCGCGTGGCTTCCAGTTGATGCTGGATGCCCCGCAGATCTTCGTTCTGAAGTTCCAGTTCAATCTGGTAAACCGATAGATCTTGAATCAGTCGCCCGATTTCGTCCGTGGAGAAGCTTAGCCGATTTTCATGGACCTGGTTCAGCAACGCCTCGGCGCGTTCGCGCAAGGAACGCTGGCGGTTATCGATTTCCATGCCCATATCACCCCCTGCGGATTAAGTCCGCTCTGTCAAAATAATTGACTGAATTCAGCGCCTTCCTTCAGGCAAAACGGTCTGATCGCAGCGCATGATTTCACTACGCCCCTCAAAGGCCGGATTCAAACAGTCGAATCATATTGCGACCGGCTTCTTTGGCCTGACGCCGGGCGGTATCCGCCTGTTTGAAAATTTCACTCTGATGCGCTTCCTTACCGATGAATAACGCAATGCCCATACTCGATGAGCAATAGTGTTCAATGATCGCCGTTGGGTCTGCGGCTGAATGCAAGATCAGGTGGTAGGGTTCCGATAGAAACCCGCGAATTTTTTTGGCGATGGCCAGCGCATGTTCCTTTGAGACGTCCTTGTCGTCTTTTAATCCGACCAGCACGACCACAAATTCAGCGCCGCCCAGACGCGCTACAGTATCAACTTCGCTCACGCTATGGAGGAGTCGTTGCCCGGCTTCAACCAGCAACCGGTCGCCGACCGCGTGGCCATACGCGTCATTCAGTGGTTTTAAATGCTCCAGTTCGATGAGCATTAATGCCCCATACAACCCGGCGCGCTTGCTGGCGCTGATAGCCTGGTCCAGGCGTTCGTCCAGCATGTCGCGATTGGGCAGGCTGGTCAGTTTGTCGTAGAGAACTCGATGTTCGAGTTGCATGGCCTGGACGACCAGTTGGCCCCTGGCGTTCGACAAGCGCGCAGCCAGCAACGCCAAGCCAATCATGAACCCGGAAATCAGTATGCCGACCCCCAGGTAAATAGTGCGCTGGAAACGCCATTGCCAGAGTTCATCCTCGAGCATGGCGGTTACTGCCATGGTGTAGGGCAAATCAGCCAGTGGGTAATAGGCAGTCGGTCGTCTTTGTCCGTCCAGTGGTGAAATGAGGGCACCCTGGAAAGGTTGTTCACGGTCGGCGTGTTCCTCGTCGAGCGGGATAACTTCGATCTTCTTGCCAATGGTATCGGCGGCTTCCGGGTAATGGAAGAGCAATGTGCCTTCGGCGTCGATAAGAGCGATGGCGTTACGCGGGGCCAGATCCGGGTTATGGAAAAGTTGGTCCAGATAGCTTAAGTGCAATTCGGCAAAGATGACACCATGGAATGCGCTGCTATCCTGCAAACGAACCGGGCGCGCACAGAACAGCCAGAGGTCGCCGTTGGACGGTTCGACAAAGCGGGTTGAACAATGGCGATCCTGGTCCGGATGTGACGCCAGATGGGAGAAATAGTGCTGATATGAGAAATTTGGGTCGACGATGTCCTGACGAGCTTTGCTGACGATGCCAACAACCCGTCCACGGGTATTGATAATGCCAAGGCCGAACAGCCAGGGATGGGTGGTGATTTTGTTGAGCAGAATCTCACTGAGATGCGCAGCGCTTTCTCCACCGGCCCCACCGGAGAATGCCAGCGCTTCCTGATCAATATGATCATGCACGTCGCGCATGATGTAGTCGATCTCTCTGAATGCGCCGATCAGTCGCTGGGCCACCAGGTGCGCAAGCGCAGCATTGCGGTGGCGGGCGCTGTCAATAATGAGATTGTAGGAACGCCTTGATTCGTAGAATCCGACGCTGACGATCAAGCCGATGATCAGCAGGGGCGCGATTATCCACAGGTTCTGGTTTTTTGGCGTCCCGCGCATGTTGTAAAGTGAACCCCGTTGTCAGGATAAAAGTGATCAAATTTTCAAGGTAGGTTGATTTCCCGAAATGATTATAACTGTTGGATAGGTAAGGGAGGCGATTTTATCGGGTCGGAGGGCTATTTCCTGGTCAGGTTCAGGTTTAAAATTCCGGATGTTCCAACAATCTATAACCAAAGCTAGGACAAACTGGATCAGTGATGACTGAAAATCCACTCGGAACTTTCGTCAGGGCGGTCACATTCGCTGCCCATAAGCACCGCAGTCAGCGTCGAAAAGATGCGGTTGCATCGCCCTATATTAATCATCCTGTTGGCGTAGCCAATGTCCTGATCAATGAAGGGGGAATTACCGACCTTGCGGTGCTCTGCGCAGCTATCTTGCACGATACAGTCGAGGATACGGAAACGACGGCAGATGAACTCATAACGGTCTTTGGCTCGCAAGTGGCGTCAATCGTTCTGGAAGTGACTGACGACAAATCACTGACCAAGCCTGCTCGTAAGCAACTTCAGATTGAACATGCTCCTCATCTCTCACCGGAAGCCAAGTTGGTTAAACTGGCCGACAAGATTTGTAATTTGCGGGATATGTTGGCGTCGCCGCCTGCCGACTGGTCTGCCGACCGTAAACTTGCTTATTTTGAGTGGGCTGCGCAGGTCATCGCGGGGGTGCGGGGAACTCATCCGGACCTGGAGGCCCTGTTTGATGAGCTACTTGCTCGTCACGCTGAACTGCGCTGACGGCGCTTTGCCAGGGATTCATCGAAAAATCCTGATGAATGGTTGCTGGTTGTATCGGAACCATTTTCTAAGCAAGGCTTCCCGATTCTGTATTGACACGCCCATTCGGCAGCGGACAAATGCGCCGCCATGCCGGATCTGAAACCGGGTGATTATCAGCGGTTTGTCTGTGTGGAGGCGGTGACGGTCGGGACGCCCATCAACCTGGAGTCCGGTAAACGCTGGCAAGGTGCGCAACGACTGGTTGTTTGAGGGAGGAGCGCTATCTCGATCCAGCGTCCAAAGAGAAAGGGGTCGATTAAGACCCCTTTTTAAAATGTGCATGATCTACATGTTTTTTTCCATTTCTACTTGGCTATCGTGTCAAGATCATCAGGGTTCTCCGAATTTTCAAAAAAGGATTACTCGCAGCAATCCGGCTTTCCTGGATTTTCAGGACCCGCGACTTTCTGTCCCAACCTTGCGGATGGTTTAGCTTTAAACGCAATTTATATTTGTACAAAAAAATCATGAAAAATATTAGAGATATTCCGAAATTATTGTCAGAGAGACAGACTAACATCTGTAGGTGATTGACCTACTCCATGGCACACAGGCGACCTCATAGACTCCCGCTGTTATTGTTCGCGAGTCTGTTCCCTGCGCCTTTTTCAAGTCACCCCACCCGGAAATACGCCTCGCGTTCCGGCAGGGCGATGCC
>JAUPTV010000285.1 GCA_030917925.1 Pseudomonadota bacterium
GTATTAACAATTCAATTAAAACAGTGAAACGTATGGGCTACGGTTTTCGCAACTTTGCCAACTTTAAGCAACGGGTGTTAGTCAGTTTCGCCTAGCTCCACAAGAACCCTCGAAGAACCAAAATAGTTTAAAAGAAGAAAATAAAAAATCACTTATGGAACAAGTGAATTTTTTTAAAAGTCTGGGGTAGTGATATAAAATCAGATGCAGAAATAGTAAAAAATACAAAAAAAATTGTAGTTGAAAAATCTGAAATTATCAGCCGTATGCTTGAGAATTTACAAAATCAGTTAGAAGATCAACTTCATGAAAAATTATTAAATGTCGAGGAAAAAATTGATCTCAAGTTTAAGGAAGTAGAATCCAATCTTTATAATCAAATGCATTCCTTTAGAGAGGAGATGAAGATCAATCTTTTACAACATTCGCAAGCTATTGATCGCCAGCTCACTGATTTTTTAAATAAACAGAATGCGTTAATTAATAATCTCACACAGCAGATTGACAGCTATAGCCGTGTTTCGCAAGCACAAGCGAGTGAAATTTTAGTCATAAACTCAAAAATTAATATTCGGGATGAGAATACATCCAAATTTGAAAGCGCTTTAAATAAAATAGCAGAACGCCTGTCAATGGTAAGCTCTAAACTTTTAAATCAAGATGAAAAAATAACAAAAATTGAATCTTTATCTCAGGCTGTAGAAATTAGTCTGAATGGAATAGCAAAACGTTTAGATGGAACATTAAAAAGATTAAAAGAAAGCATATTTACTCGTGGAAAATTTAATGACATTTGAATAATTCCCACCGCATAACCTAAATTAAGCGACATACGTTTTAGCAAGTAACGCTATTTCAGCCCATTTAGAGACATTTACTTATGAGACTGCCGATGATCAAGGCTCCTGTTGCTGTGACTGAATCCACACCACTCCTCGAAGTTCGCGATTTATCTGTCGCTTTCGGCGCAATGCCCGCCGTCAGGCAGGTCTCTTTTACACTGAATCGTGGCGAGACGCTGGCGCTGGTCGGGGAAAGCGGTTCCGGCAAGTCGGTGTCCGCCCTGTCGCTGCTGCAATTACTGCCTTATCCCCACGCCCGGCATCCTGGCGGCAGCATCCGGTTGCGGGGTGAGGAACTGCTGGGCGCGGCACTAGCCCGGTTGCGCGAGATTCGCGGCAACCAGATCGCCATGGTGTTCCAAGAGCCGATGACTTCGCTGAATCCGCTGCATTCCATTGAGCAGCAAATTGGCGAGACGTTGCGGTTGCACAAAGGATTAAGCGGCAGTCAGCTCCGGGCGCGGATTATGGAATTGCTGGATCGGGTGGGCTTGTCGGACGTCGCGCATCGGCTCAACGCCCTGCCGCATGAACTGTCCGGCGGCCAGCGCCAGCGAGTAATGATCGCCATGGCGCTGGCGAATGATCCCGATATGCTCATCGCCGACGAGCCGACCACCGCGCTCGATGTCACTATCCAGGCGCAGATTCTCAAGCTGCTGAAGGACTTGCAGGCGCAACTGGGCATGGCGATTCTGTTTATTACCCATGATCTGAGCATTGTCCGCAAGATGGCTGACCGGGTTTGCGTGATGCAGTCCGGCGTGGTGGTGGAAACCGGCCCGGTTGCGGAGATTTTCGCTGCGCCTCAACATCCCTATACCCAAGAACTACTCGCCGCCGAACCGAAAGGCGACCCGCCCCTGGAAATCGCCGATGCGCCGGAGGTGATGACCGGCGCGGCGCTGAAAGTCTGGTTCCCGCTAAAACGCGGCCTGTTTGGACGGGTGCTGAGTCATCTGAAGGCCGTGGACGGTGTGAACATCCGGGTGCGGGCCGGGCAAACGCTGGGGGTGGTCGGGGAAAGCGGTTCCGGCAAGACCACACTGGGTCTGGCGCTGCTGAGGCTATTGTCCAGTGAAGGCGCGATTCATTTTGAAAATCAGCAAATCGATACGCTGTCCAATAAAGCGCTGCGGCCCTTGCGGCAAGCCATGCAAATCGTATTTCAGGACCCCTACGGTTCGCTGAGTCCCCGGTTGTCAGTAGGGGAAATTGTTGAAGAGGGATTGCGGGTTCACGGCTTGGCGGCTGATCCCGAGGCGCGACGCGAGCGGATTGCCCAGGCGCTGGCGGAAGTCGATCTGGACCCGGAGATGCAAGACCGCTATCCCCATGAATTTTCGGGCGGGCAGCGCCAACGCATCGCCATCGCCCGCGCTTTGGCGTTAAAACCGCGCTTGCTGATTCTCGATGAACCGACCAGCGCCCTGGACGTGTCGGTGCAAGCGCAGATTGTCGATTTATTGCGCAATTTGCAGCGCCGCTACCAGTTGGCCTACCTGTTTATCAGCCACGATCTGCGGGTGGTGCGGGCGCTGGCGCATCATCTGCTGGTGATGAAGAACGGTCAGGTCGTCGAGGATGGTCCGGCGCAGCAGGTGTTCGACCATCCTCAGCATCCCTATACCCAGGCCTTGCTAGCGGCGGCGCTGAATCTGGAGACGGTTGAGGTTTATTCTCACCAGGTTTAACCCTGAGAAAACGGATGAACCGCCAAGACGCCAAGGTCGCCATGGAAAAGAAAGTTCGGAATTTATTGAGAAATGATATTAACTTGAAGGAAAACCGTCTTGGACAAAAAGATCGCTGATTCTTCCGGCAATGACCGGGTTTTGTTATTTACCGATGGTGCCTGTTCCGGCAATCCTGGTCCAGGCGGCTGGGCGGCCTTGCTGCGCTATCAGGGGCATGAGCGGGAATTATCGGGTGGCGAGCCGGCAACAACTAACAATCGCATGGAATTGCTGGCGGTTATCCACGGGCTGGAGGCGCTAAAGCGGCCAGCGCCGGTACGGATTTACACCGACAGCCAGTATGTAATGAAGGGTATGACCGAATGGCTGGCCGGATGGAAGCGGCGTGGCTGGCAAACCGCCGACCGTCAGCCGGTGAAGAATGTTGATCTCTGGCAGCGGCTAGAGTCCGCAATCAGCCCGCATCAAGTCGAATGGGAATGGGTGCGTGGCCATTGCGGTCATCCCGAAAATGAACGGGTGGACGTGCTGGCGCGAGCGGCCATTCGGCGATAATGCCCGTCGCCGGCTCAACCACTCAATCACTTAACCGCTCATACGTTGCCAGACATTGATTCGCGACCCGCAACAGGGACGGCAATGGCCCACCCAGCATTTCCGGGTCCAGTGCATCCAGCAGATTCTTCAATTCCAGCCCCAGCTCCGTGTTGCCTTCCATGACCACTCGCCGGTTGAAGAACAACGTATCCGAATCTTCACGGCGGGCGGCCAGCGCCAGAAAATCGTAGATTGCCCCGGTGATTGTCAAATCTGCTACCTGATCCCTCTGGCAGGGCACGAAACCGGCAGGCCCTGCGTATCGGAACCGGTATTCCACTCCGGCATCGCGCACCCGGATCGCCAGCACCCGGTCACGCAGAAATTCAAATTCACCGCTTTCCTGAATGCGGCCCGCAAACAGGACGTTTAGCGCAGTGGTCAGAACGGTTGAATGCACCGGGCCGGGAATCAGTTTCAGCGGCCATGCTAAAGGCGCAGGCAGGGCCGGACGGGGCGGAAATTTAAAGAAGGAGGGCATGGCGGAACCGGAGGCGGGGATGAGAATAGCGGCTTTCGTGGTCAGCGCTTCATCGACTCGAAGAAATCCCGGTTGGTCCGGGTGCTCTTCAGGCGCTCCAGCATAAATTCCATCGCCTGCAACTCGTCCATCGGGTGCAGCAACTTGCGCAGAATCCACATCTTCTGCAAATCATCCTGATCCGTCAGCAGTTCCTCGCGGCGGGTGCCGGAGCGATTGATGTCGATGGCCGGGAACACTCGCTTTTCGGAAATACGCCGATCGAGGTGGATTTCCATATTGCCGGTGCCTTTGAATTCCTCATAAATCACGTCGTCCATGCGCGAGCCGGTGTCGATCAGCGTCGTTGCCAGAATTGTGAGCGAACCACCTTCCTCGATATTCCGCGCCGCGCCAAAAAACCGTTTCGGCTTCTGCAACGCATTCGCGTCCACGCCGCCAGTTAATACCTTGCCGGAAGCCGGGACCACCGTGTTATAGGCTCGCGCCAGTCGGGTGATGGAATCCAGCAGAATCACCACATCGCGCTTGTGCTCGACCAGGCGCTTGGCCTTGTCCGACACCATTTCCGCAACCTGTACATGCCGGGTCGCCGGTTCATCAAAGGTGCTGGCAATGACCTCGCCGCGCACCGAGCGCTGCATCTCGGTCACTTCCTCCGGCCGTTCATCGATCAACAGCACGATCAGATAGCATTCGGGATGATTGGCGGCGACGCTCTGGGCGATGTTCTGCAACATCATGGTCTTACCGGCTTTGGGCGGCGAGACGATTAACCCGCGCTGGCCCTTGCCGACCGGCGCGATCAGGTCGATGACCCGCGCTGTAATGTCCTCGGTGCTGCCATTGCCGCGCTCCAGCGTCATCCGCACGGTCGCATGCAAGGGCGTCAGGTTCTCAAACAGCACATTGTAATAGGAGGCTTCCGGCGGTTCGAAATTAATATCACCCACTTTCAGCAGGGCAAAGTAGCGTTCACCCTCCTTGGGGGGGCGAATCTTGCCACTCACCGTGTCGCCGGTGCGCAAATTAAAGCGGCGGATTTGACTGGGCGAAACGTAGATATCATCAGGGCCAGCCAGATAGGAACTGTCGCCGGAACGCAGGAAGCCGAAGCCATCCTGTAAAATTTCCAGGACGCCATCACCGGAGATGTCTTCGCCACTCTTGGCCAGCGCCTTGAGAATGGCAAAAATCACATCCTGTTTGCGGGACCGCGCCGTGCCTTCGAGCTTCAGTTCTTGGGCGATGGCAATGAGTTCGGCGGGGGATTTTTTTTTAAGTTCAGTGAGATTCATGGAAACGGGATGCTCGAGGCGAGCGGGCGTTACAGGATGACGCCCGCAAGGAGGGGGTCGGGATTGGCGTCTCGGGGGAAGTGGGCCGGACTGCGGCGGAGCGGGGTTACGGAATGACAAAGCGATTAAGCGCCTGTAGAGAATTAAACTAACACGGTCACGAAACGGCGTCTACCCTGAATCGATTGGCAGACACCGCGTGACGCCTTTTAACGCAGATTACTATCAAGGAAGGCGGCTAACTGCGACTTGGACTGTGCGCCGACCTTGGTGGCTTCAACCGCACCGTTGCGGAATAGCATCAGGGTGGGAATGCCGCGAATGCCATATTTGGGCGGCGTATTCTGATTTTCGTCAACATTCAGTTTACAGAACTTGACGCGATCGGCGTATTCCATGGCGAGTTCGTCGAGAATCGGGCCAATCATCCGGCAGGGACCACACCATTCTGCCCAATAATCCACCAGGACGGGCTGAGTCGACTTGAGGACCTCGGCTTCAAAGGTGTCGTCGGTAATATGCACGATATGCTCGCTCATGGGAAGGTTCTCCGATGCAAAAGTGGCAATGCGGCGGCGAGAGATGCCGAAAATGGACAGAATACGCGGCCATCCGTCGCCTTTGAAGGAATCACCGCCGGGAAGCCGCTGGGGAAAATCAGCGGGGCGCGGCGTTCAACAGGGGATATTGTGGCAAAATACCCCACTGGGGCACAAATCTTTCGTAGCCTTGCCGCCCGGACGGGCGTTGGCACCAGCCCCCACTCACCCTGCTGACTCGGGATAGCCGCACACTTATGCAAACAGATCATCTCACACACGTCCCCTTTTCCGCACTCGGTTTGACCGAGTCGCTGCAAGAAAGCCTGGAGGACGCCGGTTTTGTTTATTGTACGCCGATTCAGGCCGCCACCCTGCCCTTGGCGCTCAAGGGGCAGGATATCGCTGGCCAGGCGCAGACCGGCACCGGCAAGACCGCAGCATACGTTTTGGCCGCCCTGCATCACCTGATGGAAACGCCGATTGCTGAAAATACCGTCGGTCCCTGGGCCATTGTCATCGCGCCGACCCGCGAACTGGCGGTGCAAATTCACCGTGACGCCGAATTGCTGGGCCGTTATACCGGTCTGAAATTCACGGCGGTCTATGGCGGCACCGGCTATGACAGTCAGCGCCGCCAACTGGAAGCAGGTACTGATGTATTGATCGGCACGCCGGGCCGTCTGATCGACTATTACAAGCAAGGCGTCTACCAGCTCAATCACATTGAGGTGGTGATCCTCGATGAAGCCGACCGCATGTTCGATCTAGGCTTTATCGTCGATATTCGCTACCTGTTGCGGCGGATGCCGCCACCGGGTCAGCGCATTAACATGCTGTTTTCGGCCACTCTGAGCAATCGCGTCATGGAGTTGGCCTATGAACACATGAACAATCCCCAGGTGATCCGCATCGAAACCGAGTACGTCACGGCGGACAATGTGCGCCAGGCGCTCTACCACGTTTCGGCGCATGACAAGATTGGCCTGCTGCTGGGCATCCTGCGCCACCAGGCGCCGAAGCGCACCATGATTTTTGTCAACACCAAGCGGGCGGCGGATCGGGTCACCGGCTATTTGCTGGGCAACGGTTACGAAGCCGGGGTGCTATCTGGCGACATTCCGCAGAATAAGCGCCTGCATCTGTTGGAATCCTTCCAGCGCGGCGAATTGCCGATTCTGGTGGCGACCGACGTGGCGGCGCGCGGTCTGCACATTCCCGAGGTCACTCACGTCATCAATTTCGACCTGCCGCAGGATCGCGAAGACTACGTTCATCGCATTGGCCGCACTGCCCGAATCGGGGCCAGTGGCGACGCTATCAGCTTTGCGTGTGAGGAATACGTCTACTCGCTGCCGGAGATTGAGGACTTCATCGGCCAGAAAATTCCGGTACAGCCGATCACCGAGGAATTGCTGATCGAATATAAACCGCCCAGGCGGATGGAGCGGCGGCGTCCGCCAACACCGGGTGGCGAATCGCGAGGCCGTCCCCGATCAGCGCATCAACGGCGTCCGGCTCCCCGGAGTTAGCTGTCTCATGACCTCCTCTTCTGCGCCCAAAGGCAGCGTTGCCAGCGGCCATCCCCAGGTCACCGAAGCCGCCTGCATCATGCTGCGCGCTGGCGGCAATGCCTTTGACGCCATGGTCGCGGCCGGTTTTGCCGCAGCAATCGCCGAACCGACGCTGACCAGTCTCGGCGGTGGCGGGTTTCTGTTGGCCCGCACCGCTCAGGGGCGCGCCATTTTGTTCGATTTCTTCGTCAATACCCCAGGGTGGGGTCTACGGGCAGGGGGCATTGAACCGCACTTTCTACCCGTGACGGTCCGGTTCCCCAGCAGTGAACAGAGTTTCAATGTGGGTCTGGGTTCAGCCGCAGTTCCCGGCACCCTGCGCGGCTATCTGCACATTCACCGCCGACTGGGCCGGTTGCCCTTGTCCGTGGTACTGGAACCGGCGATTCGCCTGGGGCGCGAGGGCGTGGTGATTAACGCCAAACAGGCCTATTTGTTCGACCTGCTGACGCCGATTATGACCCTGACTCCGGCGGGTCAGGCGCTGTTTGCGCCGGAGGGCCGCTATCTGGGCGAAGGTGATATGCAGCGCAATCCCGATCTGGCGGCGTTTCTGGAAACCCTGCCTAGCGAGGGCGATCAGGCGTTCTATGCCGGAGAACTGGCCGGACGCATTCATCAGGAGATGCGTGAGGGTCATGGCTTGCTGACAGCGGCAGATCTGGCAGCCTATCAAGTCATCGAGCGCGAACCGTTGCCCGTGGAGTATCGCGGGTTCCGGTTGCTGACTAATCCGCCGCCATCTTTCGGCGGTTCGCTGATTGCCTTGTCGTTGCGATTCCTGGAGGCGCGTCAGGTCGCTGAACTGGGTTTCGGGACGCCCGCGCATCTGGCGCTGTTGACGGCGGTGATGGCGGAAGTCGACCGGCGGCGCACCGAGGGGTATTTAAGCCCTGCGGATCTGGGTCAGCCGGGGGTTGGGGAAAGCCAGGAGCGGGTGCGTCTCGTCTCCAGCGGCACGACGCACATCAGCGTTTACGATGCCGAGGGTAACGCCGCCAGCATGACTATTTCCAACGGTGAAGGCTCCGGTTACTTCGTCCCGGATACCGGGATCATGCTCAACAACATGATGGGCGAGGACGATCTGCATCCCGAAGGTTTCCATGTCAGTCCGCCCGGTCTGCGGGTGGCGTCGATGATGGCACCATCGCTGTTGCTGGCGGATAACCAGGCCGCGCTGGCGCTGGGCAGTGGCGGCAGTAAGCGCATTCGCACCGCTCTGCTGCAGGTCATCAGCAATTGCGTAGACTTTGGCATGACACCGAGGGCCGCTGTTGAAGCGCCGCGCCTGCACTGGGACGGTGAGCAGATTCAAGTGGAGCCTGGTTTCAGTGAAGCAGCACTGGCGGTGCTGGAACCGCGCTGGCGGCTGAATCGCTGGCCTGCGCCGGATTTGTACTTTGGCGGGGTTCATGTCGCTGCATCGAATGGGGATGGTGCCGGCGATCCCCGGCGCGGCGGTTGGGCGGCGATGGTGGATCTGGCTGCTGCTTGAAAACTGATCAACAACTATCCACAGGGGGAATAACATGGAACTGAAGGATTATCTGCTGCTGCTGGCCCGGCGCGATGGGTCAGACATTTACCTGAGCACCAACGCGCCGCCCTGCGCCAAGTTCCAGGGCGTGTTGCGGGCGCTGGATAAGGAGCCGCTGGCACCGGGACGGGTCAAGGAAATTGCCTATGGGGTCATGGACGCTGGACAGATTGCCGAATTCGAGAAAACACTGGAGATGAATCTGGCGATCAGCGAGCTGGGCGTGGGCCGGTTCCGGGTCAACATCTTCAAGCAGCGCAATGAAGTGTCGATGGTCATTCGCAACATCAAAACCGACATTCCCAGCGTTAATGATCTGGGGTTGCCGCAGGTGCTGACCGAAGTGATTATGGCCAAACGTGGACTGATTCTGTTCGTTGGCGGTACCGGTTCGGGCAAATCGACATCACTGGCGGCGCTGATTGACCATCGCAATACCAACAGCGGCGGCCACATCATCACCATCGAAGACCCGATTGAATTCGTCCACCGCCACAAGCGCTCGATTGTCAATCAGCGGGAAGTCGGCGTGGATACGCTGAGCTATGCCGATGCGCTGAAGAATACCTTGCGGCAGGCTCCGGATGTGATTCTGATTGGTGAAATCCGCGACCGGGAAACCATGGAACACGCTCTGGCATTTGCCGAAACCGGGCATCTGGCGATTTCCACCCTGCACGCCAACAGCGCTAATCAGGCGCTGGATCGCATCATCAACTTTTTCCCCGAAGAGCGGCGACCGCAATTATTGACCGATCTGGCCTCGAACCTGCGGGCGTTCATCTCGCAACGGCTCATTCCGACGATAGACGGCAAACGGGTAGCGGCCATTGAGGTTTTGCTGCATTCGCCGATGGTGGAGACGTTAATCAAGCGCGGCGAAGTCAGCGGGTTGAAGGAGGTGATGGAGAAAGCGGTGGGTGCCGGTATGCAGACGTTCGACCAGGCGTTATTTCATCTGCAACAGGCGGGCAAGATCAGTTTGGAGGAAGCGATCAAAAACGCCGATTCCGCTAATAACCTGCGGTTGCGTATCAACCTGTCCGGCAGCGCGCCGAGCGCTGAGAAGGCATCGGGAAGCAGTTTATCGCTGGAAGCGTTGGCTGAACCGGAAGCGGAAGACGAGCAAATCACCCCGCCCCCTCCCGCGCCGCGCCCGCCAGTGCGTCCGGGGAGCGCCTGAACCATGCTGGAGGTCGATTTATTGCCCCTGCTGGCCGTTCCTGACCGCATTCGCGGCTTGATTTTCGACTGTGATGGGACGTTGGTTGACAGCCTGCCTTTGCATTACGCGGCCTGGCAGGAGACTTTTGCCGAGCGGGGGCTGACCTGTCCAATGGAGTTTCTGCTCCAGCATAACGGCAAACCAACTGACCGGATTGTTGATTTGTATAACGCCGAATTCGGGCAGGCGCTGGATATTGCGCAATTTACCGAGGACAAGGAACGCCGCACCTATGCCTTGTTGGATCAGACGCCACCACTGGAGCCGGTGGCGGCGGTGGCGCGGCGTTATGCCGGGCGGTTGCCCATGGCGGTGGTATCGGGCAGCAATCGCGCCAATGTGGAGCGAGCGCTACAGGCAGCCGGGTTGCGTGAGCTGTTTACCGTGATATTAACCGCTGACGATGGCTTGCCGCCCAAACCTGCCCCGGATTTGTTTTTGGAAGCGGCGCGGCGGATGGGCGTCGACCCGCGTGATTGTCAGGTGTTCGAGGATGCCGATTCCGGGCTGGAAGCGGCGCGTTGCGCGGGGATGCTGGCGACCGATGTGCGTCCGGCGATTGAATAAAGCAATTCGGCAACATGGCAAATGGGTGTTGTCCTGAAGACATTCTCCAAATCTTTTACCCCCAACTTTCCCTTTCCTATCCGAGGGACGGGGCGCTTAAAGCGGAGGCTAGCGATGACCGCGATGACCCTGACTCAACCCGTGCTTGCGCCAAAACTTCCCGGTATCCCGCCTGCCGCCGAGGTGATTTACCCGGACAGCGACGGACAACCGATGGCTGACAACACCAAACAATTCCGCTACATCATGACCATTCAGGGCGGTCTCGCGGCCTTGTTCGCCAACCGGCCCGATGTCTTCGTGGCTGGCGATCTGCTCTGGTATCCGGTGGAAGGGCGCAACACCATTCGGGCCGCGCCGGATGTCATGGTGGTGTTTGGCCGACCGCCTGGCGACCGGGGTTCCTATCAGCAATGGCGGGAAGATGATGTAGCGCCGCAAGTGGTCTTTGAAATCCTGTCGCCCGGCAACACGACGACCGAAATGGTCCGTAAATTCGACTTCTATCAGCGCTACGGTGTTGAAGAATACTATCTCTACGACCCGGATCGGGGTGCCTTGCGGGGTTGGCAGCGCCGCAGTGGGCAGCTTCAAGAAATCGCCGTGATCAACGGCTGGATCAGTCCCTGGCTGGGCGTCCGCTTTACCCTCGAAGGGACTGAATTGGTGTTATACCGACCCGATGGCCGACACTTTGAAAGTTTTATCGAACTCGATCAACGGGCGGAAGCTGAACATCAACGGGCGGAACGTCTGGCCGAACGGTTGCGGGCGCTGGGCGTTGATCCGGATCAGCTTTAAGTGGCTCCTCGATGACTGACCAACTCGCTCCCCGTCCCCACATGGCGGGCCTGAAGCGCCAATTCCTGCTGCTGATCGTCGTCATTTACCTGATCACGGGCGCGGCGGCGTTGGGCGTGTTCATGCTGGTTGTCGGCAACATCACCCAGCAGTTGGGGGAGGATTTCGCTGCCCAGTACGCCTTGCGCCAGCGGGACCGCATTCTGGCACCGATTCAGCGCGAACTGGCCCTGTCGCTGAAGCTGGCTGATTCGCCACTGCTCAAGCGCTGGGCGCGGGATGAGCATAACCCGGATCTCAAGGTCGCTGCGCTGGCCGAATTGGACAGTTACCGTCGCCATTTCGCTGATCGCAGCTACTTTATTGCCCTCGATGCGTCCAAACATTTCTATTTCAACGATGCCGCAAACGCCTACCAGGGTCGGGAACAGGGGCATATCCTGAATTCTGACCTGCCTACCGATTCCTGGTACTTCGCCACGATGGCGCAGGAGGCGGACTTCAATCTGAACGTGAATTACGATACCCCACTCGATATTTATAAGCTGTGGTTTAATATCGTAATCCGTGAAGGTGATAAAAAACTGGGCGTGGGCGGCACTGGGCTGGAACTGGACCGTTTCATCCAAGACATTCTTCAGGAAGACCACCCCGGCGTATCCACTGTGCTGCTGGATCAGGCTGGGGTCATCAAGGCGCACCGTAATCGGGCCTATATCGATTTTAACGCGGTCGCTAAACCTGACGCAGAACGCAATACCTTGTTTCGACTGCTGAATTTATCCGATCAACCAGCGCAGTTACGCAAACAAATGGCCCGGCTAGCTGCAGGACAGGCACCCTTCGCCGTGTTACCGCTGACCGTTGAAGGTCAACCCTATTTAGCCGCTATTGCCTATCTTGATGAAGTCCGCTGGTTCACCGTCGTACTGGTGGACATCGCCAGCGTCTACAGTTCCTGGCAATTCGCGCCACTAGCCCTGTTGCTGGCGTTCTCCCTGCTGGCGCTGGCAACCGCTCTGATTCTGTTGCTCAACCGGTTGGTGTTGAATCCCTTGGCCCGCTTGCACCACTCTGCCCAAGCTCTGGCGACCGGCGATTACCAGCAACAGGCCACGGTCGAAGTCGATAACGAGATTGGCGATCTGACCCTGACCTTCAATCAGATGGCGCACACGGTCCGCCAGCACACCGGACATCTTGAACAACTGGTCGATGAACGCACCTACGCCCTCCGGAAGGCCAATGACCAACTGGCCGACGCGCATCGGCAATTGATGGACAGCATCGAATACGCCCAATTGATCCAGCAATCTCTGCTCCCCCGGCCCGAACCGCTGGCGCGGGTGCTGGGTGAATACTTCATCATCTGGCGACCGCGTAATGTGGTCGGCGGCGATTTCTATTATTGCCGCGAAGATACGCGGGGTTGCTTACTGCTCCTGGCTGACTGCACCGGGCATGGCGTTCCCGGTGCCTTTATGACCATGGCGGTCAGCACCGTCTTGCACTACATCGTCGGTGAACTGGGCATTGCCGATCCGGTTCAGGTGTTGCAGGCACTTAATCAGCGGTTGCGCGACGCCCTGCATCAGCAGGGAACGGGCGAGGGCGGCGAAAATGGCCTGGATGCTGGCGTCTGCTGGCAACCGGTTGGCGAGCGAAAATTGATCTTTGCCGGTGCCCGGCTGGATTTCTACTACGCTGATCCAAGTGGGGAAGTGGTTCGCGTGCGAGGCGACGCCCGCGACATTGGCTACCGCCGCTCCGCCCCGGATGCGACCTTTACGGCCCATGTCATTGATCTGCCGTCGGGCCGCATCGGTTATCTGGCGACTGACGGCCTGTTCGACCAGGCCGGCGGCCCCAAGGGACTGGGTTTCGGGCGGCAGCGGTTTCAACAGGTTTTACAGGACTGCGGCGCTCAACCCTTGGCGGCGCAGCGTGAACGATTGGAACAGGCGCTGGCCGACTGGCAGGGCGACTATCTCCAGCGTGACGACATCACGGTCATCGGCTTTCGACCGGCAGGAGCATTGAGTGATGAAAGATTTTGATCTGGTTCGCCTGAAAGATGAACTGGGCGAGCGCGGTATTCTGATGATTTTCAGCGGCCCCTTCTCGCACAGCATCATCGAGGAACTGGGCAAGGCGGTGCGCAACCATCTGGAAAATGCCTCGTTGAGCCGGACCGCGATGATGGATGTGTTCGCGGTTTATGTTGAACAGGCGCAGAACGTGCGCAATTACCTCGAACGCTGGCAGGATGCGCCGGAGGGTGAGCGGTTCGCCCATTCCGGCATTGTGGTCATTGCCCGCGATAGGGAACGCTACGTCATCAGTTCCGGCAACCTCATGGCGCAGGCCGATGCAGCCCCGCTAGTTGCTCGTCTTGAACAATTACGGGCATTGGATAAAGCTGCGCTCAAGGCGCTGCACAAGGAGCGGCTGCGCCAACCGTTAAGCGATGCGGGCGGTGCGGGTCTGGGCCTGATTGAAATGGCGCGCAAGGCGGCGATTCCGCTACAGTATGCCCTCACGACCGTTGATGAATACGTCTTCTTTACCCTGCGGGTTGTGCTTTGAACCGCGCACCATCCGGGAGAATCTGTATGGATAAGTTAATCGTTGAGGCGACCCGTTCATCGCCCGCGATTGCATTTGACGCCGAAACCCGCCAGTTGCGTATCTGCGGCGAGTCCTACCCCGAAAACGCGGCAGCGTTCTATGCGCCAGTGTTTGCCTGGCTGAAAGCCTTTATCGCGGGACTGGAGCCAGCCGCGACTGTCGAGATTGATCTGGAGATTCTTTATCTGAACAGTAGCAGCACCAAAATCATGCTGAATTTACTGGACGTGCTGGAACAGGCGGCGCAAGACGGCCTCCAGATCATCGTCAACTGGCGTTACGATCCTGACAATGAATCCATGCTGGAATGTGGTCAGGATTTCAGCGAAGAACTCGAAGCCCTGACGTTCAACCTGGTGGAACACCCTGCGCCGTGAATGTCCCCGCCAATCTGCTTGAGAGTGAAGAACACGCCCTAGCGTCCGCGAAAGCCGCCCTACAGGGCGAGGCGCTCGGTTCCGGCGCGGCGGCGTTCGCGGAGTTGACTCAACAATACGCCCGGTTGCTGCGCCATACCCGCCATCTGATCCGGGTCAGCGACCGGATGCAGGAAGAACTCAACCGGATCAATGACCGCTTGCAGGAGAGCGAGGAAAAATACCGTTCACTGTTCGAGAACGTCCATGAGGGCATCTTTATTGCCCGACTGGATGGGCAATTTCTTGACGTCAACCCGGCCATGGCGCAGGTGCTGGGTTGCGCCTCGCCGGAGGATTTTTTACACGCCCATCAGGCGGACCCGGCGTGGCCGTTTGTGGAAGGGGATGACCAGGAAAGCCTGTTCAACACGCTGGCCATGCATGGCCGGGTCAGCCATTTGCAAATGCGGATGCTGCGTCAGGACGGCCAGCCCATCTGGGTCGAAATCAACGCGCAGGTGCGTCCGCCGGACACCCGGCATCCCGACGCCAAGGTAGAAGGCGTCTTTTCCGACATTACCGAACGCAAGCGGATGCTGGAGGAACTGCGGCATCTAGCGACTACCGACAGTCTGACTGGCCTGTGCAATCGCCGCCACTTTCTGGAACTGTGTGAGCGGGAATTGCGCCGCGTCAGCCGTTATCCCACCGCGATTGCGATGCTCATGCTGGACGCTGACCACTTCAAAAATATCAACGATACCTACGGGCATGATATCGGCGATCAGGTGCTACGCATCATCAGCCGACTGTGCCGCGCCCAGGTCCGTGAGGTGGACGTGATTGGGCGGATGGGCGGGGAAGAACTAGCGATTTTGCTGCCGAATACCGATTTTCCCGTCGCGCAGGACATCGCTGAACGCCTGCGCACCGCCATTGCACAAACGTCGTTGCCACTAGCGGACGGGCAAATGTTGCGCTTCACCGTCAGTATTGGCGGCTGCGCGTTTAGCGGACGGAAACTGGCGGTCGATGAATTGCTCAAAACCGCTGATCAGGCGCTGTACGTTGCCAAAAACAACGGGCGCAACCGGGTAGAAATGCACCAGGAAGCGCCTTGACTGCGCTTTCAACGCTCACCACCGCAGCAACACCCAGGCGGGAATCGCCAGGGGGCTTTGCAAATCGCTGTAGCGGGTTTCCAGACCGCCATCGCCATCGGTATCCACCAGGTAATAGGGTGAACCCTTGGCGGGATTGATTTTGACCATGTACAGCACGCCGCCAGCCCGATATTCCTCAACCGAACCCTGGTCACCCATCTGGCGAATCGTAATTTCCGGAGCCGGAACATTCTGTTCCCGTGATGCGTCCGGGGGACCGTCAGGAATGGGTTCCAGACCGGCCGGTTTCACGGCATCCTGCGCCATACTCAGCGCTGGCGCTAACAGCAACGGCAACCATAACCGCAAATTCATCTGATTTTTCCTGTTAGTTTTATGGGGATCGAAGGCGTCGCGGGTATGAATTTCAAGCGACATGCCGACATAATAACGTGATCAGACGCCAATCCGCACCCTATTACGGTTAACCAGGTGGTCGTTAATTTCTGGTTCTTGGAGGGTTCTTGTGGAGGCAATCGCAACTAAGAGCAGATATATTTCTAACCATTTGATTTAAAAAGACTGTAGGGCAGGATTTATCCCGCTAAGTCGGTTGAAACCGGCCATACAGCATCAACTCCACAGTAAGTATCGAAGAACCACTTTCCTATTCAAAAATTTATTTTTAGACAGCTTTTTAAGGTCGGTTTCGACTCCGTTCGGCGGGTACATAGAGTTGTTCCAAGAGATATTCTTTGAAATCTGCGGGGTAAGGCTGGGTTTTCAGCGCCTCCTGCATACATTGCAACCAGGCATCACGCTCACGCGAGCCAATCTCCAAGTGGCTATGCACTTGGGGAATGCGGATCGGCCCATATTTTTGTGAATAAGATTGTTGGCCACCCAGCCAGCCGCATAAAAACAGTGTCAGTTTGTCTCTGGAAACAGTTAAATCAGCCGAATGCATCCTTCTAATTTTTTGCGCTTCGGGCCGGTGTTCCATCACGTCATAAAAATCATTGACCAGTTTCCGAATACCCACCTCACCGCCAGCCGCCTGATACGATGCGTCGCCCACCCCGTATTGGGGTTTGTCTGTGATTTTAGCTTCAAGTCCCACGCTATTGACTCCTCAAGTCCGATATTCCGCACACCTTACCCGGAATTTGCATATAGAGTGACAAAGTGAGCGCCGAGCAAGCTATTGCCTTTCCGGCTGATCAGCGGACACCCCGAACCACCCCGGCGCTAACGCGCCACCCCTCCTTTGCCAAGGAGGGGAATCCGGAAATCCGGCTTTCACCGGAAAAAGCGATA
>JAUPTV010000286.1 GCA_030917925.1 Pseudomonadota bacterium
ACTGCCATTTTTTACAACATTGACGGAATGACAATTAGGACAAATCATCGTTCTTTACTCACTCTATTGGTTACTACTAAAATCATACCATAAATTAATCACTACTTTCTACAGGACTACCTATTTTTCAATAATTTCCTGTCCATCAATGATTGAAGATTGAGCTAAAGAGTTCTGCAAAAAATATTTGGCGCGAGCAAGTAGGAATGCATGTAGTACGATTCTTTCTTTATCGGTATCATCCCAATAAATCAGGTCTACGATATGCCGATCAATATTGGAAACTGCTTCTTCGATAAGGGTTTTTATAAAGCCGCGTTTCTCAAGCGCCACAGTCAATTTTAAAATATCTTCTTTCATTTGATTTGCTCACTTCCTAATAATTCATCTGTTTATTAACCAACATGCGTAAAGCCCGGCCACTGTGCGTAGCCGAGCTTTAATATCATCAATGAAGTTATCTTCCCCTGTTCAGCGGGGAAGCGGGTGAGCAATAGATCGCTTATTCCTTCAGCGCCATGACGCTTTCATTCAGGGCCTCAACCCGCTTGGTCAGTTCCTGAATATCCTCCTGCGTAGGAACGCCCAGTCGGTGCAAGACCTGGGCGACCCGCTCCTGGAAGAGTTCTTCTAGTCGATCAAACTGCTCATTAGCTTTGCCCCGGAATTCGATGACTTTGCCTTTGGCTTCTTCGACTCGGGCACCCGCTACTTTCCTAGCGTGCTTTTCAACTTTCTCGCCTTCCTCAACCAGCGACTGGAACAGTTTTTCGCCTTCCTCCTGTGTTTTGGCGACCGCGCCCAGTCCCGCGAGCCAGATACGACTAGCCGATTCACGGATGTTAGCCACGGCTGGAGCTTCAACGATATTTTTCAGCGCAACGTTTGCCATGATACTCTCCTCGACATAATGTCTTGATCAGAATGCCGGTTTTCACATTCGCCGGCGGGTTTGAACTGCTGTTGGAGCGTACTTTAGCAACGAAAATTAGAGTGAACACCCTACCGGTGATCGAGATTCGGGGTTCGGGGTTCGCTCAATCCGCCAGTCGCCAGTTCAGCGTTTCTCCGGCGCGCAAGGGAATCAAGTCCTCCGCGCCAAACGGGAACGATTCGGGTACAGGCGTTGGCTGGCGTCGCAAGGTGAGAGTTCCAGAATTACGCGGCAGACCGTAGAAATCGGGACCGTGGAAACTGGCGAAGGCTTCGAGCCGATCCAGCGCTCCAGCGGTTGCAAAAACTTCGGCATACAGTTCCAGTGCGGCGTGAGCGGTATAGCAACCGGCGCAGCCACAGGCGGTTTCCTTCCCGGAACGGGGATGCGGGGCGCTGTCCGTGCCCAGGAAAAACTTGGGATTGTCACTGGTTGCTGCTTGAATCAGCGCCTGCCGATGTCGCTCGCGTTTGAGAATCGGCAGGCAGTAATAATGCGGACGAATCCCGCCCTGGAAAAGGGCATTGCGGTTATAGAGTAGATGATGCGCGGTCAACGTCGCCGCCACCGTCGCTGGCGCATCCCGCACAAAGTTGGCGGCGTCCTGCGTGGTGATATGTTCCATCACGATCTTTAACGCCGGGAAATCCTGAATCAGCGGGATCAACACCCGCTCGATGAAAACCGCCTCCCGGTCGAAAATATCCACTGCCGGATCGGTGACTTCGCCATGCACCAGCAACAACAGCCCCTGTGCCTGCATCGCTTCCAGCACCGGGGCTATTTTGCGAATGTCCGTCACCCCGGCATCGGAATTCGTAGTAGCGCCGGCCGGATACAGCTTGCCGGCGACAATGTGGCCGGAAGCTCTGGCGCGACTGATCTCGGCAGGCGAGGTCTGATCGGTTAGATACAGGGTCATCAGGGGCTGAAAATCCAGTCCCGGCGGCACGGCTTCCAGAATTCGCCGCCGATAGGCCAGCGCCTGTTCGGTCGTCGTGACCGGGGGACGCAGATTCGGCATGATGATGGCGCGGGCGAACTGGCGGGCGCTGTGCGGGACGACGGCGCGGAGTGCTGCGCCATCGCGGACGTGCAGATGCCAGTCATCAGGGCGGGTCAGAGTCAGGGTATCCATGGCGGGTTCCAGCACAAATGTTGAGAAGCGTGCGCCGAATTATACGCCCCGCCTGCCTTGACGTACCGGGGCCAGCCATTAAGCTAACGGGCTGACGCGGCGCTGGCTGGCAGGTTCGGGCCGTTCGGATTGAAATTCATTGAAAATGAGGAATGTTATGTCGGACGTAAAAAAAGTCGTGCTGGCCTATTCGGGTGGACTGGATACCTCGGTGATCCTGAAATGGTTGCAGGATGTGTATGAATGCGAAATCGTGACCTTCACTGCCGATCTGGGCCAGGATGAGGAACTGGAGCCCGCGCGTGGGAAAGCGCTGAAGATGGGCATCAAGCCGGAAAATATTTTCATCGAGGATCTGCGCGAAGAATTCGTGCGCGATTTCGTCTTCCCCATGTTTCGGGCTAACGCGATTTACGAAGGCGAATATCTGCTGGGCACCTCTATCGCCCGGCCGTTGATCGCCAAGCGGCAGATTGAAATCGCGGTGCAGACTGGCGCGGATGCGGTTTCTCACGGCGCCACCGGCAAGGGCAACGATCAGGTGCGCTTTGAACTGGGCGCTTATGCCCTCAAGCCGGATATCAAGATCATCGCCCCGTGGCGGGAATGGGATCTGCTGTCGCGGGAGAAGTTGCTGGCTTACGCGGAACAGCACGGTATTCCGGTCGAGATGAAACGCGGGACGAAATCGCCTTATTCCATGGATGCCAACCTGCTGCATATTTCCTACGAGGGCGGCGTTCTCGAAGACCCGTGGAACGAACCGGAAGAACCGATGTGGCGCTGGTCGGTGTCCCCGGAGAAAGCGCCTGATCAGCCGCTGTCTATCGAACTGAGCTACCGCAATGGCGATATCGTGGCGATTGATGGCGAGGCGCTCAGTCCTGCTGCGGTGCTGACCCGGCTAAATCAGTTGGGCGGCGAACATGGCATTGGCCGACTGGATCTGGTGGAAAACCGCTATGTCGGCATGAAGTCGCGGGGCTGCTATGAAACCCCCGGCGGCACGATCATGCTCAAGGCGCACCGGGCCATGGAATCGCTGACGCTGGATCGGGAAGCGGCGCATCTCAAGGATGACTTGATGCCGCGCTACGCCAGTCTGGTCTATAACGGCTACTGGTGGAGTCCCGAACGGCAGTTGTTACAGACCCTGATCGACGCCTCGCAAGTCCCGGTGAACGGCGTGGTGCGAGTGAAATTGTACAAAGGCAATGTGATTATTGCCGGTCGCCAGTCGGATGACAGCCTGTTTGACATGAACATCGCGACCTTTGAAGATGATGCTGGCGCTTACGATCAGAAGGACGCGGGCGGCTTTATCAAACTGAACGCGCTGCGGATGCGAATTGCCGCGTTCAAAGGTCGAAAGTAGCCCTTATCCCCACCCCTGCCCCTCTCCTACCCGGCGAGGGGATTTTGTCTATAACCCGGAGGTTAACTATGCGTATTCTCCACACCATGCTGCGAACCGGTGATTTGGATCGGTCGATTCAGTTTTACACCGAAATTCTGGGCATGAAACTGCTGCGCCGCCAGGATTATCCCGCTGGTGAATTTACCCTGGCGTTCCTGGGCTATGGCGACGAATCCAACCATACGGTGATTGAATTGACCTACAATTGGGGCGTCGATCATTATGAAATCGGGACCGGTTATGGACATATCGCCATCCAGGTCGATGATGTCTACCAGGCCACTACGGAAGCCAAAAACCGGGGCGGCAAAATCCTGCGCGAAGCCGGCCCCATGAACGCCGGAACGACGATCATCTCGTTTATCGAAGACCCTGACGGTTATCCCATTGAGTTGATTGGCAAGAAATAACCGTCATTACCCTCAGGAGAATGTTTTGGCCAAGCCTAACTACCAGTACGAGAAGCGCCAGAGAGATCTCGCGAAGAAAAAGAAGCAGGACGAGAAACAGCAAGAGAAGCGTCAACGCAAGGACAAGGGCAATGCTGCGCTGGACGATACACCGAACCCGGAATCACCCCCGGAAGCGTGACCTTTCTGATTCAATAAAAAAACCGGCCTGTGCCGGTTTTTTTATTGATCAGTAGGTCAGCCGCACATCGCTTTAGAACAGTTTGCCCAGCAACATATACATCGACGCATTGCCGCCCTCAGCCAACCCACCGGCGAAGTAGAAAGGCCCCAGTGGGGTATCGACGCCCAAGAACAGACTGCCTGCCGGAATCAATGAATCGGTGCTGATATCATCGTAGTCATTCCAGGCCCCGCCGACTTCCAGCGAGCCGCCAGCGTAAATCGGTATCGTGAAGGCCGATGATGCGCTATCCAGCCGATACATATAAATCAACTCTCCCAGAGCGGCATATTCACCGGAAATCTGGCCCGACTGATAACCCGACAGATTCAGGAAACCGCCCAGAAAAAACAAGTTTTCAATCCCCATGTCCCCTGAGGTGCGGCCCGCCAGTCGTACACGCGGAATCACCGAATACTTGCCCCAGGTATAGGCGTGGGCGAATTCAAAATTCAGGGTACTGAGATTCCGGTCCGCGCCAAGGGCGGTCAGCGACTCACGGAAGGTCAGATTGCCGGCGTAGCCTGATGTCGGAAAATCGATATTATCCAGCGTATCCGCTTCCCAGCTCAGCGAATAGCCACCGTCAGTGAAGTTGCCTTCATAATCAGGAGAAGGCTGGCCAAAACGCAGGTCGTTGCGGCCACTGCCATAGCGCAGTCCCAGTACCACCCGCCCCCAGCGTTCCAGATTGCGCCCGGCCAACAGACCCATTTCGGCGCGATCCACCCGAAAACTGGTATTTTCCCCATAAGCTTCGTTCAACAGATTCAGGTTGTACTGCTCATAGCGCAGGTATGGATTGAGGAAATATTCCTGGTCAGCGTCCAGGGGCTGGTAAAAATCCGAGATCAACGCCAGATTGCCGCCCAACTGGAGAAAATTGCGCCATTGTCCGCCCAGTGAATTGATTTCCGTCATCGTATAAGCGGCGCTAATGTCAAATTCCGAATCGCCTTTCAGATTGGCACCCAGAAACAAGCCGAACTGCAACCGGTCGGTCCCTACATCCCTCGGTACGGTTTCGACGATCAGCCCGATCTGATCATGCTCTTCCACCAGGGTGTAGTTGACCCGCTGAAAATTGCCCATGCCATAAATTTCATTCAGGTTGCGATGGAGTTTTTCTGGATCAAGCCGGTCCCCCGGTTGAATATCCAGTTGCTGTTCAATGACCTGATCAGCGAGGTGTGTTTTATTGCTGATTCGGACGAAATCGATCACCGGACGTTCAGCGGCATTCGGCGCTGGCGGCAAAGCGGTCTGATAGGCTAGATAGGCAGACGGAGAAACCGACAGTCGACTTAACGTGCTCTGTTGGCCCTGAGCAGCAATCACGCCGAAGCGCATGGCCTCGGAAGAACGGTCAAAATCGATGCTGGAGACATCGTGCAGGTCCGGCGTGATCAGAATGTCCTTTTTCCCCAGAGTTTTGACCTGTTCGATGACGTTACGCACGGTCAGGATGGTCGTGAGCTGGTTGGTCACGGACAACACCGAAGTCAGTTCGCTGGCTGGGGCCAGCGGCGCGCCCACATCCACCGCGATCACGACGTCCGGACGGCAGAGCTTGCGCACCACGTCAATGGGCAAGTTATTGGAAACCCCGCCATCCACCAGAATTTTGCCCTCCAGTTCCACCGGAGCCAGAGCGCTGGGGATGGACATACTGGCGCGCATCGCCTTGGCCAGTTCGCCGGAACCCAGCACCACTGGCTCACCAGTGGCCAGATCGGTCGCTACCGCTCGGTAGGGAATCCGGAGTTTGTCGAAATCGCGAACACTGGCGGCGGGCAGCGACAACTCCTCCAGCAACAGCAACAAATTCTGGCCTTCCAGCAAGCCTTTGGGGAGCTGGACGCCATCACGACCCAGGCCAACTTGCGCGTTGATCACTATCCGTTGTTCCTGCTTGGTGCGAAAGGGCAAATCAGGGCGCGGTGGGCCATCCTTGAATGCGGCCGGCCAATCAATCTTCATCAAGGCTTTTTCCATCTGTTCCGGCGTCATGCCGGACGCATACAGCCCGCCAATAATCGAACCCATGCTGGTGCCTGCAATACAATCGATGGGAATGCGCAGTTCTTCCAGGATTTTGAGCACCCCGACATGGGCAATCCCGCGAGCGCCGCCGCCGCCCAGCACCAAACCGACACGCACACGATCCTCTGCGGCCTCAGCGATGGGAACAATGAACGTTGCCAGCAGGATACCGGTCAATATCAGCAGGATGAACAACCGACGAGGCGCGTTATGAAGCAACTTTAATTTCAACATGGATCGTGACCGCAATGGGCTATAGTGGGATATATTCAGCAAAATTTCAGACAGTGTATGCCAAATTTCATCGGTAATACCAAGGTGAAGGAGGATCGCGATGACTGATCAAGAACATGAATCCTTGCTCAATCCAGTAGAAACTATCGAACCGGAACAGCGCGAGCGCCGTAATTTTCTGCTGAGTTTGGGCAAATGGTCAAAAGCCGTGATTGGCGGCGTCGTACTGGGAGGATTGTTGACTCCCGGACGCAATGCGAATGCTATTGGCTGGGGCAACCGTAATAACGGCGATAAAACTTGGGTGAATCTCGGCGGGGGTGGGTTCGGTTGGCGACCCGGTTGGTACAATCGCGGCGGCTGGTACAATGGCGGCTGGAATAATCGGGGCTGGCATAATCGACCCTGGTACAATCGCGGCGGTTGGTACAATGGCGGCTGGAATAACGGGGGTAGCTGGTATAATGGCTACGGTCCTGGCAACAGTTGGATCAATCGTTAGAATCAAACCAATGCCTGAACTGACCTATGACATTTCCCTGCAGGGCTTACCGGCTCGCCGAACCGGACGACTGATCGTCCGCGCCGACGACCCGGAAGCCTTGATCGCTGTGCTGGCGACGGAAGATCCCGACCGGATCATCGCGGTGCAACTCCTATCGCTGGATGTGGATTCCGAATCGCTGAATGCCTGGGCACCGGGCTTGCCGGTAGAACTGGCGATGACCGATCCCGCTGCTGAATTCCCATTATTATATCGCCACGTCAATTTGCTGGATCAACATCCGGTCCGGGTGGTGATTCCCGTTCAATCCGGATTCGCCAAGGCGGTCAGGGCGGCTGTCGCCCTCGACTTCGCGGTGCGACTGGAACCAGGTCAGCCCGAACCGGCGCTGATCGATGAACTGGCAGCAGTACTGGAATTTTATCTGCATCAACCCACCGTTGCTCAGCCCATTGAATACTTTCAGGGTGCGCTTCTGGGATTTTATCATCAGGAACCCGTGCCGCTTTGGCAGGTGCTGGATGAAGATCCAGAAGTATTGCGTTACGTTACTGATGATGGCGCTGAATTGCTTTATGGACGGCTGGCGGGCCTTGACCCGGCGGTTGCACCCGACGCTGAACTGGCGGCCTGGATCAATCAGGTTCTGGCTACTGGCGATGAATGTCAAACCTGTGAGTTTCGCCAAAACTGCGGCGGTTATTTCAAATGGCCGCGCCCGGATTATGATTGCGCCGGTGTCAAGCGGTTATTTGGCGTACTGCGGGCGGCCGCTGACGAGTTGCGCAGGGATCTTGAAGAGATCAGGGAGTAGCGAGTAGCGAGTAGTGAGTAGTGAGTAGTGAGTAGTGAGTAGTGAAACCTTCCGGCTTCGCTATCTCGCCACTCGCTATCTCATCGTTTTTTCTGCTGATTCTGACCATAGATATTGCCGACGACTGCGCCAGCGGCACCGCCGATGAGTGCGCCAACCCCGGCATTGCCGCCCGTCATGCCACTAATCGCCGCGCCGCCAACCGCGCCAATCGCCGCGCCACTCAGGGTGCTTTGTTCAGTCGGCGTCATGTTGGTGCAGCCCACACTCAGGGCGAAAGCAGGGATTGCCAATAAATAACCCAATTTTTTCATGACTTGTCCTCCTCAATTCCTGGCTGGCTGGCTGGCCTTCGACTGGACCATTTGGAACCAGATGACCTCGAAAACGGTTTGCTGTTGCTGGTCAGGATTGGCCCGGTAATAGGCATCGACAGTTTCCATAATCTGCCGCAGCGTCATGCCATCCAGCGCTTCAACCCACTTTTTGACCAGAGTACGATGCTTGGGGTTCGGCCCGGTCAGTTGATATTCCGCTGTCGCCATGTCCCGGATACCCAGCAAATAGGCCATTTTTTCCCGCTCGGTCGCCTCGGACCATTTGGTGCCATCGGGGAACGAGAGATCCACTTTGGCCAGCGCCGTTTCGGCGGGTTTGGCCGTCGGAGGTGCTGCGGTTTCAGCAGCTTGCACCGTTGCCGCACTGGACAGGCCCACAGCCAGTCCCAGGGACAGTAGCGTTATAACAAAGCGCGGTTTCTTGGGCATAGACATTACTCCTTGAAAGTACAGTAGTCGGGTAAGGGTTTAATCCTGGCCGGCGTGTTCAGCCGAACAGCGACTGTACCACTCATCCCGGATTGACGATGAGCCGTTATGTCGGGGATTGCTCCTGAAACATCCCCAGCAGGATGTCCAGTCGTTGCCGAGGTTCAGTCATTTCCAGTAGGCCCTGGCGGACGGACAGGGGCAGCGGTAACACTTCCGCCAACCGATTGCTCACCCAAGCGGCGTCTTCCCAGTCCGGGGCGAAAAACCGGGCCTGTGGGGCCTGTTCCTCGTTATTCAGCAGATCGCGCAGGACGCGAACCAATGGTTCGTGACTGAGCGCCGGCGCTTGTTGCGGGTCATCGGGCAACCACCGGACCTGCCCCATCAGCAATTGATCGGATTGAACACGATGCCCGACTACCCGCAGGCGTTGGACGCCCAGGCAAGTAATGGCCAACAGCCCGTCATCGGTCCGGTCAAAATCGACGATGCGAGCCAAAGTCCCCACCGGATGGATGCTGACCGGCTGACTGCCGACCTCGTTACCCTGATGGATCGCCACCACGCCAAACCCGGTATCGGTACGCAGACAGGCGCTGATCATGTCCAGGTAACGGGTTTCAAAAATCCGCAAGGGCATCACCCCGCCCGGAAACAGCACGGTATTGAGCGGAAACAGCGGCAGTTCCTGAACAGCCGTCATACCGCAGGCACCTCGGAATCAGCGTCTTCCCCCCAGCGAGGCAGCAGGGTGTGCGCGATCCCCAGTTGGTCGAGAATTCTGGCCACAATAAAATCCACCAATTCAGCAGCCGTCGCGGGCCGATAGTAGAAACCGGGGTTGGTGGGAAGAATAATCGCGCCGGCGCGAGCCAGTCGCAACATGTTTTCCAGATGAATCACCGACAATGGTGTCTCCCGCACTGCCAGAATCAATCGGCGTCCTTCTTTGAGGCTGACATCGGCGGCGCGTTCCAGCAAATTATCGCTGTTGCCGTTGGCAATCGCGGCCAGTGCGCCGGTCGTGCAGGGACAGACCACCATGGCCTGCGCCAGCGCCGAGCCACTGGCGGGCGGCGCGGTCCATTCATCCTGACCGTAAACGCGCAGTTGACCGGCAGCACAGCGGTAATGTTCGGTCAGCACTTGCTGAATGTCGCGGGCACGGCCGGGCAGGCGCAGATCGGTTTCCATGGAAATCACGATTTGCGCCGCTTTCGATAGCAACAATTGCACCGGCTGTCCGGCTTCCAGCAGGCAGTACAGCAAGCGGAGGCCGTAGTCAGCGCCGGACGCGCCGGTCATGCCGAGAATGATGGGGCGGGGAGCAGAAGACGGTGGCATTGGGATTGAATATCCAGTTGTGGGAAGGATCGTGTGTTCCAACGATCACCCGGTCCGCAGCGCCTGCAACAACCGTTCGTGAATACCGCCAAACCCGCCGTTGCTCATAATCAATATATGCGCGACCGGTTGAACCTGGGCTTGAATGGCCGACAACGTTTCATCCAGCGTTGAGCAAACCTGCCCACGGGAACCGAGCGCCGTCGCCACCGCATCGAGATTCCAGCCGAGATCCGGGGCTTGATACAGCACGACGCGATCCGCATCCGCTAACGCGGGAGCCAGAGTGTCCTTGAACACGCCCATTTTCATGGTGTTGGAACGTGGCTCCAGCACTGCAATAATCGGCTCTGCGCCAACCCGGGCGCGCAGTCCCACCAGCGTGGTCGCAATGGCGGTGGGATGGTGGGCGAAATCATCATAAACCGTGACGCCATGGACCGCGCCGCGCCTTTCCAGTCGCCGCTTGACGCCCTGAAAATCGCGTAGTGCTTCAATCGCCGTCGCCACGGACACGCCGACATGGCGAGCAGCGGCGATGGCGGCCAGCGCATTGTGGACATTGTGCAGACCCAGTTGCGTCCACTCCGCCCGGCCTTGCAGTTCACCGTGGAAATACACATCGAAGGCGCTGCCATCCGGCACCATCTCCCGCGCCTCCCAGTCGCCCGTCCCGAACCGCTCCACCGGCGTCCAGCAGCCCATCGCCAGCACCTCGGCCAGGTTGGCGTCCTGCCCATTCGCAATAACTCGCCCGGAACCGGGTACTGTACGCATCAGATGATGGAACTGCCGCTGGATCGCCGCCAGATCGGGAAAAATATCGGCGTGATCGAATTCCAGATTGTTCAGAATCAACGTGCGGGGCTGGTAATGAACGAACTTGGAGCGCTTGTCGAAAAACGCCGTGTCGTATTCATCCGCTTCTACCACGAAGCACGGCGCGGCCCCCAGTTGCGCGGATTGGCCGAAATTGGCCGGAATGCCGCCGATCAGAAATCCCGGCTGTAATCCGGCATAGTCCAGAATCCAGGCCAATACACTGCTGGTCGTCGTTTTGCCGTGGGTACCCGCGACCGCCAGTACATGGCGACCCCGCAGCACATGCTCCGCCAGCCAGGCTGGCCCGGAGGCATAGGGCAAATCGCGGTTCAGCAGTTCCTCGATCATTGGCCGACCCCGGCTCATGACATTGCCGACGACAACCATATCCGGCTGAAATTCCGCCAGTTGCTCCGGATCGTAGCCCTCACGCAGCGCAATACCCGCCTCAGCCAACTGGGTGCTCATGGGGGGATAAACGCCGGCGTCGCAACCGGAAACGGTATGTCCGGCGGCGCGGGCCAGCAGGGCGACCCCGGCCATAAACGTGCCGCAAATGCCCAAGATATGAATATGCATGGAGAATTTTACCGAAACTGGGTGTTTAACCGTCCGCGCCGATCCAGCCGGTCAGCGTCCAGGAGATAAAGGTATAACCGAGGGCGTACAGCACCCCGATCCCCATCGATGTCTCAAAGGTCTGGCGCAGGATATGCGCCATAATCCCAATGCTCCACACCATCAGCGCCAGCAACAGCACCGAAGGCAGTTCCGCACTGCTGCTGCCGAGAATCCAGTTCATCAGCGGCAGCGCCAACAGCGCCATCAAGGTGCCTGTACCGGTCAGGGCGCTCAAGGTTTGCTCAAAGCGTTGCGGATGGCGGCGCACGATCAGCGCCAGATGCAACAGGCCGCTCAGTAGCGCCAGATCCAACAGAATTTGCAGCAAGGCTATCGTTAAAGGCGTACTCAAAATCAAAACCAGCAGTCCGGAAAGTCCGTAAGCCAGCAGACAGATTTTCAGCAACGCCGCTGAAGCGGGCAAGTCCTTAGGGCCTTTGCGGAACAGGCAAATGTCCAGAAACAGGTTAAACAAAGCGTACATGGCGAGTGAGTCATGGGTCAGAGAAGCGCTGAAAGTACCTGCTTGCCGCAACTTTAACAAGGCATGGCGGCCATGGCTTTTCAACTAACCGTTAGTGCGATGGTTTCAAGGCTGTAGAGCGCCTCATCCGGATTTTTAGCAGAACGATTTAACCGGTTCATCCCGTAAAAATACAAGCAATTATATATAAAGTCTTTTTTAAAAAACCGCTCTGTGGATTTTCTTGACAGCGCCGGGTTTGTCTCCCTATAGTTAGTGGCGAAAAGTGGGGGAAAGTGGGACGCCGGGTCGTCCCGATCTTCAAGGGGGAGACAGGGTTGTTCCGGGGCATCAATCCGCTGTTGCTGGATGCCAAAGGTCGGTTGTCAATGCCGACCCGTTACCGCCAGCATTTGCTGGACGCTGCCGACGGCCAATTGATTTTAACGGTCGACCGCGACCGTTGCCTGTTGCTCTATCCGCTGCCGGTTTGGGAAGAGGTCGAGCGGAAACTCATCCAGCTTTCCAGCGTTAATGCTCGCGCCCGTGCCCTGAAACGCTTGCTATTGGGCCATGCGGAAGAGTGTGGGATGGACGCCAGTGGCCGGATTCTACTGCCCGCGCCCCTGCGGGAATTTGCCAATCTGGATAAGCGGGTGGTGCTGGTGGGACAAGGTAACAAGTTTGAAATCTGGAACGAACAGGCCTGGCAAGACTGGCGCGAAGCGCTGCTGTCAGGTCATGGGGACGATGCGGGCGAACCGTTGCCTGATCTCGATGCTCTGGCGTTCTGAATGATGACCGACGTCGATCATTCTCTGCCCCATCAACCGGTGCTGCTGGCCGAAGTGCTGGCCGGCCTGGCGGTGCGTCCGGATGGGCGTTATGTAGATGGTGCGTTTGGCCGGGGCGGCCATGCGGCGGCGATTCTGGAGCAATTGGGTCCCGAAGGGTGGTTACTGGCCCTGGATCGTGATCCGGCCGCAGAAGCTGCAGCCATCGCTCGTTTTGGCGCTGATCCCCGGTTTAGTTTTATCCGGCGACCGTTCAGCCGTTTGGCCGAGACGCTGGCTGAGCGCGAGTGGCTCGGCCAGGTGCAGGGGGTATTGTTTGACTTGGGTGTGTCTTCGCCACAACTGGATGACCCGCAGCGGGGCTTCAGCTTCGGTCGGAATGGGCCACTGGACATGCGGATGGACCCGACCACCGGCTTCAGCGCCGCTGCCTGGCTGGCGCGGGTCGATGAGACGGAATTGAATCGCGTGTTGGCAGAATGGGGTGAGGAGCGCTTTCACCGGCGTGCAGCCCGCGCCATAGTCACTGCCCGCCAGCAGAACCCGATTGAAACGACGCGGCAACTGGCGGAGATCATCGCGGCAGCGGTCCCTACCCGTGAGCCGGGCAAGCATCCGGCTACCCGCGCTTTTCAGGCGATCCGCATCGCGGTCAACGATGAACTGGGTGAACTGCGGGCCGTCTTGCCCCAGGCGGTCGCGGCGCTGGCCCCAGGCGGACGATTGGCCGTGATCAGTTTTCATTCGCTGGAGGATCGAATGGTCAAGCAGTTCTTGCGGGAGCAGGCTCGCGGGCGGGAGTTGCCGCTGGATTTGCCCGTCCAGGGCCGGCCGGAAGGCATGACCCTGCGGTTGATGAGTCGGGCCGTGCGCCCCAGTGCTATGGAGGTCGCGGCGAACCCCCGCGCCCGCAGCGCCACCTTGCGGGTGGCGGAGCGGCTGGCGTGAGGAGTGCGTTCTGGCAAATCGTGGCGTTAACGGTCGCCGTGTTAGGTTCCGGCGTGGGCCTGGCCTACACCCATCACGTCAATCGACAACTCTTTGTTCAATGGCAGCAATTGCAAACCGAGCGCGATTCTCTGGAGATTGAATGGGAACTCTTACAACTGGAGCAAAGTACGCTGGTGACCGAAGTCGCTGTCGAGGAAACAGCGCGCACCCGGTTGAACATGCTGATCCCGGACCCTGGCCAAGTGTTGTACATCCCACCTGATGAATAAAATATACAAGCCCTCTCATCGGGCAACCGGCCGCGCCAAGCCGGTTCCAGCAACCTGGCGGCAGCGCCGGTGGGCATCCGTCCTGACCATGACCCGCACCGGACTGGTGCTGGGGTTGCTGGGCGTAGCGGCAACCGGCATGGTGGCCCGCGCCGCCTATTTGCAATTGATTCACAAGGATTTCCTGCAAGGCCAGGGTGATGAGCGTTTCCTGCGGGTGGTCGAGGTTCCTGCTCATCGGGGCATGATCGTCGATCGTAATGGCGAACCGCTGGCGGTCAGCTCGCCGGTTGATTCCATCTGGGCCGAACCGGGAGAATTACTGGGACAGCGCGACCGCTGGCCACCACTGGCGACGGCGCTGGGCATGAGCATGGCCGATTTGGAGAAAAAGCTGGCCCCGGATATTGAACAGCAACCGTCCGATAAAAAACCCCGGCGATTTGTTTACTTGCGCCGACATCTGGCCCCGGATGAGGCGCAGCGCGTCCTGCAACTCGATATTCCCGGCGTTTACGCGCAACGCGAATACCGCCGCTATTACCCGGATGCTGAAGTGACCTCCCATCTGCTGGGCTTTACCGATGTCGATGACGTGGGTCAGGAAGGGCTGGAAAAAGTCTTTAACGACCCGTTGCACGGTATTCCTGGTCAAAAACGGGTGATCAAGGACCGGCTGGGACGGATTGTCGAGAACATAGAAAATCTCCGGCCGCCGCAGGCGGGCCAGAAACTGACGCTCAGCATTGACCGACGCGTGCAATATCACGCCTACCGCGCCTTGAAGGAGGCGTGTATTCGGCATAACGCCAACGCCGGTTCCGCCGTGATCGTGGATGTCCAGACCGGCGAGATTCTGGCGCTGGTGAATCAGCCAGCCGGCAATCCCAACAATCGGGATGAATTGAAGAGTGTTCTGTTGCGCAACCATGCCGTCACCGACGCTTATGAACCGGGTTCGACCATGAAGCCGTTTGCCGTCGCTATGGCCCTGGAAAGCGGCAAGTGGACGCCCAACTCCCCGGTTGATGCGCGTGGCCCGTTCCGCGTGGGCCGTCATGCGGTGCGGGATGTCCACAGCTACGGTCTGATCGATGTCACCCGCGTCATTATCAAATCCAGCAACATCGGCACCAGCAAAATTGCCATGTCGCTGCCCGCCGAGCAGTTGTGGAAATTCTACAAAGACCTGGGCTTTGGCGCACTCACTGGCCTGGGATTGGTAGGTGAACGCCCCGGCGTTTTGCGGCATTTCAAAAAGTGGGGCGGCGAGATCGGCCACGCTAACCATTCGTTCGGCTACGGGCTATCCGTCAATATGCTGCAACTGGCCCAGGCGTACACCGTATTGGCGGCAGATGGCGTTCGGCGGCCCCTGACCTTGCTCAAACGTGCAGAGCCGCTCGATCCCGCCCAGGAGCAGCGGGTGATGTCGGCGAAAACCGCGACGCAAATGCGGTTGATGCTGGAACAGGCCACTAGCCAGCAAGGCACCGGCACCAAAGCGACCGTGCCCGGCTACCGGGTCGCGGGCAAAACCGGCACCTCTCATAAGTCCATCGGCGGTCATTACGCCAGTAACCGCTATCTTTCCCTGTTTGCAGGGATGGTTCCGGTCAGCGATCCGCGCCTGGTCATGGTGATCATCATCGATGAACCCAAGGGGGGGGTGTATTTTGGCGGGGCAGTAGCGGCCCCGGTATTCGGCGCCGCCATGGGTGGCGTACTGCGCGCCCTGAACATTACGCCGGATGATATGCCCAGTATGAAGCTCGCCGGTGTGGACGCTCCCACGGAACCGCAGAAACCATGAGCCGGACGCCGCTTTCGCTGGGTCAGTTACTGGCCGGATTCGCTGAAATTCCCGCACGATGGGCCAGCCTGCCGGTCGGCGATTTGGCGTTTGACAGTCGGAACGTACAACCGGGCGATCTCTTTTTCGCGGTGCGCGGCGGCCAGCGGCATGGGTTGGAATTCCTGGTGACGGTGAAAGCTGCTGGAGCGCGCGCGGTAATTTGGGAGCCGCCCTGGCATGGCCCCTTACCGGTTGACGATACGCTGCCCTTGCTGGCCGCGCCGGACCTGGGTCAGAACCTGGGGCGGATCGCCAGCCGGT
The DNA here is from genome assembly GCA_030917925.1 of Pseudomonadota bacterium. Lineage (GTDB taxonomy): Bacteria > Pseudomonadota > Gammaproteobacteria > Competibacterales > Competibacteraceae > UBA2383. Next base: position 15,869 of record JAUPTV010000286.1, read on the forward strand.
TCCATGGCGAACCCTCACGATCACTGCAAGTGGTCGGCATCACCGGCACGGACGGCAAAACCTCCTGTGCCCACTTCATCGCCCAGGCGCTGAGCGGTGCGGCAACCGGCCCTTGCGGCATTCTCGGCACCCTGGGCGTCGGTGTCCATGGTCAAACCCGGCCGTCACTTCACACCACGCCGGACTCACTGGCCGTGCAACGCTGGCTGGCGGAACTGGTCGCCGCCGGTCGCCGCCATGCGGTCATGGAAGTCTCTTCACACGCTTTGGATCAAAGCCGGGTGAACGGGATCACGTTTACGACAGCGGTGTTAACGCAACTCAGCCGCGATCATCTGGATTATCACGAAACAGTGGACGCCTATGCTGCCGCCAAGCGCCGGTTGTTTGTCGATCATCAACCGGACTGGGCCGTGCTGAATCTGGACGACGCCTTCGGTCAGCGGCTGGCGACCGAAGCCCAGGTTCGGCGCGGCATCGTCGCTTACGGTCTGGGTCAGCGGCCCGCGTCATTGCCCCGCTTCGTCTGGGGCGAGCTACGCGCATTAACGGCGAGTGGTTTACGCTTGCACATTGAATCGTCGTGGGGTCAGGGCGAATTATCGGCGGGCTTGCTGGGACGCTTTAACGCCAGCAATCTGCTGGCGACGCTGGCGACCCTGCTGACGCTGGATCTGCCGTTTGGCGACGCGCTGGCGCGATTGGCGCAAACCGCGACCGTGCCGGGGCGGATGGAGCGCCTGGGTGGTGGTTCCGGCCAACCGCTGGCGGTGATCGATTACGCCCACACACCCCACGCTTTGGAGCAGGTATTAAGCGCCCTGCGCGAGCATGGGCAAGCCGGTCGATTGTGGTGCGTCTTCGGTTGCGGCGGCGACCGCGATCCAGGCAAACGCCCCTTAATGGGCGCGATTGCCGAGCAGCAGGCGGATCGGGTCGTCGTCACCGATGACAACCCGCGTACTGAAAACCCCGACCGCATCGTCAGCGATATTTTGACCGGGATGGAGCATCCCAGCCGAGTGATGGTGATCCGGGATCGGCGCACCGCCATTACTTACGCCCTGACCGAAGCTGAACCGGGCGATATTGTGCTGATGGCGGGCAAGGGCCACGAGAACTACCAGATAGTGGGTACGGAGCGCTTCCCGTTCAGCGACGGCGCGGTAGTGCATGACTTTCTCTTTTCCAATAATGAGACCGCTTGAATGACTGAAGTTTTTCCACCGCTGCGTTTGCAGGATGTCGCTGACTGGCTGGACGGTGAGGGGTCCGGCGCTGACACGGTTTTGACGGCGGTTAGCACCGATACCCGTCAGTTACCGGCTGGTGCCTTGTTTATCGCGCTGACCGGGCCGAATTTTGATGGACACGATTTCGTCGCCACTGCTCGTGAACGGGGCGCCGCCGCCGCCTTGGTCAGTCGGACGGTTGCTGATCCATTGCCCCAAATTCGCGTGGCCGATACCCGCCTGGCGCTGGGTCAGTTGGCGGCGGCATGGCGTTCCCGTTTCTGCCAGCCACTCATCGCTTTAACCGGTAGCAACGGCAAAACCACGCTGAAAGAGATGATCGCCGCTATTCTGCGGGTGCGGGGCGCGACGCTGGCGACCGAGGGCAATCTCAATAATGACATTGGCGTCCCGCTGACTCTGCTGCGACTGAAAGGCGAACAGGCTTACGCGGTGATCGAGATGGGCGCTAACCATCCCGGCGAAATTGCCTGTCTCACCGCTTTGGCGCGGCCGGATGTCGCCATCATCAACAATGCCGGTCCCTGTCATCTGGAAGGCTTCGGCGATGTTGCGGGAGTGGCGCAGGCCAAGGGCGAGATTTTCCAGGGTCTGGGGCCGGACGGTACCGCGATTATCAACAGCGATGATCCGTATGCCGACCACTGGCGGAGTTTGAACCGGGGACGGCGCATCGTCGATTTCGGTCTCGATCAACCCGCAGCGGTGAGCGGCCAGCTTCTCGATCCGGCGACTAACCACTTTCGATTATGCACCCACGGTCAGGAACTTGAGATCCAGTTGCCGATACCGGGGCGGCATAACGTTCGCAATGCGCTGGCGGCGGTCGCAGCAGCCTTGGTGGTCGGCGCAACACTCGATGACGTTCGCCAGGGTCTGGAAAGTCTGCAAGGCGTCGGCGGCCGGATGCAACGGTTGCCGGGCCGACATGGCGGCGCAATCATTCACGATGCCTACAACGCCAATCCCGCATCGCTGGCGGCGGCGTTGCAGACGGTCGGCGCAGAAGCGGGCAGCAAATGGCTGGTGTTGGGCGATATGCGGGAACTGGGGCCAGCAGCGGATGAGCTGCACGCTCGTTCCGGCGAGGATGCTCGGGCAGCGGGGTTTGAACGGCTCTATGCGCTGGGCGAACACAGCCGGGCGGCCGTTCGCGCTTTCGGCAATGGCGGGACTCATTTTGAGACGGTGGAGATGCTCACGGCGGCGCTGGACGATGCGTTGCACTGTTGCAGTGAACCGCCGGTGATCCTGGTCAAGGGGTCGCGGGGTATGCGCATGGAACGGGTTGTAGCGACGCTGGCCGCGCCGGGAACCTTTGCCGGGGAATCCGGAGGACATGGCTGATGCTCTTACTACTGGCCGAATGGCTGTCAGAGAATGTCTACCGGGGCTTTAACGTTTTTCAATATCTGACGCTACGCGGAATTCTGGGCGTTTTAACCGCGTTGTTCATTTCCCTGGTCATCGGGCCGATTATGATTCGGCGGCTGACCCGCTACCAGATTGGCCAGCACATTCGCGAAGATGGTCCCAAGAGCCACTTCTCCAAAGCCGGCACTCCCACCATGGGCGGAGCACTGATTCTGGTCGCCATCGCCATCGCTACACTGCTCTGGGCGGATTTGAGCAACCATTATGTCTGGATCGTGCTACTGACGACTTTGGCGTTCGGCGCAGTGGGCTGGATGGATGACTACAAGAAACTGATTCTGCGCAACTCCAAAGGCTTGTCGGCGCGGGCCAAGTATTCCTGGCAATCCGGCATCGGGCTGACCGCCGCGCTGCTACTGTACTTCACTGCCCAAACGCCGATTGAAACGCAATTGATTGTGCCGTTTTTCAAGAATGTGGCGATTGATTTGAGCTGGCTGTTCATTCCATTCGCCTATTTCGTCATCGTCGGCTCCAGCAACGCCGTCAATCTGACCGACGGTCTGGACGGATTGGCCATAGTTCCCACGACCATGGTGGCCGGGGCGCTGGCGGTGTTCTGCTATACCTCGGGCAACCGGATATTTGCCGATTATCTGGGCATTCCCGCCGTGCCGGGCGTCGGTGAACTGATTATCTTCTGCGGGGCGCTGGTCGGGGCCGGGCTAGGATTTCTCTGGTTCAACGCCTATCCCGCGCAAGTCTTTATGGGCGATGTCGGCGCGCTGGCTTTGGGCGCGGCGCTTGGCGTCCTCGCGGTGGCCGTGCGGCAGGAACTGGTGCTGTTTGTGATGGGCGGGGTGTTCGTCATGGAAACCGTATCGGTGATCCTACAGGTGGCTTCGTTCAAATTGACCGGACGGCGGATTTTCCGCATGGCGCCGCTGCATCACCATTTTGAACTCAAGGGCTGGCCGGAGCCGCGAGTGATTGTGCGCTTCTGGATCATCACCATCATTCTGGTGTTGATCGGGCTGGCAACGTTGAAGATTCGGTAGTAGTGAGTGGCGAGTAGCGAGTGGTGAACTCAATGTTGCAACTGGATGGCGTGACCCTGGTGGTTGGACTCGGCAAAAGCGGGTTGTCGACGGCGCGGGCGTTGCAGGCGCTAGGCGCGGCGTTTGCCGTGACGGACAGTCGTGTCGATCCGCCGGGTCTGGCGGCGTTGCAGGCGGAATGTCCCGATGCGCGACTCTATCTGGGCGGTTTTGATCCGGCGGCGTTCGCGGACGCGGCGCGGTTGTTGGTCAGTCCCGGCGTGTCGGTGAAAACGCCGGTGATTGTGGAAGCGGCGGCGCGGGGTATTCCAGTCTGGGGTGACATCGAGTTGCTGGCCCGATTGACGCAGGTTCCTATTGCCGCAATCACCGGTTCCAATGGCAAGAGTACCGTAACCACGCTACTTGGCCTGATGGCCGAACGCGCCGGGGTTCATGCGGCAGTTGGCGGCAATCTTGGAACGCCCGCCCTGGAGTTATGGTTGGAAAGCGAAGGCGTTGGGAAGTCGGGGGTGAGGGCCTATATCCTCGAACTATCCAGCTTCCAACTGGAAACCACGCACAACCTGAATGCGCGGGTGGCTACGGTCCTCAATATCAGCCCGGACCATCTGGATCGTTACGATGGCATGGATGACTACATTGCCGCCAAGCACCGGGTTTTCCGGGGCGATGGCGTGATGGTAGTCAATGCGGATGACCCTGTGGTCATGGCGCTGGTGGAACCTGGTCGCGAAGTGCTGCGCTTTACCTTGGATCCGCCGGGTGAAGGCGACTTCGGCCTGTGGCGGGATGGCGGCGAAACCTGGCTGGCGCGGGGGCGTGAACGCTGGATTGCAGCTTCAGAATTGCAGATCAGCGGCGATCACAATCTCGCCAATGCGCTGGCGGCGCTCGCCATGGGTCACGCGCTCGGCTTCTCGCGGGAAGGGATGCTGGCGGCGCTGCGCGACTTTACCGGCCTGGCGCATCGCACGACGCGGGTGCGGGAACGGCAGGGCGTGGGCTGGTTTGATGATTCCAAGGGCACCAATGTCGGTGCCACGATGGCGGCGGTGCGCGGCTTGTCGGGTCAAGTCGTTTTGATTGCCGGCGGCGAAGGCAAGAATCAGGATTTTGCGCCATTGCGCACGGCGTTGACGGGCAAGGCGCGGGCGGTGGTGCTGATCGGCCGCGATGCGCCGCTGATTGCTGCTGCTATTGGCGATAGCACACCCTTGTATTTCGCTGCCGATATGGCGCAGGCCGTGGCGCAAGCGGCGGAACTCGCACAACCCGGCGATAGCGTCCTGCTGTCCCCCGCTTGCGCCAGTTTCGATATGTTTAGCGGTTACGAGGAACGCGGCGCAGTCTTTGCCGAAGCGGTGCGGAGGCTGGTGCCATGCTGAACATCGCTGCCGTGCTGCATCCGAACGCCAAAGATCAGTTGCCGGAAGCGGGCGAGGGGCGGTCGGTCTTGCCCTTCCCCGATCCCTGGATTCTGATAGCTGGCCTGTTGTTGCTGGCGCTGGGCCTGCTGATGGTGACCTCGGCGTCCATGCCGACGGCTGACCGCCAGACTGGTCAACCCTTTTATTTCCTGATTCGCCAAGGAGCCTTTGCGCTGATTGGCCTCGTTGCAGCGGGGTTTGTTTTTCAAATTCCCCTGGCGCGCTGGCGGCGCATGGGACCGATGCTGTTGATGGCAGCGTTTGGCCTGCTGACGCTGGTGCTGATTCCGCATGTCGGCAAGGAAGTCAACGGCAGTATGCGCTGGATTGGCTTCGGGCCGATCAATATCCAGGTTTCGGAACTGGCCAAGCTATTTACGTTGATCTATGTCGCCGACTATCTCAAGCGGCATAGCGTGGAGTTACAGACCGCCAATTTCCGCACTTCCGCGCTGGCGCTGCTGCGACCTATGGCGGTCTTGGCGGTGCTGGCGGTGCTGCTGCTGCTGGAGCCGGACTTCGGCAGTGTAGTGGTGCTCATGGCGACGGCCATGGGCATGGTGTTTCTCGCCGGCGTCAATCTCTGGCAGTTTGGCACGCTGGTGTTTGGCACTTCGGCGGTGATGGCGGTCCTGCTGTGGTCCTCGCCTTACCGGCGAGCACGGCTGGTCAGCTTTATGAATCCCTGGGAAGATCCCTTCGGCAGCGGTTTCCAGTTGACGCAATCCCTCATCGCTATCGGGCGCGGCGAGTTGTTCGGCGTGGGTCTGGGAGAAAGTGTGCAGAAGCTGTTTTATCTGCCCGAAGCCTATACCGACTTTCTCTTCGCCATCCTGGCTGAAGAACTGGGACTGGCGGGCATTCTGACCATCATCGCGCTGTTTATGACTCTCGTCTGGCGGGCGTTCCGCATCGGCCAGCGAGCGGAACGGATCGGCATGAAATTTTCAGCCTCACTGGCGTATGGCCTCGGCCTGTGGTTCGGCATCCAGTCGCTGTTTAACATGGGCGTCAATATGGGCGCGTTGCCGACCAAAGGGTTGACGCTGCCGTTGATGAGCTATGGCGGCAGTAGCCTGGTGGTGATGTGCATGGCGCTGGCGCTGTTGCTGCGGGTTGATGTGGAAACCCGGGCCGGTGGGGTGCATGAAGAATGAATAAACTCCAACCCCCGGTGGTCATCATGGCCGGCGGCACCGGCGGCCATGTCTTCCCGGCGCTGGCCGTTGCTGAACGATTGCGGGCGCGTGGTATTCCAGTCACCTGGATCGGCGCCCGGCGCGGGCTGGAGGCGACCCTGGTTCCCAAAGCTGGTATTCCCATGGAGTGGATCGAGGTCTCCGGTCTGCGCGGCAAAGGTCTCCGCCAGCGATTGATGACGCCCATCATGCTCAGCAAGGCGCTCTGGCAGGCTGGAAAAATTCTAAGGCGGTTGCGTCCGCCGGTCATCCTCGGCATGGGCGGTTTCGCCAGTGGTCCCGGTGGTGTCATGGCCCGCGTCCTCGGCATTCCGCTGGTGGTGCATGAACAGAATGCGATTGCCGGTATGACCAACCGCTGGCTGGCGCGGATGACCCGGCGAGTGCTGCAAGCATTCCCCGGAACGTTTCCCCCGAATCGGCAAGCGGTCACGGTGGGTAATCCCGTGCGGGCGGTGATCGCCGAATTACCCCCACCTGCGGAACGGTTTGCCGGACGGACCGGCCCGCGCCGGTTGCTCATTCTCGGCGGCAGTCAGGGCGCTCTGGCGCTGAATCAACTCGTTCCGCAGGCGTTGGCGTTACTGGCGGAAAATGAACGGCCCAAGGTCTGGCATCAGGCGGGCGGCCAGTTGCATGAAGCAGCGGAAATGGCGTATCGGGAAGCGGACGTGACCGCACGGTTGACGCCCTTTATCGAAGATATGGCCGAGGCTTACGGCTGGGCGGACCTGGTGCTGTGCCGGTCGGGCGCGTTGACGATTGCTGAACTCGCGGCAACCGGGGTTGGCGCAATTTTGGTCCCGTTCCCGTTCGCGGTGGACGACCATCAGACCGCGAATGCCCATTATCTGGAGCGCGATGGCGCGGCGCTGATTTGCCAACAGGCGGCATTGACCGCCGAACGGCTGGCGGCGCTGCTCAAGGAATTACTGACTGATTCTGAGCGGTTGCTGCGCATGGCCGAAACTGCGCGTTCCCTGGCCAAAGTGGATGCGGCGGAACAAGTGGCGCTGGCCTGCCTGGCTTGTGCTGCTCATCCCATGACCACGCCTCACTAACCCATGGAAAAACCTGCATTGGCGACCATTCCCGAAGCCTGGCGCGATATGCGCCGCATCCGTCATGTCCATTTCGTCGGTATCGGCGGCGCGGGCATGAGCGGCATTGCCGAAGTGTTGCTGAATCTCGGCTATAGCGTCTCCGGTTCCGACTTGCGCGCCAGTGCGGTGACGGCCCGCCTCGCGCAATTGGGCGTGATCATCCGCCCCGGTCATGCCGCCGAGCATATCGCCGGTTGCGATGCCGTCGTGATTTCCAGCGCGGTCGCCGAAGATAATCCCGAAGTCATCGCGGCACGGGCCGGACGCATCCCCGTAGTGCCACGCGCCGAAATGCTGGCGGAACTCATGCGGTTCCGTTATGGCATCGCTATCGCCGGTACGCACGGCAAAACCACCACCACCAGTTTAATCACCAGTATTCTGGCCGAGGGTGGCCTCGATCCCACCTTCGTAATTGGCGGACGATTGAACAGCGCCGGCGCGAATGCCCGACTGGGCGCCGGCCGCTATCTGGTGGCGGAAGCCGATGAAAGCGATGCGTCGTTCCTGTTTTTACAGCCGATGATTTCGGTGGTCACCAACATCGACGCCGACCATCTGCCGACTTACGGCGGCGACTTCGAGCGGTTGCGGGAAACTTTTGTCGAGTTCCTGCACCATCTGCCGTTCTACGGACTGGCGGTGCTGTGCGCCGATGATCCCCAGGTGCGGGCGATTTTGCCCCGCCTGAGCCGTCCGATATTGAGCTATGGTTTTACCGACGATTGCGATGCGCGGGCCACCGATATTGTGCGGGATGGCTTGCGCACCCGGTTTCTGGCCCATTTACCCAATCTTCGGGAATCACTGCCGATCACCTTGAACCTGCCGGGTCGGCATAGCGTGTTGAATGCGCTGGCCGCGATGGCCGTTGCTCACGAACTGGGCGTGTCGGAAACCGCCATTCGCCGGGCGCTGATGAACTTTCAAGGCATTGGCCGTCGATTCCAACTGCATGGCGAACTGGCGTTGCCCGACGGCGGCCAAGCGACTGTGATGGAGGATTACGGCCACCATCCCCGGGAAATTCAGGCGGTGCTGGAAGCCGTGCGCGGCGCCTGGCCGGAGCGCCGACTGGTGCTGGCCTTCCAGCCACACCGCTTCACCCGTACCCGCGACCTGTTCGATGACTTCGCCCAAGTGCTTGCCGAAGTAGACGTTCTGGCGCTGCTGGACGTGTATCCCGCCGGGGAAAAACCCATTGCCGGTGCCGATGGCCGCAGCTTGAGCCGGGCGATTCGCACCCGTGGCAAAGTCGATCCGGTCTTTGTGGAACATACCCCGGATTTACCCGCCGTCCTGCCCGGCCTGTTGCGCGACGGTGATTTACTGTTACTGATGGGCGCCGGCGATATTGGGGCCATGGCGGCGCAACTGGTCCGCGATGGCTTGCCCGCTATCGCTCATCGCTAATTCCTGACCCCTATTGGAGAACGCGGATGCAGCAGACACCCCAGCGCACGGCAACGGATCCGGCGGAATTTGGCAAAGTCGCTGTCCTCATGGGCGGCTGGTCGGCGGAACGGGCGGTGTCGCTCGTCAGCGGTCAAGCTGTGCTCAAGGCCTTACAGGCGCGTGGCGTGGATGCGCATGGCATTGACGCCGACCGTGAAATTTCCCGGGTGCTCGCTAAAGGCGGATTTGACCGGGTGTTCATCGCCCTGCACGGTCGCGGCGGCGAAGATGGCGTGATTCAGGGCGCACTGGAAATTCTCGGACTGCCCTACACCGGCAGCGGCGTCATGGCCTCGGCGCTGGGCATGGACAAGTTGCGCACCAAACAGATCTGGCTGGGCGTCGGGTTGCCCACGCCCCCCAGTCGGCTGGCGGCGAACGTTGCGGAACTGGCTGAAGCGGCAATCGCGCTGGGTTTACCCCTGGCGGTCAAGCCCTCCTGCGAGGGTTCCAGCATCGGCATCAGCCGGGTTAATGACCCCTCACAATTCCAGAGCGCCTGGGAACGGGCGGCGGCTTGCGATTCCCCGGTGCTGGTGGAACCGTGGATTCAGGGGCAGGAATACACCGGCGGCTTGTTGCAGGGCGAGGCGTTGCCCTTGATCCGGCTGGAAACGCCCCGGGAATTCTATGACTACGAGGCCAAGTACCACGCCAACGATACCCGCTATCTCTGTCCCTGCGGCTTACCGGAAGCGCAGGAAGCCGAATTGCGGGATCTGGTGCGCCGGGCCTTCGCCGCAGTGGAGGGTTCGGGCTGGGGCCGGGTGGATTTGATGGTGGATACGCAAGGCCGTCCCTGGCTGCTGGAAGTGAATACCGTGCCCGGCATGACCGATCACAGTCTCGTGCCACTGGCGGCGCGGGTTGCCGGCCTCAGTTTCGAAGATCTGGTGTGGCGCGTCCTGGAAACCAGTCTGACCCGGACTATGGGCTGAATGAAGAAACGGACACAGCTCTTCAGGAAACGGCGGCATGGGGCCACGACGCTCAAGCGTCAGGCGCTCAAGTCGCCGGGACAGTGGAAAACAGTTTGGGGACCGCCGCTACGCTGGCTGGGCGTCGCCATGGTGTTGGCGGTGGTCGGCTGGGGGCTGTGGATCGGCAGCCAGAAATTGCAGGATCCGAACGCCTTCCCCCTGCGTGAAGTGCGTATCGGCGGCGAATTGCGCAATTTGGCCAAGGCGGATCTGGAGCCGGTGGCAAACGGTGTGCTGGGCCAGAATTTCTTTATGGCGGATCTGGATGCCCTGCGCACTGCGCTGGCGGCCAATCCCTGGATCGAAACCGTTGCCGTGCGGCGCTGGTGGCCGGATGTGGTGGACATCGAATTGCGCGAACGAGTCGCCTTTGGTTACTGGGGCGATGGCGAGATGGTTGATGTGAATGGTCGGCGCTTCCGACCACCCATCGTGCGTCAATCCGGCCCCTGGCCGCAATTATCCGGCCCGTCCGGCCATGAAAAGACGCTGATTAAAACCTACAACGACATGCGCGCATTGTTCGAGCCGGTCGGATTGCATCTGGCCCAATTGCGGCAGGACGAACGCCGGGCTTGGCGGCTGACGTTTGATAACGGCTTGGAAGTGCAGGTCGGGCGCGTGCAGTTTGAACAACGGTTGCGGCGGTTGGCGCAACTTTATCCACGCATTCTGTCCGCCCGGATCGACCAGATCGCGGTGGTGGATTTGCGTTATGGCAACGGCTTTGCGGTGCGCTGGAAAGTGGTGGAACCCCCCACGCCAGCCGCTGGCTAGAGAGTCGCGGGAAAGGGAGCAGGCATGTCCAGAAAAGAAGATAAAAATCTGATCGTCGGACTCGATATCGGCACCTCGAAGGTGGTCGTCATCGTCGGCGAGGTCGACGCCAGCGGCGCTATCGAGGTCGTCGGCATCGGCTCCCATCCTTCGCGGGGCTTGAAGAAGGGGGTGGTGGTCAACATCGAATCCACCGTTCAGTCGATTCAGCAGGCCATTGATGCCGCGGAGCAAATGGCCGGTTGCCGCATTCATTCGGCGTATACCGGGATTTCCGGCAGCCATATTCGCGGCATTAATTCCCATGGCGTGACCGCAATCAAGGACCAGGAAGTCACCCAGGAAGACGTGGAGCGGGTTATGGAAGCCGCCCAGGTGGTCGCCATTCCCACGGATCAGAAAATTCTGCACATCCTGCCCCGTGAATTCAGCATCGACGGTCAGGAAGGTATTCAGGACCCGGTCGGTATGTCCGGTGTGCGTCTGGAGGCGCGGGTGCATATTGTCACCGGGGCAGTCAGTGCGGTGCAAAACATCGTCAAATGCGTCCAGCGCTGCGGGTTGGAGGTGGACGATATCATTTTGCAGCCGCTGGCCTCCAGTCGGGCAGTGTTAAACCCGGATGAAAAGGAACTGGGCGTCTGCCTGCTCGATCTGGGCGGTGGCACCACCGACCTGGCGGTGTTTACGCAAGGCGCGATCAGCCATACCTCGGTTATTCCCATCGCCGGCGATCAGGTCACCAATGATATTGCGGTCGCCTTCCGCACCCCAACCCAGTCGGCGGAAGACATCAAGATCCAGCACGCCTGCTGCCTGAAGCACCTCACGCGGCCCGATGAGCCAATTGATGTGGCCAGTGTGGGCGACCGGGCGGCCCGCTCCTTCTCCCGCTATGACCTGGCCGATGTCGTCGAGCCGCGTTATGCCGAACTGTTCGAGTTTGCCCAGAAAGAACTGCAACGCAGCGGCTTCGAGAATCTGATTGCTGCCGGCATCGTGCTGACCGGTGGCAGCGCCCAGGTGGAAGGGGTCGTGGAACTGGCCGAGGACGTCTTTCGCATGCCAGTGCGTTTGGGGGCACCGCATGACGTCATGGATTTACAGGAATTAGTGCGCAATCCGGCGTATGCCACCGCCGTCGGATTGTTGTTGTTTGGTAATGAAAACCGGCCGTTTAACAAGCCGGGGCCGGTGTCACGAGCGGGTCGTAAGGGGTTGTGGAACCGGATGAAGAGCTGGTTTCAGGGGAATTTTTAGGGGTTGTTGGTTCATGTCGGGTCGAGATCATTGATTTTAGGAGAAATGGTTATGTTTGAGATAGTGAATTCCCAGTCGAAAGGCGGTGAAGTGATTAAGGTCATTGGCGTGGGCGGCGGCGGCGGTAACGCTGTACAGCACATGCTGGGGGCCAATATTGAGGGGGTGGATTTTATCTGCGCCAATACCGATGCCCAGGCGCTGAAAACCTGTGCTGTGCCGGTCACTTTACAGATCGGCAGCAACATCACCAAAGGGCTGGGCGCGGGTGCTAATCCGGACGTGGGTCGGCAGTCGGCCCAGGAGGATTGCGAGCGTATCCGCGAGGTGTTGCAGGGCGCGGATATGGTCTTTATCACTGCGGGCATGGGCGGTGGCACCGGGACCGGCGCGGCACCAGTCGTAGCCGAACTGGCGCGGGAAATGGGCATTCTGACGGTAGCGGTCGTCACCAAACCTTTTCCCTTTGAAGGCAAAAGACGCATGGATGTCGCCTTGCGCGGCGTGGCCGAATTGACCAAGGTGGTTGATTCCCTGATTATTATTCCTAACGAAAAACTGCTGACCGTACTGGGCAAGAGCGCCAGCCTGCTGGACGCGTTCAAAGCCGCAAACGATGTATTGTTAGGTGCAGTCCAGGGCATTGCCGAGTTAATCACCAGCCCGGGGCTGATCAACGTGGACTTTGCCGACGTGCGTGCGGTGATGTCAGAAATGGGCATGGCGATGATGGGTACGGGTCGAGCAGTGGGTGATGGCCGCGCCCGGGAAGCCGCCCAGGCGGCGATTGCCAGCCCGTTGCTGGAAAACGTCAATCTGGCTGGTGCCAAGGGCCTCTTGGTCAGCATCACCGGCGGTATAGACATGGCCATCGGCGAGTTCGAGGAGGTCGGCAACATCATCAAGGAACTGGCTTCCGAGGACGCCAACGTGGTGGTCGGCACCACCATCGATCATGAAATGAAGAACGAGTTGCGGGTCACGGTTGTTGCCACCGGCATCGGTCAGGGTGTTCCGGCAGCCAAGCCAGTTCTGGTGCGCGATCGGGAGCGAATTCCCACCATTAATCTGGTGCGTGGCGATCCCGACACCCGCCCCCCGTATGAACCCTCACGGTTACCGACGCGCCCCCCGATCAGTGATGCGCACCGGGAGCAACGGGTGGGCGATCCTGAGCTGGAATATCTGGACATCCCCGCATTTCTGCGCCGCCAGGCGGGGGCCGGGGGTAAGTGACATCACAGTTGTGTCTCCTCCCTCCCTCACCTGAGGGAGGGATTCTGAATCTGGACTTTCGCAAGTTAGCAACAAATCCAGTTGTGAAATGGAAACAAAAGTTGCAATATAACCACGGAATGCGGTATGTTTACCCCAACGCATGAGGAAAGCGCGCCGTCATGCACCAGATTAATTGATGTGTTGGGGGACCTGACATGATTAGGCAACGAACCTTGAAAAACGCCATCCGGGCGACGGGCGTCGGGCTGCATTCCGGCGAAAAGGTCTATTTAACCTTGCGGCCCGCAGCGCCTGATGTCGGCATTGTATTCCGACGGGTCGACCTGCCCGAACCGGTAGAAATCAAGGCCTGCCCGCAAAATGTCGGGGATACCCAGTTATCCACTTCGCTGGTCAAGGGGAAAACCCGTATTTCCACTGTTGAACATCTGCTATCAGCGTTCGCGGGATTGGGCATCGATAATGCGTATGTCGATGTGAGCGCCGCGGAAGTACCGATCATGGATGGCAGCGCAGGACCCTTTGTTTTCCTGATCCAGTCAGCGGGCATTGAGGAACAGAATGCGCCCAAGCGGTTTATCCGCATCCGCAAGCCGATCCTGGTCGAGGACGACGACAAGCTGGCGCGCTTCGATCCCTTCGATGGCTTCAAGGTCGAATTTACCATCGCCTTCGATCATCCGCTGTTTCGCGGCCGCAACCAGCATGCCGCCGTCGATTTCTCAACCACGTCCTTCGTTAAGGAAGTCAGTCGGGCGCGCACGTTCGGTTTCCTGCGCGACATTGAGTACCTGCGTGAGCGGCAACTGGCGCTCGGCGGCACCCTGGATAACGCTATCGTCGTCGATGATTACCGAATTCTGAATGAAGACGGGTTGCGTTACGAAGATGAGTTTGTGAAGCACAAAATTCTCGACGCGATTGGCGATCTGTATCTGCTGGGCCGCAGCCTGATTGGCGCGTTCACCGGCTACAAGTCCGGTCATGCGTTGAACAACCGCCTGCTGCGCGAATTGCTGGCCGACCGCACCGCCTGGGAAGAAGTCACGTTCAGCGATGAACGGCAAGCGCCGATTTCCTACCTGCAACCGGCTCATGCCACGCGCTAAAGCGCCTGTCTACCATCCTGATCTCTCCAGCGCCATCGCTGAACGGTTTTCCAGCCATCGCGGAAAGCCCTTCAGCCATGGCGTTTGTGCGTCTTCCGGGCAAAAAAACCACCGCTGCGATATCATCGCCGATCATTATGAATTGCGCGACGACGCGAAAGGCCTCTGATTGATGATGAACATTCTCAAATTTCTGTTTGGCAGCCGCAATGACCGGGCGATCCGCAAGCTGCGCAAGGTCGTGGACCTCATCAATGCCCTGGAGTCCGGCATTGCCGCCCTGAGCGATGCGGACCTGTGCGCCAAAACCGATGAATTCAAAACCCGCCTGGCCAAGGGCGAGGCGCTGGATGCGCTGTTGCCCGAAGCTTTCGCGGTTGTGCGCGAGGCCAGCCAACGCACCCTGGAAATGCGCCATTTCGATGTCCAGTTGATTGGCGGCATGGTGCTGCATGACGGCAAAATTGCGGAAATGCGCACCGGCGAAGGCAAAACGCTGGTCGCTACCCTCGCGGTCTACCTCAACGCACTGGCCGGCAAGGGCGTCCATGTCATCACCGTGAACGACTATCTGGCCCGTCGTGATGCGGATTGGATGGGACAAATCTACCGCTTCCTGGGGATGACCGTCGGCGTGGTCGTCGCGGGCATGAACCCTGATGAGAAACGCGCTGCCTACGGTGCCGACATCACTTACGGCACCAACAACGAA
>JAUPTV010000287.1 GCA_030917925.1 Pseudomonadota bacterium
ACCGGGTGAGTGTGGCGATTCCGGGATCATGGCCTTATGCGGGTATGATCATTCATTGCGATTAAAAAGCGCCGCGAAACCGGACGACAGGCGGCGCAGCCAGGGCAAGGATTCAGCAACGACAGAGTTAGCCCGCAGCAGAACCAGTGTGGCATTGTCCGCTGTGGCCCCACCGCGTTGCGCCGAGGCTTCAGCGAGCAGGTTAGCGGCTCGCGCCGGGCCATGGTCGCACGTCATGGTCCAGAACTCGATTTCGGTGATGTGTTCCCAGACGCCATCCGAACAGAGGGTTAGCACGTCGCCGGCCTGCACGGCGAAATCGCCCATGTCGGCTTTGGGGGATTCCTCGCCGCCCAGACAGCGATATAAGCGGTTCTGCGCCGGATGAGTCGCCATCTGGGATTCCTTGATTTCACCGAGATCCATGAGCAGTTGCACCGCGGAGTGGTCACGGGTGCGCATGAGGCGGTGGCCATGCCGGAAATGATAGAGCCGACTGTCACCAACATTCAGCCAGTAGGCATGCGCTGAGACGAGCCAGACCATGACCAGAGTGCTGCGAGCGGCTTCCGACTGAAGATTGATAGCTTCGTGCATCTGTTGGCTCAGTTCATCCAGCGCCGCAAGGGGGTTGGATTGCAGGAGTTTTGGCGGATTCAGGACGAAACTCCGGGCGGTATCGATCACAATTTGCGCGCCCAGCGCCCCGTCCCGGTGACCACCCATGCCGTCAGCGACGATAGCCAATAGCCCCTGCCGGTCAGGGGATTCGAAGAGGCCCCAACGGTCCTGCTGTTCCTGACGTCCGCCCGGATGACTGCCCGCGCCTTGTTCCCAGGGCGTGGCATGGCGGGGTTCGTAGCGCGTCACGGCTGAATCTCCGTGAACCTGTGGGGCGGGAAAATCCAAATATTGACCATAGTGTGCGGTTCTGGTGGGGTAGCGTGAGGGTTGTTAAGAGTAACGCCGATAGTTTACAGCAGTTTCAGAACTTCCTCGGCATGATTGGCGCAGTCGGGTTTATCAATGATATGGGCGATGCGGCCGCTTTCATCAATGATGAAGGTCGTGCGGTTGGCGACACCGAACAGACTCATGGCGGTTCCCATGATGCCGCCGCCGCCGATGGTTCCATAAGCGCGACCGACGGTGCCATCGGTGTCGGCGATCAGGGGGAAACTGAGGTGATATTTTTCAGTGAAGCGCTGGTGGGAAGCGACGTCTTGCGTCGAAACGCCGAGAATCGCCGCGTCTTTGGCCTGAATCTCCTGGTTATGGTCGCGCAGCGAGCAGGCTTGCCGGGTGCAACCGGGGGTGTCGTCCATTGGATAGAAGTACAGTACCAACTTGCGCCCGAAGTAATCGGACAGCTTAATGGGGCTGCCGTCGGTGGAGGTCGCGGTGAATTGGGGAGCGGGATCGCCAATTTTCAGCTTCATGGTTCTACTCTCTCACGGGTGGTTTTTTTATTCGGGATTTCCTTATCCATGGGGCCGGGGTTCGGTTACCAGTAAATTCCCCGGGTAAACTGAGCAAAGGAAATCTGTTCCATCGAGGGTTCCTGGGCGTCGGTCGGAGGTCCCTTGGCCGCTGTCGATTCCGGGAACAGCCGGAATGCGGTGTTCATGATGACCGCATACAGTTTAGGTGCTACTGCGTGCAAAACCTGGGCGAACACGCCGACCCGGGTGGCAATGCGTTCGGGCCGCGCGATGATCGCCTGAACGATCAGATCAGCGGCTTCTTCGGGACTGAGCGTCGGAATGTGCTGGTAGAGCTTGGTCGGGGCGATCATCGGCGTGCGCACCAGTGGCATATTGATCGTGGTGAAGTCGATGCCGCTATCCGCGAATTCAGCGCCTGCGCAGCGCGAGAAGGCGTCCAGCGCGGCTTTGGAGGCCACATAAGCGGAGAAGCGCGGCGCATTGCTCAGGACGCCGATGGACGAAATATTGATCACATGCCCGCGTTTTTTGGTCAGCATGGTCGGGATGAAGCCCATGATTAGCCGCAGTGCGCCGAAATAGTTGAGCTGCATGGTGCGTTCGTAGTCGTGGAAGCGGTCCAGCGAATTTTCAATGGCCCGGCGGATCGAACGTCCGGCATTGTTAACCAGAATGTCAACGCCGCCATGATCGTTCAGCACCTGCTGGACCAGGGCGTCGCAGGCGGCGATGTCCGCTACGTCAGCGGTGTAGATAAACGCCTGTCCACCTCCGGCTTCGATCTCCTGTTGCGTTTCGAGAAGCTTTTCTGCGGTGCGGGCGACGATGAGCGTTTTCGCCCCGGCCTCGGCGATTTTGATCGCGGCCGCCTTGCCGATGCCGGAGGATGCGCCGGTGATGAGCACGACCTTGTTTTTGACCGCGCCGCTCAGGCTGCGGTCGATGAACAGGTCGGGGTCAAGGTGGCGCTCCCAGTGATCCCACAGCTTCCAGGCATAGGTTTCCAGTGGCGGCACGGCGATGTCCGTACCCTTTAGCGCTTTCAGCGTCTCGCGGCAGTCAAAGCGGGTGGGGTAGTTGATCATGCCCATGACGTCCGCCGGGATGCCCAAATCCTTGAGAATCTGATCCTGGATGCGCCGCACTGGTTTCAGTTGGGCCAGACCAGCCTTGATGATCTGCGGGATAAACGCGAACATCAGGGCGTTGATCCGCAAGGTCATTTCCGGGGCATGGCCGGCGCGGGCGAACAGGTTGAGAATGTCGCCGACCCGGTGCGGTTTGGGATCAACCAGATGGAAGCATTGACCGTCCAAATCCGGTTGATGGGCAATATGATCCATGGCGTCGACGATGAAGTTGACAGGCACCAGGTTGAGCCGACCGCCTTCAATGCCGATCATGGGCACCCAGGGCGGCAGCAGGTTGCGGACTTTTTGAATCAGCTTAAAGAAATAGTAGGGACCGTCGATTTTGTCCATCTCGCCGGTGCGCGAATCGCCAACGACGATGCCGGGCCGGTAGACCCGCCAGGGGCGTGAGCATTCGCGGCGAACCAGACCTTCCGATTCGTGCTTGGTGCGATAGTAGGGATGCTCCAGTGCCTCGGCTTCTTCGAACATGTCTTCGCGGAACACGCCTTCATACAAGCCGGCGGCGGCGATGGAACTGGTCAGGTGAAAACAGCCGGCTTCAACGGCTTCGGCGAACGCGATGACGTTGCGGGTGCCTTGAATATTGACCTGTTCCTGAAGCTCGGCGCTGGCCTTGAGGTCATAGATCGCCGCCAGATGGAACAGGTGGTCAATGCTGCCGGTGAGCCGGGCAAGATCGCTATCAGATACGCCTAGTCGAGGCTGGGTCAGGTCGCCGACAATGGGTATCGTGCGGTCAGCGTGCTGGCCCCAGCGTTGGCGCAGGGTCTCCACCATCGGCAACTCGCGTTCCAGAATCAGATAGTAGACGGTGCTGTCCTGACGTTGCAGCAATTTTTCAACCAGGCGGCGGCCGATAAAGCCGGAGGCACCGGTGATAAAGTAATTCATAATGAGTGGACTCCACGCTGAGTGGTATTTTATAGAGGATACCCTCCATTATAGATTCCGAAATGCTGAAAATCCTGATGGTATCGCTAATGATAGGGGAAAGGATGGAGGGCGTTGCTACGGGTGGTTTGGTCAAAGTGCCTCCCCCGTTGCAGGGGAGGACAGGGATCGACGGGACGGTTGGAAATCAAACGTTTTTGAGCGATTCCACCAAGTCGATGTACTGCTGCATGGCTTCTTCCTGGGGCGTACCCTTGAGTTTGGCCCAGGCATCGTACTTGGCGCGTCCCACCAGATCAGTGAAACCAGGGCGCTTGCCTTCGACATCGCCACTGGAACCCTGCTTGAAGCTGGCATACAGCTTCAACAACGTGTCGTTATCGGGGCGCTGGCTAAGTTTTTTGCTGTCTTCGGTAGCCGTTTGAAAGCGGGCAGCGAGATCGGACATGGTGGGAAATTCTCCTGGGTTGGCGTTTTTCGGGAAATCGACAATGATTAGGAATCAGCATAGCCGATAGCGCCAAACTGCGCATTGCATGTAGTGGCTAATCGGCCAATTTGTCAAAGTTCCTTTTAATCCATCTGCTTAGAATGTCGGCTTATCCGATGGTCGCCCGGGAGCAATCGAGTCCCCTATGATTCTGGATTTCCTTATGCCCAAGCAAAAAGACCGTGAACGCATTTCCGGCATTGATACCGCCTGGTTGCGCATGGAGCGACCGACCAATCTGATGATGATCACCGGGGTGATGATTTTCGCGGAACGGTTGGATTATGACCGGTTACGCGAGGTCATTGAAACGCGCTTTATGCAATACCCGCGCTTTACGCAACGGGCGGTTCGGAACGCGGCAGGCGCGTTCTGGGAGAGCGATCCGTACTTCGATATCAGTCGGCATATCCTGCGCACGGCGTTGCCGGGTCGCGCTGACCAGGCGGAATTGCAAAATCTGGCGAGCGATCTGATGAGTACGCCGCTGGATTTCACCAAGCCCCTGTGGCAGTTCCATCTGGTTGAGGATTACCAGGGCGGCAGCGCCGTTATTCTGCGCATTCATCACTGTTATGCGGATGGCATCGCGCTGATTCATGTGTTGTTGTCGCTGACCGATCCGGAACCGGATATGCCGCCGCCCGCGCCGGAAGAAGACCAGGAACGCACTGAAGAGGCCGGGATTTTCCGGCGGTTCTTCGATCCGGTGGACAAGATGGTGAACCAGACGCTCAAGCTGGGTCGGGGGCTGGTCGATGAGGGGGCGGATATCGTCCGGCATCCGACCCATGCGTTGGATTATGTGCGCAACGGGGTACGGTTGGCGGCGGAAATCGCCCGGTTGGCGCTGATGAGCGACGATGCCAAAACCCGCTTGAAGGGCGATCTGGGCGTGTCCAAACGGGTCGCCTGGGCCGAGCCGCTGGATTTGCATGAGGTGAAGGCGATTGGCAAGGCGCTGGGCGGTTCAATCAATGATGTATTGCTGGCGGTCGTCGCTGGTGCGGTGCGCAGCTATTTCATCGAAAAGGGCGACCCGGTTCCCGAGGACTTGCAAATCCGGGCGGTGATTCCCGTCAATCTGCGGCCGGTGAAGAAAGTAGCGGATTTGGGCAATTTCTTCGGTCTGGTGTTTCTGGCATTGCCGGTGGGCATCGCTAATCCGCTGGAGCGGATGTACGAGGTGCGGCGGCGGATGCAGGAGTTGAAGGAATCCTACCAGCCGATTCTGGCGCTGGGCCTGTTGGGTACGGTGGGCATGGGGCCAAACCGGTTGCAGCAGCCATTGCTGGAGATGCTGAGCAATAAGGCGTCAGCGGTGATGACCAACGTCCCCGGTCCACGCGAGGCGATCTATCTGGGTGGCGTCCGCTTGTCAGAAATGATGTTCTGGGTTCCGCAGTCGGGTCATATCGGCATCGGCGTCAGCATCCTCAGTTACCACAACCGGGTGCATTTTGGCGTGGTGGCTGACCGGAAATTGATCGCTGACCCAGAGGCAGTGGTCAGCCGGTTCGTCAGCGAATTTGACAAGCTGCTGTTGATGACGCTGATGAGTCCGTGGGGCGACGAACCGCACGAGTAACCGATCATTCATTCACGAAAACGGAGACCGCTATGCTGGTCACTCAGCCGGAAAGCACTCAACGTCAGGCCAGCGGTTCCCGCATTGGTTTGGCGGTCGCCGGCGGCGGGCCGGTGGGCCTGATCTATGAGATTGGCGCGTTGCGGGCGCTGGATGAAGCGCTGGAGGGCGTGGACTTCAATAATCTTGAGGTGTACGTCGGCGTCAGCGCTGGCGCAGTGGTCGCCGGGCTATTGGCGAATCAGATGGACACCGGGCAAATGTGCCACACGTTTATCAGCAATGAATCCACGGAACACCCGCTCGATCCACAAATTTTCCTGACGCCGGCGTTCGGCGAATATTGGCGGCGCTTGCTGTCCGTGCCGAAATTGCTGTGGGAATCCTGCTGGCGTTATTGGCGAAATCCCCTGGACTTGAGTTTTCTGCAATCGCTGACCCGACTGGGGCGCGCCTTGCCGGCGGGGGTGTTCGACAACGAGCCGATTTACGAATACCTGTCCCGGATGTGGAGCGCACCGGGCCGCACCGATGATTTTCGCCAGTTGCGGAACAAGCTGTATGTGGTGGCAGTGGATCTGGATACCGGCGAGTCGGTGAAATTTGGTGCACCAGGTTACGACCAAGTGCGGATTTCCCGGGCGGTGCAGGCCAGTACCGCATTACCCGGCCTGTATCCGCCGGTGAAAATTGATGGACGCTATTTTGTGGATGGCGCGTTGCGTAAGACCATGCATGCGTCGGTGGCCTTGCAGGAAGGACTGGATCTGCTGTTTTGCCTGAATCCACTGGCCCCCTTTGATGCCCGGTTGGCCGCGGCAGCGGGTCGGCCCACGCAGGTCGGCAGTCTGGTCGAGGGTGGGTTGCCGGTGGTGCTGTCCCAGACCTTCCGCGCCTTGATCCATTCGCGGTTGCAGGTCGGGATGGAGAAATACAATACCGAATTTGCCCAGTCCGATGTGATCCTGTTCGAGCCGAACCGTGACGATGCCAAGATGTTTTTCACCAATGTTTTCAGCTTTTCCAGTCGGCTCTGGGTCTGTGAACACGCCTATCAGACCACCCGCCAGGATTTGCTGGCCCGCCGTGCGGAACTGGAACCCATTTTGGCCCGGCACGGCATTCGGATGCGGCTGGAGGTGCTGGAAGATCCAGATCGGCATTATTACAGCGGTCTGCGCAATCAGCGGGGACTAACGGCACCAACGCCCTCTCGCCACCGACTGGTGCGGGAATTGAACGCTACGCTGGATCAATTGGAAGCGCTTACGTCAGATACTCGCGGCTGATGTGGTGCAGCAGTTGCCGGGCGTCGCTGCGCAGAAAGGGGGCCACCTGTGACAGCACCTGATAAACGCCCAGCGCCAGGTGGTCGCTATCCTGATTCACGGTCGCGGCGCTGGTGCGGATGCGCTGGAAATTCAACCAGTAGGTGGCGACGACGGCGATATTGCGGGCCAGTGCGGCAATGTCTTCAGCCGTCGCATTCATAACGCCAGCGTCCACCAGTCCCTGGCAGATGGCGGCGGCGGTCGTGACCTTGCGTTCGATAATGCGGCGGAAATGGGTGCGCAGTTTTTTGTTGCGACTGAGCAGATTGTCGAGATCGCGGTAGAAAAACCGGTATTCCCAGATCGTTTCAAAAACCAGATGCAGGTAGAGCCACATATCTTCCATATCCGGTGCCCGCCGCTCCGGGACTTGCAAGGCAGCGTCCATCCGTCGCTCGAATTGCTCGAACAGCAGCCAGATGATGTCGTCCTTGTTGCGGAAGTGGTAATACAGATTGCCGGGACTGATGTCCAATTCATCGGCGATATGGTTGGTGGTGATGCGGGGTTCGCCGTGTTCATTGAACAATTGCAGGCTGGTCTGCAAAATGCGGTCACGGGTTTTCATGGGCGCAGGTTCGGAGAGTGGCATCGGCGGATCATCGGGGTAATGGACTGATTTTAAGTGTGGTTGAATCGGGGCGATTTTCCAGGGTGAAGCCGACCCGGATGAGAAAACCAAGCAATAGGAGGATAAAACAGTGGAAAAGATCTGGCTGAAAGAATATCCGGCGGGCGTCCCGGCGGAGATTGATTTAAACGAGTTTGCGTCGCTCAAGGACATTCTGGAAAAGAGTTGTGAGCGGTTTGCCGACCTGCCCGCCTATTCCAATATGGGCGTCACCCTGCGCTATCGGGACATCGACCGGCTCAGCCGCGATTTCGGTGCCTGGTTGCAAGCGCGGGGGCTGAACAAGGGCGACCGGGTGGCCATCATGATGCCCAATGCCCTGCAATACCCGATTGCGCTGTTTGGCGCATTGCGGGCGGGGATGGTCGTGGTGAATGTCAATCCGCTTTATACGCCGCGTGAATTGGAGCATCAGTTGATTGATTCCGGGGCGACAGCCATTGTCATCATCGAGAATTTCGCTCATACCTTGCAGGAAGTCCTGGCGAAAACACCGGTCAAGACCGTTATCACGACGCAACTGGGCGATCTGTTTCCGTTCCCCAAACGGCTACTGGTCAATTTTGTCGTGAAGTATGTGAAGAAAATGGTCCCAGCCTGGAATATTCCCGGTGCGATTCCCTTTCGGCAAGTGCTGAACGAGGGCGCGGAGAAGGCGCTGAATGCGGTCCCGCTGAATCATGATGATCTGGCGTTTCTGCAATACACCGGCGGCACGACTGGCGTCTCCAAAGGGGCGATGCTGACGCACGGCAATCTGGTGGCGAATTTGCAACAGGCTTCGGCCTGGTTGAAGCGGTATTCCAAGCCGGCGGAAGAGACCATTATTACCGCATTGCCGCTGTATCATATCTTCTCGCTGACTGCGAATTGCCTGACGTTTATGAAAGTCGGCGGCCACAATATCCTGATCACCAATCCCCGCGATATGCCCGGCTTCGTCAAGGAACTGGGCAAGGTGCGCTTCACCGCCATTACCGGGGTGAATACGTTGTTTAACGGCCTGTTGCACACGCCCGGTTTCGATCAGTTGGATTTCAGCGCCCTGAAAATCAGTCTCGGCGGCGGCATGGCCGTGCAGCGGGCAGTGGCCGAGCGCTGGAAGCAAGTGACCGGAACCCCGCTGATTGAAGCGTATGGTCTGACCGAAACCTCACCGGCGGCCTGCATCAATCCGCTGACCTTGCCCGAGTACAACGGCAGTATCGGTTTGCCCTTGTCGTCTACCGAATTGTCAATCCGTGATGACGATGATCGGGAACGCGGCATTGGCGCGGAAGAAATCGGGGAGATTTGTCTTCGTGGCCCGCAGGTGATGCACGGTTACTGGCAGCGGCCGGAAGAAACCGCGAAAGTGATGACCGGGGATGGCTATCTGCGTACTGGCGACGTCGGATACGTCGATGCGCAGGGTTATGTGCGGATCGTGGATCGCAAGAAGGACATGATTCTGGTGTCCGGCTTCAATGTCTATCCGAATGAGATCGAGGACATTGTGGTCCAGCATCCCGGCGTTTTGGAGGTGGCGGCGGTCGGGGTGCCGGATGAGAAGTCGGGCGAGGCGGTCAAGATTGTGGTGGTCAGGAAAGACCCTACGCTCACTGCCGAGGCGCTGATTGCCCATTGCCGCCAACATCTGACCAGTTACAAGACACCGCGCCACATCGAATTCCGCGACGAATTGCCCAAGACCAACGTCGGCAAAATCCTGCGGCGGATGTTGCGGTAGGGACTGGCTCCCCTCTCCTTCAGGGAGAGGGGTTGGGGGTAAGGGTGTGCTTCAGGCCGCCGCTGCGGTTCGTGCGTCAATCGTCCGGTTCAGCCAGCCGAGCAGCCGTTCTGCCGCCTCCTGCCAGTTCATTTCCAGCATCATGGCATGAGCCATGTTCGGCAGGATCTGTGCTTCGGTGCGATAGAAGCGGGCGGTTTCCTGCACCATCGCTGGCGAAACGAACACGTCCTGTTGCGCCCCCATTACCAGCAAGGGCAGCCACAATTGTCCGGGTTTCAGCCGCAGCGGGTTGAACCACATCATGTCGATGGCGACCATCTGCGATTCGGCCTGCACCAGATCGAAATAATCCTGGAGCTTCGTCAGCGGCGTATCTTTGGAGAACAGCAAGCGCTGCATCATCCCAACCGACCCGTAGCTGGGACCGAGCATGGCGAACAACATCATCTGCTGGAACAGGAGCGGATGGCGCATCGCCATGTGCAGGTTGGTGGGGAACAAGCCCTGTGGTGGCACCGAGGCCATCAGCACCATGCCGGCGATCCCGGCGTGATCTTCGAGATATTTCTGAATCACCATGCCGCCCATGGAATGGCCAATCAGCAACGGCGGATTGGGCATAGTCTGCACCGCTTTGGCCAGGTCGGCGACGTAATCGGCCAACCGCCAACGATGCAATCGCTCGTGGCCCTCGCTGAGTCCATGGCCGCGCAGACTGACGGCATGGGCCTCATAGCCCTGTTTGGCGAAATAGGGCAGGAAATTCACATCCCAGACGCGGGCGTCCGAG
>JAUPTV010000288.1 GCA_030917925.1 Pseudomonadota bacterium
ATCGCGGTGATCGCGGTGGTCAGTTTTGTCGGAGTGCTGGCCTGGCAGCAGCGCCCGTTGCGCTATTGGCTGCTCGGACCGTCGCCGCAAACCATGCGGGCTGATCTGGAAATGCTCATGGCGCAAGCCGCCCAGGACGTCAATGACTACCGCGACCGCACTGGCAACTGGCCGGAGCAGTTGCCCAACCCGGCGCTGGCAGCTTTGGTCAACTATCAATACCACGGCAACGCTCGTTACACCTTGAGCGCCAGGTACGGCCAGATCACCCTGGAACAAAGCTATTGAGCCGTCGTCAACGATGATTTCCTATCCTTGAAAGGGGAAAACAGAAATGGGAGTTTCACCATGAAATCAAGAGAGACCAGGAAACTGGCGGGATTTACACTCATTGAGCTGTTGATCGTTGTTGCGATCATGGGGATTTTGGCGGCGATAGCCTTTGTCGGCTATCAGGTCTACACAGCACGGGCACGGGGTGTCGAGATCATCGAGCAATACGATGCTATTCGTACCAGTGTGGCCATAGAAACGAAAAATTCCAATTCTGACGACTGCGCAGAACTGGCCAAAAGCTTAGACAGTTCCCATCTTGCCAGTCCCTATGCGACCCTGGGCTATGGATTTACCGCGGTGAGCGGCGGTTACCGGCCGGTACTGATTGTCTGCGCACAAGCAGGTTCTCGCGGTGTATTGGGTGTACAAACTGCCCGTGGGGTCTACGACACTATGCGTAGTGACAGCGTCATAGAGCCGGGTGCTGTGTTGACAGAAACAGTGGTGAGCTTCGCCATGCGCTTGACCAGCGATGATGCGCCACTCTGTAAGAACAGCACTCCAGCCGTGGCGTGCGATGGCACCGCTGTGCTGACACAAGCCGCTGCAACTTCTACTTCTACTGCGGGCTGCCCGGCGGGACAGACGCGCAGCGCCAACGGGCAATGCATCCCCTTACCGGGAACACAGGCGGTTATTCCTCCTACAGTGGCCACTTTGCCAAAACTCGCACCCATGGCTGAATCCGTAAAGACCGATTTTTCCCAACCCCCCATCACCGGGGCGTGGATGTCGCAGGATCCAGGTGTCTGGGGATGGAAGACAGACAATCCCGATGGCAAAGTTGAATACGGTAAAGGTGAGGCTTATGGTGACACGTCTGGCGGCAATATTGGTGTCATTGAGCTTGAAGGGTACTCCGGGACGCCTTCAAATCTCTATCGTGAAATTAGTGCGCAGCCAGGCGCAAAATATGAGTTCAGTTTTGATTTGAGCGGCCGCGTTGGCACCACTTCTGACTCTTCGGGGGTGCAGGTCATCTGGGAAGGTCAGGTTGTCGACACGATTTACCCGCCAGGCAATGCCTTTGGTTTCGTTCGTCATGCCTACAACCTGGTGGCGACCGGATCATCCTCTCGTATCGAACTGCGAGCCGTAACCCAGGATGGAACGGGTCCCGTGGTGGATAACTTGGGCATGGCGTTCAAGGGACTTGCCGCGCCGCCAAGTCCCTTGCCTTGAACGCCAAGCCGTGACCCTGACAGAACAGCGCAGTAGCCTGGTATGCTTGACACGGGTAGCCCGCTATCGGCAATGACCCGAGATTACGACATAGGTATCAATGTCATCGACGGCCTGGCTTGGCGCGGTCTTCCGGCAACAGGGATGTGAGCGCCTGATACTGCTCAAACAGAAACGTGACTCGTTCGGTTTCTGTGGGAAACACGCTTTTGCCATACGCAGCGTCTACTGCCCGGTCGAGCGCCCGATGCGCCTTGAGCAATTCCGGCGGCATGGTCAAGGGATCGTAGAGATCGGCCAGTGTGGCGTTGGGAAAGCGGGCGCGGGTATCAAGAATCACCTGGGCAGCGGTTTCGATACCGGCTCCACCCGAACGCTCCGGCCACGGGAAGTTGTTGTAGACGATGCCGGCGGAATAGCGGTAGCGGCTTTCCAATCGCCCGCACACCGCCCGCACCCAGGCCATGTGCATTGTCGAGGAGAGAACGCCGAAGTGGTAGAGCGTGGCGGTAGGGATGATGAGATTAGCGTCGGTTGAGATGATTTCAGCCGGCAAGATCGCGATAGGAATCCATGCGCGCCGCTCGGAAGAAACGCGGGGAATCAGCACATATTGTCCAGAACCGGGGTGTCTGATTTCGCCAAACAAGGTCGGCGTCGCCGCCAGTTCCCTTGTGGCCGCTCGCGTACTCGCCAGTCGATAGCGTCGCACTGCCTCCACCCGTTCCAACACGGCGGGCAGGGCGCGGAGTTCCTCCGGGCGGATGCCCACTAACCACAAACACCAGCGTTCCCGTCCGTTAATAAATTCCTCACTGCCCAACAGATGCCGCAACCAGACCGCTGCTTTCGGTTCCCGTGCCAGCAGCGCTTCCTTCTCGTCCGCCGACAGCAGCAAATGACCGCCATCGTTGGGCATACTGCCGAACACAATCGGCGGCGCGGAACCGATGGGGGAACGACGATTCTCCAGCACGACATTCGGCGCATCGACCAGATAAGGATTGATATTCGTTGCTTGCGTGGCATGCGGTTCGGCTTTCGGGGTTTCGTAGTCAAACAGCCATTTTGCGGGGTCATCGTGGAGCGCAAAGCCAACGATCACGCAATGCACCGCCGCCTGCCCCCGCGCCTCGGAAGTCCATTGAAAGGTGCGATGGGCAAAATTGATCCGGGTGCCGCGCTGGAACAGGTCGGGCCATAACACCCCGGCCTGCTCGCCCTGAGTGATGGAATTGGTGGAGACGAAAGCCGTCCGAATCGCCGGATTGTCCGCCATGTAATCCGCCGCCTTTCGATACCAGCCGGCGACATAATCCAGTACGCCGAAGCCCTTGACCCCGGCAAACAGTCGCGCCAGATCGGCTTTTTGCGCCTCGTTTTGAAATGCTTTGCCCACAAATGGCGGATTGCCGACGATAACGGTTAACGCTTCCGGTTTCACCAGCGCTCGCCAGTCCACGGTTAGCGCGTTGCCGTGGACAATCTGCGGCGCTTTCACCAGTGGCAGGCGCACAAAGTATTGGCCGAATTCTTCCGACACCCGCAGGTTCATCTGATGATCGGTCAGCCACAGCGCCACTTGGGCGATCTGCGCTGGGAACTCCTCCAACTCAATCCCGTAAAACTGATCCACATCCACGCTAACAATCTGGCCGACATCGAGAAAATCGCTGGCGCGGGCCTGATGCAATTCCCGCAGCACCTCCAATTCCAGCAACCGTAGTTCCCGATAAGCGACGACCAGGAAATTGCCGCAGCCGCAGGCCGGGTCCAGCACGCGCACCGTGGCCAACTGGCGCTGAAAGTCCAATAATCGCTGGGGATTCCGCCGCACCTGTTGAAATTCTTGGTGCAGCCGGTCCAGAAACAGCGGTTGCAACGCCTTGAGGATGTGCTGCTCGCTGGTGTAATGCGCCCCGAGATGTCGCCGGGCGCGGGTGTCCATGATCGACTGGAACAGCGACCCGAAAATCGCCGGGGAAATCCGGCTCCAGACCGGCGCTTCAAACGATGCTAACTGCCGCCGGGTCACGCCGAAAATATGAAAAAAGGCATCCCAAAAAGTCTTAGCCTCGCTATCTTCCGAGGTTTCCCGAACGTACTCGCGGGAAAAGGCCAGGGCGCGGTCTTTAATCTCGTTCCATGACAAGGGCATAGGGAATAATCCTAATCAATCCTCAGCGGGTTCCCACAATGCACCCAGCTCCAACCCGATCTCCTGGAAAGGTTCCACGCTGACAATAGCCTCATCCTGAAACTGCCCGATGACCGTCCAGCGTCCTTCACGCAGCGCGAAGGCTTCGAGGGTCCGGGCCAGTGGATCGACCAGCCACAGATACGGAACGCCATAGCGGGCGTAAACCGGCATTTTGGTCATTCGGTCCTTACGGGCGGTGGAGGGCGACAGAATTTCACAAACCCAGTCCGGAACGACCTGAATGCGCTGATCTTTCGGTAAACGCGGCATTCGCTCCCGCCGCCAGCCGGCCAGGTCAGGAACCAGCACTTCCTCGTCACGAATGAAGTGGATTTCCGGCTCGTCGAGAATCCACCACCCACCCGGCCCGCCACGTCCA
>JAUPTV010000005.1 GCA_030917925.1 Pseudomonadota bacterium
AGTCCGACACCCGGTGATATCGGCGCTGAACTGGCGCTGGGCGGAGTAGCCGGCGGGTGAGGCAGTGCGGGTTCAGCCGTCGGTGGCCGTCTTCCGCCCGGTGCCGGACGGACGATAGTGCGGTCAACGTCGTCACCCGTGGCAAAGGGATCGTCAATAGTCACGGTTGGTTACTCCATCATTCTTTGATGGCCCAGAACACCATCTCCAGTCCCGGAAAGTCGCCGCCGACATGGAAGGCGAAGCCGCCGGAATTGAGGATCTGTTTCCAGAACTCGCTACTGCGGTCAAGGCGGAAATAGATGAAGTCGGCGCGGTAGGGAATTTCCCGGGGGGCCACGGGCAGGGCGCTGACGCCAATGCCCGGCAGGTGGTGATTAACAAACTGGGCGATACGTTCCACCGGGCCGATTTTGACTTGGGCCGGGAAACGGTTGCGCAGCAGGTCGGCCGCCATGTCGGCGCGCACCGCCAGGATGAAGGTGGCCTTGGTGAGCAGGGGCCGCTCGCGGTCGGTGATGATCGCTACTCGAATACCATACTGGCGTTCTTCGATGGGGATGCGGATGGCGGCTTCGACTTCTTCCAGACTGAGCGACCGGCGCAGTTCGGTGATCAGCGCGGCGAAGGTTTTCTGCAAATCATCGTGATCGTAGGCGGGAAAGACGGGCGGCCGCCGCTTGACCTTGTCGGTGAAGGTGGCCATTTCGCCGGCGACTTGCAGGGCGATCTGATAGAACGTTTCCGGATGCAGACCCGGCATGGTCGCCAGGTGTGCGAACAACGGTTCAAAGCGATTGACGGCCTGCAGGCGTAAAAACTGGGCGATGTCCAGGCCGCCGCGCGCCGAACCGGCCCCGACCACCCGCTCCGCCAGCGCATCGCCGCGCTGGTGCAACAGGCCGAGGACTTCCGAGACGAAGCCTTTCAGAGCCGGTGCGCCACGACAGTCCAGACAGGGCGGCAGATAATCCGTGTTCAGCACCACGGTCTGATCAGACCGCTTCTCCAGCACCTGGGCGATGCCGATGCAGGTGTAGTCGCTGGCATCGCGGGTGTCGAGGAACAGGCGCAGACGGCGCTCGCCGATTTCGACCTGAGCGCTATTGTTGGCGGTATCGAAATTGTTATCGCGCACTTCGCTGGCCGCCGCCCGGTAACGCGCGGAAGTGTCCTGATAATCGCCGCGCTCCACGTCCGCCACCCCGGTGCGCCGCAGCGGTAGTGCCAGCATGACCCGCGTATCGCGCACCTCCGTGTCGATGTTCAGTGGCGGCGGCGGCGGATCATGGTCGGGAATGCTGAACGGCGTGCCGTCGGGCAGCAGTCCCTGGGCCGTCGCGATGCCCAACTTGCCCAGCGCCAGTGCTTCCCGGTCAAGAGTCAACTCCGTTATGCCCCAGGCGTAGGGCCGCAGTGGGCCGCAGGATTGGCGAACCAGGGCTTCGAGATAACGATCCTGTTGTTGGAAATGCTGGGGACGCAGGAACATCCCCTCGGACCACACGACCTTGCTGTACCAACTCATGGCTTAACCCCGATGACTTAACCCCGATAAATGTAGCACCGCCAGCGCGGAACGGTAGCCTATTCCCGATGAAGGCCAGACGCCGACCCATTCAGCGGGAACGCAGTCGCTCCTCGTAAGCGCGCGCAAATTCGTCGCCAAACAGTTCGTTGAAATCATCTTCGGCTTCCCGGGCGATGGCTTGATATTCAGCGTTGAACAAATCCCAGTATTTGGCCTTGCGATTGGACGGCCAGATATTGTCCAGTACGCTCTGTTCAAGGCGGGTTTGCAGATGGTCGGGATCGAATCGGCTGATTAGACGACTCAGCGCCGCCTGAATCCCGGCCATGACCGCCAGTTGGTGAGCCTTGATGTCATCAAACCCTTCGCGCACTGCCTGGACCGGCGACATGTAGGTGCTCTTTTGTTCGATCAACAGCAACGCCATAACCTCTTCCACCCGCAGCGGTGGCTGGCCGGGTGGGGTTTTCAGTGGATTATTTTCCACCGGGCCAATATTGGTGCGGTCCAGCCGGAATTCGCCTTTGATATCGCCACGAGCCAGCAGAATGTCCATGAGTCCGCGCACGGTTTCGCGGAAGATCGTGCCGAGACTGCTCATCGTCGCCAGCCACTGGTCGTCGGTCAGGTGGAGAGGGGGCAGGCCAGCGCCTTTTAGAAAGGCTTGCAATAACTCATGGGTATCCGGTCCAACTGGTTCAGCAACTGCTGGCGCAATCAACGGTTTCGGCGTCGGCTCCACGAATGGCGGGGTGAGCGGAGGAGCTGAAACTGGAGTTACCGGCGGAGCAGCCACAGAGGCCGGCGCTTGCCACCAGTCGTCAGGAATCAGTGTTCCACCTTCAGCCGTGGAAGCGGCGGGTTCGGGGAGCGGTCGGTCGATGGGTTCTGGCGGCAGCGGTGGAACTGGTAAGTCGAATGGCTCGGGAATCAGCTCCTGAAGCCGGGGCGTAGGTTCCAGCAGTGGCTCAGGGGTAGATAGATCGGGGGGTTCGTAAACGGCGCCTTCGGGTCCCCCAAGGTCGGAGGGCGGTTCGGTGGCCGCTCCGGGGGTGGGTAATCCAGCCATCGACTGTCCGAGTCCGAGGTGATCCTGGTCATCGTGCCTGTCAGTGAGCAGATCGCTAAAGGAGGGTTTGAGGATATCGCTGGATGCCCCGAATTGCGGCGACGCATTGGCCGGAATCGCCGGGGGCTGCGGAGTTAGCCCCGGAGCAAACGCGATGTCGGTGAGCGGACCCTCGGCTTCCTCATCCTCGCTTTCTGCTTCAGCATCGACGATGGCGACGGCGATTTCGTATTCCCCAAGGACGAAGTGATCGCCGCTCTTGAGTTGAACGGCCTGATTGCGCGGGATGCGCTGTTCTGAATCATTGAGGAAAGTGCCGTTGGTGCTGGTGTCCGTGAGAACGTAGCCGCCGTCCTTGCAGTGGACGACGCAATGTTCGCTGGACAGGATCCGCTCGGGATCTTGCAGGATCCAGTCGTTCTTGGAGGCGCGGCCAATCTTGAGCGAGCCGCGTTCGAGGGTCTTAGCCGGTTCCTGGCCTGGTGAGAGTCTTTGGTAACTGGTAATGGTCAATTTCAGGGGCATAGTGCGATGTCCGTTGGCAGGGGGAGCGCCTCCACCACCTGGGCGGGTTTTCGTCGGCCATTTGCATCAAATCGTTAGTATGCAGTCTATACTGCTCTTGGCATAGCGCCAAGCGAGGTTCGTTTTTAAGCCCAGCGCAGTGGATTGAGGTGGCTAACTGATGAGCGTCATTGATATTGAAAGCCTGTTAAGTGAAATTACCGATGAATCGCCGTGTGGCGAGGATCTCGAGTATGACCCGCAGTTTGCGGAGATGGAGAAACTGGCGCAGGGAACCCCGGAGCGCCAGTACGGCAACACCATTATTCCCGCCGAGCCGCCCGACTGGCGCGGCGTTAGCGCATCCGCACTGAATCTGTTGGCGCGCACCCGGGATTTGCGGGTGGCGGCTTATCTGACCCGTGCGCTGCTCAATACCGACGGTCTGCCGGGATTTGCTGACGGTCTGGCGTTACTGGAGGGACTGCTGGAGCGCCACTGGGCCTTGGTGTATCCGCAACTCGATCCCGACGATGACAACGATCCCACCCTGCGCATCAATACCATCGTGGCGTTGTGCGATCCGGAAACTACGCTACATGATTTGCGCAGCGCCCCCCTGGTGAGTTCCCGCGCTCTAGGGCGTTTCAGCCTGCGCGATATTCAGATCGCCGCCGGCTTGCTGACCCCGGTTGCCACTGGCCAAGAGGAACCCACGCCGCCGAGTCAAGGGATGATTGATGGCGCTTTTCAGGATGCGAATGTTGAAGAGTTGCAGGCGACTGCCGAGGCGGTCGCCGCCGCTTTTGACCGGATGGCGCATATTGAGACGCTGCTGACGGATCAGGTCGGCGTAACCCAGTCGCCTGATCTGAGTGCTTTAACCAGTGTGCTCAAGGAGATTCGGCAGGTTCTCAATGAACAACTGCAGCGGCGTGGCGTCAGTGGTGTGGGCGAGGTTGAAGCCGGGATGGTCGAGACGCTGGAACCGGGCGCTATGGGTGGCGGCGGGGCGGCGCAGCGGATGGTCGTGGGGGAGATCGCCAACCGCGAGGATGTCATTCGCACCCTGGACAAGATTTGTGAATATTATAGCCGCCATGAGCCGTCCAGCCCCATCCCGTTCCTGTTGAAACGGGCCAGACGACTGGTCAGGATGGATTTTATGGAGATTCTGCGCGATTTGACGCCCGGTGGAACCGATCAGGCCGATATGATTTTCGGGACGCCGCCCGAAGCGATGGAATGAGGGTCTTCCCCTGTACAATTCTTGACGGATAGACTAGGTTTATCTCAATGTAGCCCAATGTGATTCACGTCAGAGAGGTCATGATCCGATGGCGATGAGCAGTCAGAAATTTATTGCCCGCAACCGGGCGCCGCGTGTCCAGATTGAATACGATGTCGAGGTCTATGGCGCCCAGAAAAAAGTGCAGTTGCCGTTCGTGATGGGCGTCATGGCCGATCTGTCCGGCAAACCCGCCGAACCCTTGGCGGCAGTGGCCGACCGCAAGTTCCTGGAGGTCGATGTCGACAATTTCGACAGCCGACTCAAGGCCATGAAGCCGCGTGTGGCGTTCCGGGTGCCGAATACCCTGACCGGTGAGGGCGAATTAAGCGTTGATTTGTCCTTCGAGAGCATGGATGACTTTTCTCCCGCCGCCGTGGCGCGTAAGGTTGATTCTCTCAACCGGCTGTTGCAGGCCCGTCAGCAGTTATCCAACTTGATGAGCTATATGGATGGCAAAACCGGCGCTGAGGAATTGATCGCCAAGGTGCTCAATGATCCCAGTCTCCTGCAATCCCTGGCGGCTGCGCCCAAGCCCCAGGACGCCGAATCGCCCGCTGCCAAGGAGTGATGAATCATGGCTGAAGCCGCTCAGACTACCCAAGTTCAATCCGAAGTCGAAACGCTGGAAGCTGGCGATTTTGCCTCGCTGTTGCAACGGGAATTCAAACCCAAGTCCGATCAGGCCAAGGAAGCTGTCCAGTCGGCGGTGCGGACCCTGGCCGAACAGGCGTTGCAATACACCAGCCTGGTGTCCAAAGATGTCGTCAAGTCGATTGAGTCGATGGTTGCCGCGCTCGATCAGAAAATCACCGAGCAGCTCAATCTGGTCCTGCATCACCCCGATTTCCTGGCGCTGGAGAGCGCCTGGCGCGGTCTGCATCATCTGGTCAATAACACCGAGACCGATGAGATGCTCAAGATTCGCGTCCTGAACATTTCCAAGAAGGAACTGCACAAGACGCTCAAGAAATACAAGGGCACCGCCTGGGATCAAAGTCCGGTCTTCAAAAAGATTTATGAAGAGGAATACGGGCAATTTGGCGGCGAACCCTACGGCTGTCTGGTCGGAGACTACTACTTCGATCACAGCCCGCCCGATGTGGAACTGCTGGGCGAGATTTCCAAAGTAGCCGCTGCCGGTCATACGCCGTTTATCGCGGCGGCTGGGCCTACCGTGATGCAAATGGAGTCCTGGCAGGAACTGAGCAATCCCCGCGACCTGACCAAGATCTTTCAAACTCCCGAGTACGCCGGTTGGCGCTCGCTGCGCGAATCCGACGACTCCCGCTACATTGGCCTGGCGATGCCCCGGTTTCTGGCGCGACAGCCTTATGGGGCGAAGACCAATCCGGTCGAGGAGTTTGATTTCGAAGAGGATGTCGAGGGGAGCACTCACGAGAAGTATGTCTGGGCGAATTCGGCCTATGCCATGGCGGTCAATATCAACCGGGCGTTCAAGCTATATGGCTGGTGTACCCGTATTCGCGGCGTCGAATCCGGCGGTGCAGTCGAGGGCTTGCCGACGCATACCTTCCCGACCGACGATGGTGGCGTGGACATGAAATGCCCGACCGAAATCGCCATTAGCGACCGCCGCGAGGCCGAACTGTCCAAGAATGGTTTTCTGCCGCTGATCCATCGCAAGAATTCCGATTTCGCCGCGTTCATCGGTGCCCAGTCGTTGCAAAAGCCGGCGGAATATGATGATCCGGACGCCACCGCCAACGCCAACCTGTCAGCGCGTCTGCCTTATCTGTTCTCGACCTGCCGCTTCGCGCATTACCTGAAGTGCATCGTGCGCGACAAGATCGGGTCGTTCAAGGAGCGCGATGATATGCAGCGCTGGTTGCAGAGCTGGATCTCCAACTATATCGATGGCGCACCGGCGACATCTTCCGAAGTGACCAAGGCCAAGTATCCGCTGGCGGACGCCGAGGTGGTTGTGGAAGAAGTGGAGGGTAATCCGGGCTATTACAGCGCCAAGTTCTTCCTGCGGCCGCATTATCAACTGGAGGGCCTGACCGTGTCGCTACGGCTGGTTTCCAAGCTGCCGTCGGCCAAGGGTGGTTGAGGCTATCGGTTCAAAATGACCGGGCAGGGGGCCATTTTGACAGGCCCAAAATTTGGCCTCTGCGTCCGAATCGTATTGATGGACTTAAATTGAATTTAAATCATGCGGTTGTAAGAATGGCACGGGTTGTGCTGTAGTCCAGATCGAGAGCGTGATCGAACCGGATCTCCAGCAATAGACAGGTTCTATCACCTGCTCGAAGGCAAGAAGCGCGATGCCTGGTCATCGTGCAAAGATCAATCCCCATTGGAGGTCAATGACATGTCTTATGATTCATATATGCAGGTTTCAAACGGTATCGAAGGCGAAAGCACGGCCAAGGGTTACGAGAAGTGGATCAAACTGTACAGCTACAGCTTTAGCGCGAGCAATCCATCGACGGTCAGTTCCGGATCAACCGGTTTGTCTTCGGGGCGCACCTCGGTCAGTTCTTTCAGTTGCACGATGAAGCGCGAAAAGGCGACGCCACAACTGTTTGGTTTCATGACCTCCGGTCAGCACATCGACAAAATCGTGGTGCATTTGACCAAGAATGTTGGCGCGAAGGGCGCAGTGCAGAAGCCTTTTGAGATTTATACGTTTGACAACTGCCTGGTCGAGCACGTGGACTGGTCGGGCAGCGAGGGTCAGGAGGAGCCCTTCAGCAATGTCAGTTTCGCCTACGCCAAGTTGACCGTGCATTACGAGCAGCAGGACACCAAAGGCGGCACGATTGGTAAGCCAGTGGAGGCTTTCTTCGATCAGACCACCGTCGAGGTGGGTTAATCGACATAAGGCCGGTGGGAAACTACCGGCCTTTGGCGTTTTTAACTTTAACGATCCGGGAGAGCGCTGATGCTGTTTGGTGAATTGTTGGCGGAACACAGTCTGAAGCCGGTGCTGACCGGTGTGCAGGACCAGGTGCGCCGGGAGCCGGCGAATCCCAAACACCGGATTTTTCTATTTCAACTACTGGCCGTGATGGGGCAGTGGGATCGAGCGCTGAACCAGTTGAATGTGCTGGCCGAGATGGACGCCAGCAGCTTGTCGATGGTCCAGACCTATCGCGAAGCCCTGCGCTGCGAGGTGTTGCGCGCCGAGGTGTTCGCCGGTCGTCGGTCGCCGCTGATCTTTGGCGATCCGGAGCCGTGGACCGCCCTGCTGCTGGAAGCGTTGCGCCTGACTGCCGAGGGTCATCATCAACAGGCGGCGGCGCTGCGGGATCAGGCGTTTGAAGCCGCGCCGACTATGCCGGGGACTATCGATAACCAGCCTTTTGCCTGGATCGCCGACGCGGATACCCGGTTGGGTCCGGTGCTGGAAGCGATTGTGAATGGCCGCTACTTCTGGATTCCCATCCAGCACATCGCCAGCGTGAAGTTGGAAGCGCCGGCTGATCTGCGCGATCTGGTCTGGATGCCGGCTGATTTTACTTGGGCCAATGGCGGTGAGACGGTAGGGCTGATTCCCGCTCGGTATCCGGGTTCACAGGCTAGTGAAGATCCGCTGGTGCAACTGGGCCACAAGACCGAGTGGCTGGAGCCGGCGGAAGGCGTCTATCTGGGGCTGGGCCAGCGGCTGTTGGCCAGTGATCAGGGCGAGTATCCGTTGCTGGATGTCCGGTTGCTGCGCTTGGGCGAGTCTGCCGGGTCGCTGGCGCCGGAATCGGTTTAAGACCCTCCCACCGGTTGCCCAAGCAGTTTTCCCGCCATGGCTGAACTCACTGCGCAGGACCGGTTGCAGCCCTCGCTGCTGGACCGACTCACCGATGATGAGCCGGAACAGACGCAGGAATCCCGCGAGAAGCGGGTGCTGTCGATGAACCGGTTGCGGGATTGTGTATTGCGCGATCTGACTTGGGTGTTCAATACGCCTCATTCTTTCGATCCGGATGATGCGGAGCGTTACCCGTTCGCTGCCCGGTCAGTGGTCAATTTTGGCATTCCGCCGCTGGCGGGTCTGACCATCCGTATTCTGGACCTGAACATGCTGGAGAACTTGTTGCGCCAATCAATCCTGGATTTTGAACCGCGTATTTTGCAGAGCACACTGCGCGTCCGGGCGAATCTGACCGCGGCGCAACAGATGAACCATAACGCCCTGATGTTTGAAATCGAAGGCGAATTGTGGGGGCAGCCGCTACCGCAACAGCTTTATTTGAAAACTGAAATTGATCTGGAGAGCGGACAGGTGAAAATTGAGCAGGAAGCCCGGCCGTCGAGAGGACGCTGATGGATCCCCGTCTGCTGCAGTACTACAACCGGGAATTGCAATTCTTGCGCGAACTGGGCGGTGAATTTGCTCAGGAGTTCCCGAAAATCGCCGGGCGACTGGGCCTGGAAGGTTTTGAATGCGTCGATCCCTATGTCGAACGCCTGCTGGAAGGTTTCAGTTTTCTGGCGGCGCGGGTTCAGCTCAAGATGGACGCCGAATTTCCCCAGTTCACCCAGCAACTACTCGAAGTCATTTATCCGCATTATCTCGCGCCTACGCCGTCCATGGCGATTGCGCGCTTTGTGCCCGATCCTGCCGAAGGTGCGCTGGACCAGGGTTTCGTGATTCCCCGCGAGACCGAGTTGCAGAGCGTACTCGGCAAGGGCGAGCAGACCGCCTGCCAGTATCGGACTGCCCACCCGGTCACGCTGTGGCCGATTGAGATCACCGAAGCCCAGTACTTCGCGGGCAAGGAGCCAGTTGCTTCGCTGGATTTGCCAAACGCGCACAAAATCCGGGCGGGTATTCGCCTGCGATTGCGGACGACGCAGGCCGGTTTACCGTTCAGCAAATTGCCGCTGGAGCGGTTGACTTTGTATTTGCAGGGGAGCGATGCGTTACCAGCGCATTTGTATGAGCAATTGCTGGCGAATGTCATTGTGCGCGTGGCGCGGCCGGGTCAACGGCCTGCGCCCTGGCATGATGTGGCACCCGGCAATCCGGTCAAACGGGTGGGCTTCGAGGAAGAACAGGCGCTGCTGCCTTACGTTCCTGCTTCGTTCCAAGGCTATCGCCTGTTGCATGAATACTTTGCATTCCCGCAACGCTATCTGTTTGTGGAACTGGAGGGACTGGGTTCGGCGGTGCGCCGGTGCGCCGGTGAAGAACTGGAACTGATCCTGTTGTTGGATCGTGTCGATCCGCATTTGGAAAACCGGGTGGCAGCGGAGAACTTTGTGCTGTTCTGCGCGCCGGCGATTAACCTGTTTCCCAAACGTGCGGACCGGATTCATCTCGGTCCACAGGTCGCCGAATATCATCTGGTGCCGGATCGCACCCGCCCGATGGATTTCGAGGTTTATCAAATCCGGGGCGTGACCGGGATTGGCGCTGAGGGCGAGGAGCAGGAATTTCTGCCGTTCTACGCGAATTACGACCGGCTGCATCAGCAGGGGCAGCGCGCTTTTTATACCCAGCATCGCCTGCCACGCATGTTGTCCAGCCGCCAGCGGCGGGTGGGGCCACGCTCCGGCTATATCGGCAGTGAGGTCTATCTGGCGCTGGTCGATGCTGACGAAGCGCCGTATCGCAGTAATTTGCAACAACTGGCGATTGCTACGCTGTGCACCAATCGCGATTTGCCCTTGCACATGCCGGTGGGACGCGGCGATACGGATTTTACCCTCGCTTCTGGAGCGCCAGTCAAAGCCGTGCGTTGTGTGACCGGACCCACCGCGCCGCGCCCGTCCCGCGCCCATGGCGATACCGCTTGGCGGTTGATTAGTCATCTGAATTTGAATTATCTGTCGCTCACCGATACCGATCATCGTCAGGGTGCCGCCGCGCTGCGGGAGTTGTTGGCGCTGTATGGCGACCTGTCGGAAGGGGGAGTACGCCAACAGATCGACGGAGTGATTTCGGTTCAGTCCCAGCCGATTACCCGGCGGGCACCGATTCCCGGTCCGATTGCCTTTGCGCGTGGTCTGGAAGTGGCGGTGAATCTGGATGAATCGGCATTCGAGGGCGCGGGGGCTTTTCTATTGGGCGCGGTGCTGGAGCGGTTTTTCGCGAAATACGCGTCCATCAATTCCTTTACTGAAACGGTTGTCCGCTCGACAGAGCGGGGTGAGATTATGCGATGGCCAGCCCGGATCGGACGTCGACAAATTCTGTAGACGATCTGTTTGAAGCACTGCGGCGCGCGCCCTATGCTTTTCATTTCTTTCAAGCGTTGCGGCGTCTGGAGTGTTGCTATCGAGATCAACCTCGCTTGGGGAAGGCGACCCGCCTGAGCGATGAGTCGGTGCGCTTGACGCAGGAGCCGTCGATGGCGTTTGCGCCGTCAACGCTGGCGTCGTTCGATCCTGGCGATGAGCATCATCCGCCGCGACTGGCCGAATATTTCCTGGGGCTGTTCGGACCGCAGGGACCCTTGCCGCTGCATCTGACTGAATATGCTTATGAGCGGAAGCGAGCCTATAGCGATGCGACGTTCTCCCGCTTCGCCGATGTATTTCATCACCGGATGCTCACCCTGTTTTACCGGGCTTGGGCGGATGCGCAGCCGACGGTCAGTTTCGACCGTCCGGAAACGGATCGTTTTAATACTTATATTGGTGCTTCATTCGGTTTGGGGATGCCGTCGCTGTGGAATCGGGACGCTGCGCCGGATTTAGCCAAGTTCCATTATGCGGGTCGGTTGGCGTCCCAGACGCATAATGCCGAAGGTTTACAAGCACTGCTGGGGGATTTTTTCCAACTGCCGGTGCTGATTGAAAGCTTTGTGGGTCACTGGTTGCCGCTGGCCGAATCGAGCCAGTGCCGTTTGGGCGAGACTCCGGATACCGGGCTATTAGGATTAACAGCGGTCATTGGTGAGCGCGTCTGGGATGGTCAGTACAAGTTTCGCATTATCATCGGGCCGATGAGTCTGGCGGATTTTCAGCGCTTTTTGCCGGGCAGCGCCAGCCTGCGTCGCCTGGTGGCCTGGGTGCGCAACTATGTCGGTGACGAACTGCTCTGGGACGTCAATCTGGTGCTGAAAAAGGAAGAAGTCCCGCCATTGAAACTCGGCGAGGGATCGCAATTGGGCTGGACGACCTGGTTGACTAGTCAGCCCTTGGCGCAGGACGCCGATGATGTAAAACTCGATGCGGTGACCTATTGTGAAGGCTAAAAGCCAATATCGCCTTTTCCGATGATCGCCGGATGTCTGAATTCCCCTCCTTGGCTAAGGAGGGGTGGCGCGAAGCGACGGGGTGGTTCGGGGTGTCGGCCACTCAAGTTGAAAGACTATATCTTGACCTTTGACCTTTATTTAAGGAGTCCTCACTTATGGCCGACATCAGTCGCGTTGCGCTGTTTGGGAAGTTGAACAGTCTGGGCTACAAAGCTATTGAAAGCGCTACCGTGTTTTGCAAGCTACGCGGGAATCCTTATGTGGAACTGGTCCACTGGCTGCACCAGATTTTGCAATTGCCGGATTCGGATCTGCATCGCAGCATTCAGCATTTCAATCTGAATCCATCGCGGGTAGCGAAGGATTTCACCGAGGCGTTGGATCGTTTGCCGCGTGGGGCGACGTCGATTTCGGATCTTTCTTCCCATGTCGATGCGGCGGTGAAGGAAGGTTGGGTGTATGCGACACTGATGTTCAAGGACGCTCAGGTGCGCACCGGCCATTTGCTGGTGGGGATGTTGAAGACGCCGGACTTGCGCAATGCGCTGCTGGCCATTTCCCGCGAATTCGATAAGGTCAAACTGGATGAGCTGACCGAACGCTTTGTGGAGATTACCACTGCTTCCCCGGAAGCCGGACTGCGCGCCACGGACGGTTCCGAGGTGGGCGGTGGCGCAGCGCCCGGCGAGGCCAGCGACGCCATGGCTCCGCCGCAAATGGGTAAGCAGGAAGCACTGCAACGCTTTTCCGTGGATTTGACCGAGCGGGCGCGCACCGGCGAACTCGATCCGATTGTGGGCCGTGATGAGGAAATCCGCCAGATTGTCGATATTCTGATGCGCCGCCGCCAGAATAATCCCATTCTGACCGGTGAGGCGGGGGTGGGTAAAACCGCCGTCGTTGAAGGCTTCGCCCAGCGCATTGCGTCCGGTGATGTGCCGCCGCCATTGCAGGATGTGACGCTGCGGGTGCTGGATGTGGGTTTGTTGCAGGCCGGGGCTAGTATGAAAGGCGAGTTTGAGAATCGGTTACGGCAGGTGATTGATGAAGTGCAGTCCTCGCCTAAACCCATCATATTATTCATCGACGAAGCACATACGCTGATCGGCGCGGGTGGGGCGGCGGGCACCGGCGATGCCGCCAATTTGCTGAAACCGGCGCTCGCACGCGGCAAGTTGCGCACCATCGCCGCGACGACCTGGGCGGAATACAAAAAACATATTGAGAAAGATCCCGCGTTGACTCGCCGCTTCCAGGTGGTGCAAGTCGGGGAACCGAGCGAAGAGAAGACCGTGCTGATGATGCGGGGGATGGCGTCCACGATGGAGAAACACCATCGGGTGCAAATTCTCGATGAGGCGCTGGAGGCGGCGGTTAAACTGTCGCATCGCTATATTCCCGCCCGCCAGTTGCCCGACAAGGCCGTCAGTCTGCTGGACACTGCCAGCGCCCGGGTGGCGATCAGCCTGCACGCGGTTCCTGCGGCAGTCGAAGACTGTCGCCGCCGCATCGAGGGATTGCAGGTTGAATTGGACATCATTGCCCGAGAAACCGCCGTGGGCATTGATGCGGTCCAGCGTCAGGCGGATGCGCTGGCGAAATTGCAGACTGAAGAGGCGCGCCTGGCGGAACTGGACGCCCGCTGGCAGGAGGAAAAGGGTCTGGTCGACCAGATTCTGGAACTGCGGGCCAAGTTGCGTGGCGTGAGTGGCGTGGTGGAAACCGATGCGGTGCCGGAAGTCGATCCTGAGCGGGAGACGCGGCTGGCGGAGTTGAAAGACCTGCAAGCACGGTTACACGAATTGCAGGGCGAGAAACCATTGATTCTGCCCAGCGTCGATGCCCAGGCGATTGCTTCAGTGGTGGCCGACTGGACCGGCATTCCGGTTGGGCGCATGGTGAAGAACGAAATCGACACCGTGCTGAAACTGGCTGATATTCTCAATCGCCGGATCGTCGGCCAGCGCCATGCCCTGGACATCATCGCCCGGCGGATTCAAACCTCCCGGGCGGCGCTGGATAATCCCAACAAGCCGATTGGCGTGTTCATGCTGGCCGGTCCGTCAGGCGTGGGTAAAACCGAAACGGCGCTGGCGCTGGCGGAAGCATTGTATGGCGGTGAACAGAATGTCATCACCATCAATATGAGTGAATTTCAGGAGGCGCATACCGTCTCGACTCTGAAGGGTGCGCCGCCCGGCTATGTCGGCTACGGCGAGGGCGGAGTGCTGACTGAAGCGGTGCGGCGGCGGCCTTATAGCGTGGTGTTGCTGGACGAGGTGGAAAAAGCCCATCACGATGTGCATGAGATTTTCTTCCAGGTGTTCGATAAGGGCTGGATGGAAGATGGGGAAGGGCGGTTCATTGACTTCAAGAACACCCTGATTTTATTGACCACCAATGTCGGCACCGATCTGATCGCCGGGATGTGCCGGGACCCGGAACTGTTGCCTGATCCGGAAGGACTCAGCCAGGCGCTGCGCGAACCGTTGCTGAAAGTTTTTCCGCCGGCGCTGCTGGGTCGGTTGGTAACCATTCCCTACTACCCGCTCAGT
Organism: Pseudomonadota bacterium; assembly: GCA_030917925.1. Lineage (GTDB taxonomy): Bacteria > Pseudomonadota > Gammaproteobacteria > Competibacterales > Competibacteraceae > UBA2383. The sequence goes on from JAUPTV010000005.1 coordinate 14,114, forward strand.
GATGAAATGATTGCGGATATCGTCCGGCTGCAACTGGGCCGGATTACCAAGCGAATTCTGGAGAACCACAAGATCCCGTTCCTCTATGACGACGCGGTGGTTAAGCTGATCGTTAGTCGCTGTACTGAGCTGGAAAGCGGCGGGCGCATGGTGGACGCGATTTTGACCAACACCGTGCTGCCGGCAATTAGCGCCGAGTTCCTGAACCGGTTGATGGCGGGTCAGCCCATTGCCCAGGTGCAAGTGCAGATCGAAAACGGTGACTTTGCCTATCGATTTGATTGAATGAGCGCAGCAGGCTTCCGGGGATGTATGATTCCCCTTTTCATTCCAATACAGAGAGAGTCTCGATGCTCGAGTTTGATGAGGTGCGGCAGTTGATTGGCGAGATTTTGCAACTGGGAGACCGGACGCAAAAACTGAACCCGGAGACGCCGTTGCTGGGCAGCATCCCGGAATTCGACTCGATGGCGGTGATGGCGTTGATCAGCGCACTGGAGGAGCGGTTCGATCTCCAGTTCGATGATGATGAAGTCAGCGCGGAAATCTTCGAGACCGTGGGTCAGGTGTATGCCTTCGTTCGTGACAAGGCGCTGGCCATGGGTCACGTTTAGCGCAAGACACCCTCCCCCAGGCGGGGGAGGGTTGGGGGAATGAACTACTCGGGTTGTGCCACTTCGGCTTGAACCGCAGCGGTCGCCCGTCGGCCAATGGCCGTCTTTAGCGGCACTGGCGCGGCTTCCTCAACTTCGTCTGCTTCCACTTCAATCACTATGGGCTTGGGCGCAGGCTTGGGCGGGCGCAACACCAAACCACCCAGCGGCGGCACCGTGATGGTGACTGAGTAGGGCCGATCCATCCAGGGGTGATCGTCGGTCATGAGGTCCATGCCGCCATTGCCAACGCCGCTACCGGCGTAGAAATGCGAGTCGGAATTGAAGATTTCCGTATAGCAACCGGCGCGCGGCACGCCAATCCGGTAGCCATGACGCGGCACCGGGGTGAAGTTGACGATCACCACCAGGAAGTCGTCGCCGTCCTTGCGCAGGTAACTCAGAATCGACTGTTCGGCGTCATGGCAGTCAATCCAGTCAAAGCCCTGCCATTCAAATTCATAGTGGTGCAGCGCGGATTCGCTGTGGTAGAGCCGGTTCAAATCCTTGACCAGCAACTGCATACCCTGATGGAAGTTGTATTCCAGGACATACCAGTCCAGCGTCGTGGCGCTGTTCCACTCCGTGCCCTGACCGAACTCGGTGCCCATGAACAGCAGTTTCTTGCCGGGATGGGTGAACATGTACAGATAGAGCAGCCGCAGGTTGGCGAAGCGCTGCCATTCGTCGCCCGGCATCTTGTTGACCATCGAGCCTTTGCCATGCACCACCTCGTCATGCGAGAACGGCAGCATGAAGTTCTCGGTGAAGCAGTACAACATGCTGAAGGTCAGCAGGTCGTGGTGATATTTGCGATGAATCGGCTGCTGCGCGATATAGCGCAGAGTGTCGTTCATCCAGCCCATGTTCCATTTCATGCTGAAGCCCAGACCGCCCAGATAGGTCGGGCGGGTGACTTGCGGCCAGGACGTGGATTCCTCGGCAATCACCAACGCGCCGGGATGCTCGCTGTGAACGACAGTGTTCAGTTCCCGCATGAAGTCAATGGCTTCGAGATTTTCCCGACCGCCGTACTTGTTGGGAATCCACTCGCCTTCCTTACGGGAGTAGTCGAGGTACAGCATGGAGGCGACCGCATCCACCCGCAGCCCGTCCAGATGGAATTCTTCGATCCAGTACAGGGCGCTGGATAACAGGAAATTCTTTACCTCGTAGCGACCGAAGTTGAAGATCAGCGTGCCCCAGTCGAGATGCTCGCCCTTGCGCGGATCGGTGTGTTCATACAGCGCTTCACCATCGAAACGGGCCAGACCGGCGGCGTCCTTGGGGAAATGCGCCGGCACCCAGTCGAGGATCACGCCGATGTCGTGTTGGTGGCAGTAGTCGATGAAGTAGCGGAAATCGTCCGGGGTGCCAAAGCGACTGGTCGGCGCATAGTAGCCGGTGGTCTGATAGCCCCAGGAGGCGTCGTAGGGATGTTCGGTGATGGGCAGCAGTTCGATATGGCTGAAGCCCAAATCCTTCGCGTAGTCGACCAGTTGGTGCGCCAGTTCCCGATAATTCAGGAACTCGCCTTCGGGACCGCGCCGCCAGGAACCGAGATGGACTTCGTAAACGGACATGGGTTCGTGCAGCCAGTCGCTGGCCTTGCGCTTATCCAGCCATTCGCCGTCGCGCCAGGCGTAAGCGCTGGGTTTGGTGACGATGGTGGCGGTGCTGGGCCGTAATTCGAAGTGCTGGCCGTAGGGATCGGATTTCAGGAAGACCGCGCCGTTGTGGCGATTGCGGAGTTCAAACTTGTAGAGATCGCCGTGGCAGATATTGGGGATGAACAGTTCCCAGACACCGCTGCCGCCGCGCACCCGCATGGGGTGAATGCGCCCGTCCCAGCGGTTGAAATTGCCGACCACGCTGACCCGTTCGGCGCTGGGTGCCCAGACAGCGAACAGGACGCCGGCGACGCCATCGACCTGGTGTGGGTGTGCGCCCAGGAACCGGTAGGAATGCCAGTGTTTGCCTTCGCCGAACAGGTATAGGTCGAAATCCGGGATCTGCGGCGGGAAACAGTAGGGGTCGTAGGAGATATGTTCGTGGTGGTCGGAATCGCGCCAGATCAGCCGATAGCGCTCGGGAACCTGCTCAACCTTGCCCGACCATTCAAACAGGTCGGTGTTGGGAATGCGCTGCATTGGCAGATTGCCCTCGGCGATGTGGACCTCCTGGGCGTAGGGCAGATGAGCGCGAACGACGACTTTCTTGTCCTGCGGATGGCGACCCAGCACAGCGAAAGGGTCATGGTGGCGGGAATCGATAATGCGTTGCAGTTCGGGATTGATTTTTGGGCTCGTCACGTTATGGATCCTGGGGGTTTATGTTGACAGTTAAGGCCGTGTCCGACGGTGGTTGACGATCCAGACCGCCCAGCCTGATGGCGACGGTTCGGGATGCCCCGGATGCGCCTGTATTTCGGGTAAGTATAGCGCTTAATGCACTAAGGATGGTTTTTTGTGGGGATTAGGCGGGGTCATCGGCTGGCAGGGTGGCCGATTGACGGGGTTTAAGCATCCCTGCCCGGTATCTGATAAAATCAGCTTCGTTTTACACCAACCTATCAGAATCCCGTCAAACATTCCAAGGGACGATCCATGAATTCTCATAAACTGCTTGTATCTACGCTGGTTCTCGGGCTAGGCCTGCTGGCGGGTGGTTGCTCGGCGGAAAAGCCCGTCAAGCCGGTCAGCTTTCAGAAAGACGTGCAGCCCCTTTTGAAGGCGGCCTGCGCCGAATGCCATACCGCGCCTAATACCGAAGGTTATCAGAAGAGCGGTTTGGCAGTGACCACCTACGAGGAACTGATGAAGGGCACCAAACTGGGGCCGGTCATCGTTCCTGGACAAAGCCTCAACAGCAGTCTGAATCGGTTGGCCGAGGGCCGTCCTGGCGTGGATCCGTCCATTCAGATGCCCCACGGTAAGGTGAAATTACCCGAGGCGCAGCTTGCCCTGCTGCGTCAGTGGGTCGATCAGGGCGCGAAGAATAACTAGACCGCGCATCGCTGCTGATAACCCCCTGTCCCCACCCTCTCCCGCAAGGGGGGAGGGACTTTTGCTGATGGGGAGAGGACGTCCGCTTTCCAACTCCCGCCTGTTCGCCGCGCTGATTCCTGGCGTTGGCGTCCTGCCCGTTTCGGGTCATTTTCCGAGGAGGCATTATGGTCGCTTCCAGGCAAACCGCGCTGGCCGGTGCGGATTTCGATACATGGCTGAATACGTTGCAGGTCCAGTGGCCATCAGCGCAGATTGATCTGATCCGCCGCGCCTATACCCGCAGTGGCGAGCCGGAACTGGCGGTCGCCGATCTCCTCGCTGATCTGGGCATGGACCCCGAAACCGTCGCTGCGGCCTTGTTGCATGAACCCGTGACGGCCGGGCTGTTGTCGTTATCGGTATTGCGGGAGGAGTTTGGCTCCGCGATTGCGCGGATGGTTGATGGACTGATCAAGCTTGATGCCATCGGCGAACTGCATCAAAGCAGCCGGCATGTCGGTCGTCAATTGGAAAGCCTGCGCAAAATGCTGCTGGCGATGGCCCAGGATCTGCGTGTGGTGCTGATTCGACTGGCCATGCAGCTCCATAACCTGCGCCAACTCGGTCCGGCGTCGGTTGACGAACAGCAGCGCATCGCCCGCGAAACGCTGGATGTGTTTTCGCCGCTGGCCAACCGGCTGGGCATTGGTCGCCTCAAGTGGGAAATGGAAGACCTGGCGCTGCGCTACCTTGATCCCCCGGTTTACAAACAGATCGCGGTTGCCCTCGAACAACGCCGCGCTGACCGCGAACGCTATATCACTCAGGCCATGGACGAATTGCGCGATCATCTGCAAGAGGCGCAAATTCACGCGGAGGTTAGCGGCCGGGTCAAGCACATCTACAGCATCTGGCGGAAGATGCAGCGCAAGAAGCTCTCTTTCGAGCAAATTTTTGATGTGCGGGCGATCCGGGTGATGGTAGATACCGTCAATGACTGCTACGCCGCGCTGGGCGTGGCGCATACCCTCTGGAACCACATCCATCAGGAATTCGACGACTACATCGCGCATCCCAAACCGAATGGTTATCAGTCGCTGCATACGGCGGTGGTCGGTCCCGAGGGCCGCACCCTGGAAGTGCAGATTCGCACTGCCGACATGCACCGCCACGCCGAGTTGGGGGTAGCCGCGCACTGGCATTACAAGGAGAGTGGCGGCGGGGCGGTGGGCGGGGCGGCGCTTCAGCAGATGGCCTGGCTGCGGCAAATGCTGGAGTCCCAGGGGGGAGCAGAAGACGATGATGATGATTTGCTGGAACGGTTCAAAGCGGAGGCGCTCAATGATCGGGTGTACGCCATTACGCCCAAGGGCACGATTGTCGAATTGCCGCAGGGCGCGACGCCACTGGATTTTGCTTACCATGTACACACCGAAGTCGGCCACCGTTGCCGGGGAGCCAAGGTCAATGGCCGCATTGTACCGCTGACTTACGAACTGAAGACCGGCCAGCAGGTGGATGTGCTGACGGCCAAAACCGGCGGTCCCAGCCGGGACTGGCTGAGTCCACATTTGGGCTATGCCAAAAGTAACCGGGCGCGGGCCAAGATTCGGCAATGGTTCATCCAGCAGGATCAGGAAAAGAGCATTGCGGTGGGCCGCACGGCCCTGGAGCGGGAATTTCAGCGACTGGGGGCGCGCCATCTGAAACTGGACAAAGTTGCGGAACGGCTTGGTTTCGCCCGGCCTGATGAATTGTTTGCCACCATTGGGCACAGCGCATTAACCACCAGTCAGGTGATCGCCCGCATTCAGGATTGGTTGCCGCCGCCCGCCGTTGCTGCTGACATCTCGCAAATCCCGGTCCGCAAGCCGAAAATGGTAGAAGCCGGTAAGGATGATGTGCATATTCGCGGGGTCGGGCATTTGTTGACCCAAATGGCGCATTGCTGTCAGCCCGCGCCGTTTGAGCCGATTGCCGGCTACATTACCCAGGGGCGTGGCGTGACCATCCATCGGCAGGATTGCGCAAACCTGCTGGCGCTGGCGAATCAGCACAGCGAGCGGATCATTGAAGTCAGTTGGGGCGAGACGCCGGCGACGTATCCGGTTGACATTATGATTGTCGCCCATGACCGTTCCGGCTTGTTGCGGGACATTACCTCGATTCTCGCCAATGAACAGGTCAACGTCCTGGGGGCGAATACCCTGACGGATCGGCTAACGTCCATCGCTCGCATGGGCTTGACGCTGGAGATTACTGATGTGCTGCAATTAAGTCGGGTGCTGGAGAAGATCAGCCAGTTACGCAATGTGATGGAGGCGTATCGGAAGACGTGAAGGGTTGCAGCGGCAATGAATTACAAGTCCGGCTGGAACGACAGACTTATCTGATTTCTACCCTGCTCGGTTTCGCCCTGGGCGCAGCGCTTGACCGAGTTAGCGCTGACGGAGTTTGGATTATTTTATGGACTGGCGACCTGACTCATCTGGCAATCCCTGCTCATTTTGCTAGGCTAAATAATGCCAAGTAGCGCTATGCTGGCCAATCTGAAATCAGCATCGCTATTAAAATCGCTATTAAAACAGTTTATCCGATTGATTATCTGGAGGAATCCCCATGTCTGTCGAGCTTGCGAATAATCTGCTGAATACCTTTGGCCTGACCATCGGCATCGATGGACTATGCCTCGACGAGCAAGGCTATTGCTGTTTGCGGTTCGACGCCCTGGACACCCATTTCCAATACAATCAGGCTAACGACAACCTGGTGCTGTTTGCACAGCTCGGAAAACTCGATGAAGACGCTCTGGCCGATGGTTGTACATGGATGATGAATGCCAACCTGTTTTGGGCCGGGACCAATGGCGGAACACTGGCCGTACAACCGGGTGTCAATCTGGTTTTTCTGCAAACCAGAACTCCGATTCAGGGTATGGATTATCCTTGCTTTGAGCGCTGGGTAGGCGAGTTTGTCAGTGCTACCGACCAATGGGTACTGAACATCCAGAAGCTTAATGCCGGTGAAACGCTCGCTGCGGCGGAAACGGCCGAGGCGACTGTTCCTGGCGCGAATGCTCTGTTCGTCTAGGATCTGAAACGGGGAGGAGCTGAAACATGGCGATTGATATTCAAAACTTCCGTAATCTATCTGGGGTCAATCGGGTTCTCATTGATCAGCAGCTCGGTGGTGATTCAGTACAAACCAAGGGTAGTCATTTCCTGGGCAAGGCCGTTACCTGGCTCAAGGATGTGTTTGGCGGGCAGGGCCGCGTTGCCGAAAATCTTCAGGCGCGCAATACTTTTTATAACGCATTGGTCCGCGCTGAGGGTCAACCCGCCGCTGATCGAGCCATGACCTCAGTGCTCGGACGAAACTGGAACACGGATTTCCATTCCTTGAGCGGCCGCGAAGTTCAGCAGGTGCTGGATAAAGCCCGGCATATCCGCATGGATACCATGGGGCAGAACCAGACGGCGGCTACCCAGTTTGGCAATGCGCTTGCATTACCGAATCTGATCGACACGGTGTGGACCGGCGTCCGCCACACCGAAATCAATGTTCAGGGTACTCCGCTCGGCGACCGCCTCGACCAGGCGCGTCAGAACCATGGCTACCCAGAAGCAGGCTTCCACGACCGGCAAGTGTTCGAGCGCTTCATGGGCCTGGTGGCCAAGGATCCCGATTTCCCTCGTGCGCCCCTGACTACTCAACGCCTGGAAGCGTTAGCCGATCAGGCCATCACGGAGCATTACCAACAGGTGCAGGCCAATTTTGATAAGGAACACCCCGGACTGGCTCAATACGGTCAAGATCATCCGCAGGAAGTCGGATTTCGCAGTCCATCGCTCCTGATCCGGCTTGAAGGTAAGGTACAGGATAACACCATCGCTTTTGATGAAGGCGAACACAAGGATGTGGCATTGAACGCGCTCAAGCATCTGAAAGAAGCGCCCAAAATATTGGGTGAACTGAGTTTCGATCACAGCAAGGTAACGGACTCTATTGAAGAAATAGAAGATTTATCCCAGGCTGTCCAGATGACGCGACTACAACTCGACCAGATCGCGCAGATTGAAGAGGATGGCCAGAATCTCGATCTCCTTGCCGCTTTGCACACTGAGCTGGAGACTCTGGCCGAACGACTCGAAGACAAGCGCACCATGCTGACGGAATTCAAGCAGAACCATCCGTTCTCCGAGAAAAATGTCGCTTACACCCGCTTTATGCTGGCGGAGACCGGCAAGGAAAGCGTGTTCACTCATCTCTCAGCCCAAATCAATGACCTGAAAGATCAGCGCGACCAAACGCCTGTCAATTCGCCGGAAAGCCAGCGTCTGCAAGCCAAACTCGATACCTTGATCGAAAAGTCAATGCGTATCATGCAGCAACTGGATCAACATGTGGTGGATGCTAGACAGGCCTACCAGCAGGCCGATCCGAATGTGGTGGTTCCCAAAGATGACGTTGCCGAGTCCCCCCTGTTCCGTACTGAGAAGAGCGAACTGGCGTTTGTCAATCAACTACTCAAGGATGAGGGACTGGACAAAATCGACAAGAAGGCGTTCCAGGGCGTCCGGGATCAGGTGCTGAATACCCGCCAGGATTGGTCAACGGTTGACCGCACCATCGTCACCCAACACCAGCGCACCACCCAGGTCGCGCACAGCGTCATCGATTCAGGCATCAATCTCGACGGCTCCTATACGCAAAAACAATTGCAGGATCAGGGATTGCAAGGGGTCAGTTCCCATACCAAGACCGCCGTTGCCCCCGAGATTCCGAAGAATCTGCAACATTCCAAACTGGTCGTGGATGGCGAGACCAAGGTGGACATGCTCCGCCACGGGATCATCGCCAATGAGGCACAGGCTAAATCAGTCGTCAGCACTGCCATCTGGTCCGATCCCGTGTTGCGCGATCTGGTGCTCGACCGACTCGACCAGGACGACAACACCCCCATTAACTACGCCTTCAGCAATGTCAATTTGGAGTCGCCCTGGTCAAAACCGGTCGGACTCATCCTGGGAGACCGGCGGGGAATGCAGGATGATCACATCGCCGCCTTTAAGGCCCTGGCCAATGCCCCGCAACCCGTCGAGATCCCCTTTGTGGATCGGAATGGCGTTGAAACCACGGTACGAGTCAATCTCAAGGTCTCGGTACTTGCTATCCCGGTCAATAATGCAGTGGGCATCCTCGGCAAGGTGGGCGGGGTTTGGAGCCATGTCGAAGGCACTAATCGCGAGGGATTGCAAAACCTGGTCGGCGATCTGGGCGATCCAAGTCACGGAGTCGAAGGTTCGGCTCGTGGTACGCCCGTCGGCGGCATGATCGGTGATATCGCTCGGCAGATGGATCAACGCATCCAAACACTGAGGGATACCGTAAACCCCACCCCGGTTGAAACTCAGGAATTGGCCCAACTCACCCAACTGCGGGGCAACGTCCAGGAAGCCGTGGATATTATTCGGGATATGTATTGTTCCGGGAACTACAAGGACAACGATGGCAACCGTTACAAATTCGCCCTAGCGGTCATGTTTGCCAACAGCCTGGCCAAACAGGCGCATACCGCCCTGGAACTAAGCGCGAACGGCGATGGCTTCGGCTCCTCCCAGGGCTGCATGAGCAACAAGGATCGTGGCGGCAATGCTGATGCCCTGCTGAAATCCCTCAATCTGTCCTCGGAACACGCCTTCAAGTTGCTGCGGTTTAATACTGAGTTGAGTCCCAACGAGATGGTAGCCATGCTCGATGTGCTGCCGCCAGAGGAAGCCAAAAATATGCTCCTCATTGGCCTGGGATTTACCGGACAGTTCGAAAACCAAAAGCTCCAGACCTTGGTGATGGGTTCGAAAAACGCCGGCGATTTGATGCAAGCCATCAAGAACGACCCGGAAGCCTATCCCCTGTTAAAGGGTTTGTCGTCTTATGGGGAGGCCTGATTCGTCTGGCGACTCTCGCAACTGGGAGTCGCTGAACCATTGAAAAAGCGCCCTCACCCCCAACCCTTCTCCCGAGGGGAGAGGGGAGTTTTTAGGCAGTCTCTGAAAGCTTTGCCTGGCTATTGGAAACAAAGCGGATGGAGCCTCCTCCTGCTCACCCTCCTGACCGCCTGCGGATCAGAACTACCCGCGATCCACAATGGCGCTTCCGCACCCGCGTTCACCCTGGAACGACTGGATGGCTCCAGCGCCCGGTTCCCGGAACAGTATCAAGGCCAGGTCGTCGCTCTGCGTTTCTGGGCGGACTGGTGCCCGTATTGCCACGGTGAAATGCAGGCGCTGGAACCGGTCTATCGCCAGCATCGGGACCAGGGCCTGATCATCCTCGCCGTCAACGTCATGCAACCAACGGAAACCGTGCAAAAGTTCGTCAAGGACACCGGTATTTCCTACGAGACGCTGCTGGACCGACAAGGTGAGGTCATGCGCCGCTATCAGGTGATCGGCCTGCCCGTCACCTACCTGATTGACCGGCAAGGCATCGTCCGCACCCGGATTATCGGCGAATCCACTCCGGAAGTTTTTGCTCAGGCGATCAATCCCCTGCTTTGAGAATTTTCAATCACGCCGACCCTGAATTGCCCTAAAATCCTGCTTCCTTCACAACAACGAAATCCTCTCCATGAATGATTCGATGCAAACCGAGCGCCGCCAGGTACTCCGTGTTCTCGCTGTCACCGGTGCCACGGTCGGTGTTGCGGCACTGAGTTCACCCGCCCTGGCCGCAAAATGTGAGCATGACGGAACCCCGCTGCAATTCATCCCCAAGACTGCGCCGGACGCCACACCTCTTGAAAATGAATTAACCAAATATCCGAAATGCCCCTACTGCGGCATGGACCGGAAGCAATACCACCACAGCCGCCATCTGGTGCATTACCAGGATGACCTGATCGATCCAACCTGCTCGATCCACTGTGCTGCGCTCAGCCTGGCGATCAACCTCGACCGGGGACCCAAAGCGATTTACACCGCCGACTTTGGTGCAAAAGCGGAACCCAAACCGCTAATCAATGTGGACGACGCGACTTATCTGATCGGCTCGAAACTGCCGGGCGTGATGACGAAACAAAGCAAAGTCGCTTTCGCCACCCAAGCTGCTGCCGAAGCCGCTAAAGCAGAACAGGGCGGCGAACTGGGCGATTTCGACGCCGCACTGGCCGCCGCCTACCAAAGCATGGCCAGCGACACCGCTATGATTCGCAAAAAGCGGGCGGAAAAGAAAGCTCATGCCGGGCATGGGCAATGAATTTGCTGAAAAGCCCTGGATACCCATTCCCCTCCTTGGATAAGGAGGGGTGGCGCGTAGCGCCGGGGTGGTTCGACCACTCGTGCCGACGTTGGCAAATACTCATCGCATTCCTGCTAACCTTCAGCCTGTTCTCCCCGGCCTGGAGCGAAGGTTTGCCCTTCCCCGCTCCCGGCCCCAAAGAGACCTGTCCGGTTTGCGGAATGTTTGTGGCGCTCTATCCTGACTGGGTAGCGACGGTGCTTTATAAAGACGGCCATGCCCATCATTTCGATGGCGCCAAAGACCTGTTCAAATATTTGCTGAATCTGCCCAAATACGCGCCCGGCCACAACCCGGCTGACATCGCCGTTATCGGCGTCACCGAGTACTACGGCGTCACCCGCATTGACGCCCGCGCCGCCTGGTACGTCATTGGCTCCGACACGCTTGGCCCCATGGGCCATGAACTGGTCCCATTAACCACTCAGGCCGAAGCCGAAGAGTTCCTTAAAGATCATCAGGGGAAACGTATCGTCCGCTTTGCTGACGTTGATCTGAAACTGCTGGAAAACCTGGATTTGGGGAAATTTGAATGACCGTTTATTTCATCGGTGCCGGTCCCGGCGATCCCGAACTGATCACCGTCAAGGGCCAGCGACTCATTCGCGAATGTCCACTGGTGCTGTACGCCGGTTCGCTGGTGCCGAAAGAAGTGGTGCTGGCCGCCAATCCCGACGCCGAGATTGTCAATACCGCTGATCTGAGTCTGGACGACATTATCGCCCGTATCCGCGCCGCACATGAGCAAGGGCTGAACGTGGCGCGGGTGCATACCGGCGATCCCGCATTGTACGGGGCGATTGGCGAGCAGATGCGGGAACTGGAGAAATGGGGCATTCCCTATCAGGTTATTCCCGGCGTTACTGCCGCATTTGCCGGAGCCGCCCTGCTGCGCCGGGAACTCACCCTGCCGGGGATCAGCCAGACCATCATTCTCACCCGCCATGCCGGTAAAACGCCGATGCCTGAAGGTGAGAGTCTGGTGGAACTGGCTCAGCACCGGGCCACGATGGCGATTTATCTCAGTGTGGACAAATTGCGGGAGATTGTCGCCGAACTGACGCCGTTTTATGGCGCGGATTGTCCGGTCGCGGTGCTGCACCGGGTTTCCTGGCCCGATCAGGATGGCGTCATCGGCACGCTGGCGGATATTGCGGAACAGGTGGAATCCAAGGGCTTTACCCGCACCGCGCTGATTCTGGTGGGACGGGTCATTCAACCGGAGGGATTTCCGGCGTCCTATCTGTACAGTAAGGAACATGCGGAATGGTATCGGCAGCATCGCTGATTTTCACATTCCACAACGCCGCAACCAGGGCTTCCACCGTAGTAAATTCCCGATCTGCCGCTGGCAAGGCCGGACGCTCCAGCATCACCACGGGAATCTTCAACTGTCGCGCCGCGATCAGCTTGGCCTCAACCGCCCGACCACCGCTGTTCTTGGCGACCAGTACATCAATTCGATAATCCCTGAACAGCGCCAACTCCTGGTCCAGTGAAAACGGCCCGGTTGCACAAAGCAGGGCCAACCGTGACGATGCCGGTGGTTCCGCCGCCAGGCAGCGCACCAGCCAGTGCTGATTCAGCGGAATTTCCGCAATATGGCGCAAAGGTTCCAGGCCAATGGTAAAAAACGGTCGCTGGAATTCCCTCAAAGCCGTCATAATCCCGGCCCAGTCGGCTACTGAACATCCCTTTTCACCCGGTTCCAGTTGCCAGGCCGGGCGCCGGTAGGCCCACCATGAAACGCCGGTCAACCGCGCCGCCAGAGCGGCATTTTGGCTGATTTGCGCCGCGTAGGGATGGGTCGCATCAATCAGCAGTTCAATACACTGCTCGCGCAGAAACGCCGCTAATCCCTCCACACCGCCGAAGCCCCCCACACGCACCGCCACGCCGGATAACGCGGGGATGCGTCCTTTCCCCGCCACGCTATAGGTAACGGTATGCATCGAGGCTAACGCACTGGCCAATTGCAACGCCTCACCGATCCCACCCAGAATCAACAGGTGCATCCAGCCAAATCCTGTGATTGCCAGTGTTGGCTAATCATCCATATACGCCGAAAAATGCGGCTTGATCCCGTTCAACATATCATCGGCAATCAACAGCGCCATAGTGGCGAAACAATCCAGTCCCACCAAGGCGTTAATATTGGCATCTTCCGTCGCCGCCTCTTGCAAACGCCGGGCAAAATCACGGTTGACCAGTGCAACTTCGGCATAAATCCGGTTCAATCCCCCCAGTCCAAACTCGAAAGACTGCCCCTCGCTACGCCGCAGATATTGCGCCAACAGATACATGGACACCGCCCGAATCAGCGTTTCCAACACCGTGGCGAAGGGCAGATGTTGCCGCACCATCGGTTTGAGCGGCTCCATGATCGGACAACCGCTGGTCGTCATGATCACACCCAGCAATGAACTTAAACCCTGCTGAAGCACCGTGTCCTTAATATAGGTGCGATCCGGGGTGGCCACCGTCACTTGAACCTCTTCATAGGAAACCCGTTGCGCAAACTGCTCGGCGACATCCACGAAATTCAACGCCACCGGGCAAAACCGATGCTGACGGTTATCCAATGGGCAATTCACGCACTGATTGCGCTCGAGCAGCGTCCAGGGCGGTGGCTCTTCACGAGGCTGAGCCTGCAAATCCAGCGTCTCATCGTCGAGCAGCAAATCGAAAACCTGCGACTCTCCGCCAGGAAAACCAAAGGTGTAGGAAATATTTATGGAATGATTCATCAAAGTCCTCACTAAACTAAAACATTTTTGGCCATCGCCTAAAACAACATCACTACTTCATAGGTTCCACCTGAACGTTCCACGGATACCTTATCAGATCCGGATTTGGCCAGTTTAATCATCTTGTCATTGGTCGTCAGAATTTCCAGCGTGAACCCGCGCAGTCCTCTGGGCTGAGCATATTCAATCATCCGTTGCTGCAAAATCCGCCCCAAACCCAGCCCCTGCCACTTCGGATGAATCATATAGGCCGCTTCCGCCAGATTGGTGGTCGGGTTCAAAAAATAGCAGGCGCTGCCCACAACGCTCTCATTTTCCCGGTCGCCCACCACCGCTAGAAACGCCATCTCGGACTCATAGTCCACATTGCACAAATGCTCAGCGGCAGACACTGGTAAAAATCGCAGATCCTGAAAAAAGCGGGTGTAGACATCCTCCGCAGACAACCCGTAAAACAGATCCTGCAAGCACCGAATATCGCTGGCTTTGGAGGGACGAACCAGCAATCTGACGCCATTTTTCAGCAGAATTTCCCGCTCTTCCTGTACCGGATAAGCACTCGAGCTTTTCAATTTCTGATCGGGACGCACATAACCTAATTGCTTGGCTTCTTCAAGCAACCCGGCCCGGAAATGGGGATGGGCAATTTCAATCAGCGCTAACGCCCGTTCCCGGATGGATTTGCCGAATAGATAGGCGCAGCCGTATTCGGTGATCACATAATGCACATCAGAACGCGCAATGGTGACGCCTTCGCCCATTTTCAACAATGGGCGAATCCGCGACTCCTGGCCATCATCAGTGGTAGACGCCAGGCAGATAATCGGTTTACCGCCGGGGGAATAGGCCGCGCCGCGCAGAAAATCCGGTTGCGTGGAAACCCCGCTATAAAACTCCCCGTGAAACTGATCCGCGCAAACCTGGCCGGTCAAATCGACCGCAAACGCCTGCGAAACGGAAACCAGTTGATGATGACCGGCTAATACTGCTGGATTACACACATAGTCAATTGGGTAAAAGGCGAACTGCGGGTTCTGATCAATCAAATCATACAGCCGCCGGGTTCCCAGACAATAACTCGCCACTACTTGTCCTTCATGCAGACCCTTGGCTCGCCCGGTAATCACGCCCTTTTCGATTAAATCGACAATCGGATCGGTAATGACATCGGAGTGAATACCAAGGTTTTGCCGATCCGTCAGATACTTGAGCATCTCATTGGGAATGCGGCCCAACCCGATTTGCAGGGTGGAATTATTGTCAATAATTCTGGCAACATAGCGGGCGATCTGTTGCGCTACCGCATCGACGGGCGGATGTGTGTATTCAATAATCGGTTGATCAACCAGAACCAGCGCATCAATCTGATCAATATGCAAAAAAGACTCGCCCAGGGTGCGCGGCATATTGGGATTGACTTCCGCAATCACCTGATCGGCCGCTAATGCCACGGTCCGGGTCATATCGACTGAAACCCCGAGACTGACAAAACCGTGTTTATCCGGCAGCGAAACCTGAATCAGCGCCGCGTTAGCCACCAGTCGCCCACGTTTAATCAGATGCGGGGTTTGCGCAATGGAAATCGGGATATAGTCGGCCTGATTTTTTTTAAACGCCTCTCGCTCATCCGATCCAATAAAAAAACACTGGTGCTGAAAGCGTGTCACGACTCCCGACCCGTTGCTGGGAAAAGCGCCGTTAGTAATAAAATGAAATAGCACCACATCTTCAAGGCGATTCCTGCTGGTCTCCAGCGCATGAACCAGGGTACGCGGCGTTGCACAGGCGTTGCCGACATAAACCCGGTCGCCGGATTTAATCGTTGAAACTGCTTGTTCAGCCGTTTTAATTTTTGCCGTATATTTTGCCAGCCCCCAATCCCGTTCTTCACTCATCGCCATCGTTATTTCCCTCATGGTTAAGCCGACCAGAAACCGGCTTCACTATTCCATGGGCAAACCCGGCATAGCCCACCGGTTGCCCCTCACGATTGATAGCCCATACTTCCACCGCCACCGCCGGGGGAACGATAGCCCGAGCCTGATCACGAGCCATGATGCAAATCCGTTCACCCAGGGGCAACCCGGCGGCGTGAGCCAAAACCAGCGCCTGCTGACTGGTATTGGCGGCCCGCATCGCCTCCTGCAAGGTCGCATCCGCGCCCAATGCCGCCGCCTCCACAGCCAACAGCGGCAAATCCACGCTGGAATGGCGGCTGTGCAAATCGAGATGGCCCGCCGCCAGCTTGCTGATCTTGCCGAACCCGCCCGCCAAACTCAGCCGGGTCATCGGTGCCCGGCGCAGATGCTTCAGCACCGCCCCGGCAAAATCGCCCATTTCAATCAGCGCCCTATCCGGCAAATTATAGCGCATACGCATCAACCGCTCGCTGGCCGCGCCAGTGCAGGCGGCGATATGGACCACGCCATTAACGCGGGCGACGTCAATGGCTTGTTGAATAGAAGCGATATAAGCGGAACAGGAAAAGGGCCGGACAATACCGGTCGTGCCGAGAATCGACAGGCCGCCGATAATCCCCAGTCGCGGATTCAGTGTTTTCAGCGCCAGTTCCGCACCCTGTTCAACGCCAATCGTCACTTCAAACCCGCCGCGATAATCCGTCTCGGTCGCCAACCGCATGAGATGTTCGGTGATCATCCGGCGCGGGGTGGGATTAATCGCCGGTTCGCCAGTGGGGATCGGCAATCCCGGCAAGGTCACAGTCCCGACGCCTGGTCCGGCGTGAAAGCCCACGCCTGGCGCTGAACGCAACACGACCTGGGCGAAGATCAACGCCCCGTGGGTCACATCGGGATCATCGCCAGCATCCTTGATCGTGGCCGCTTCCGCGCCGGTCGCCGTCAACTGACAACGATTCAGTGCAAACCACGCCGACTGACCACGGGGCAGAATAATCTCGATCTGAGTATGTTCAACGCCGGTTAACAGCCGACTGGCCGCCGCCAGTGCCGTAGCCGTGGCGCACGCGCCGGTGGTGTAACCGTAGCGCAGGGGTTGGGGAGTTTCCGAAGTTTCAGGACGCATGGCGCTAAGATTAAAGGCAAAAGGCAAAAGGTTAAAGGTAAGCTTTGCATCCTGAGCCTTTAGCCTTTAGCCTTGTGCCTCATGACAACCTGTCCCGCTCTGCTCCTCAGCGCTCCGGCCTCCGGCCAGGGCAAAACCACTGTCACCGCCGGCCTGGCCCGCTATCATCGCTGCCAGGGTCGCAACGTGCAGGTATTCAAAACCGGCCCGGATTTTCTTGATCCGATGATTCTGGAGCGCGCCTCCGGCCAGCCGGTCTATCAACTCGATCTGTGGATGGTCGGTGAACGCGACTGTAAAGCCCTGCTGTATCAGGCCGCGCAGACTGCCGATTTAATCCTCATTGAAGGCGTCATGGGTCTGTTCGATGGCCAACCCTCCAGCGCCGATCTTGCGACCTACTTCGGCGTTCCGGTGCTGGCGCTGATCAACGCCCATGCCATGGCGCAAACCTTCGGCGCGGTCGCCCACGGCCTGGCGCATTATCGCCCTGGGCTACCCTTCGCCGGGGTGCTGGCTAATCGCGTCGCCGGACCTGGCCATGCCGCATTGCTGGCCGAAAGTTTGTCACCAGAGATTCGTAACTACGGCTGGCTGCCGCGTGATGGTGAAATCACCCTTCCTGACCGACATCTGGGCCTGGTGCAGGCGGCGGAAATTGCTGATTTGGAAAAGCGTCTGGACGCGGTTGCTGCCCGTATTGGGCAAACGGGTTTGGCGGAATTGCCGCCCCCCGTCACCTTCCCCACGATCACGGTAGAACCACTCCCGCCACTGCTCAAAGGCGTCCGCATCGGCATCGCCCGCGATCTGGCGTTTGCGTTTCTGTATCCGGCCAATCTGGAGACGTTAAGGGCGATGGGTGCGGAATTAACCTTCTTTTCGCCCCTGACCGACGCCGAATTGCCGGAGGTCGATGCGATTTACCTGCCCGGCGGCTACCCGGAACTGTATCTGGAGACGCTGGCGGGTAACACGTCCCTGCGTACCGCGCTACACCGGCATTACGAAGCGGGTAAGCCGATTTACGCAGAATGTGGTGGTCTGCTGTATACGCTGGAATCGCTGGCGGATAAGGAAGGCCATCGCGCCCCGATGCTGGGTCTGTTGCCCGGCCACGCCGCGTTACAGGGAAAATTGGCGGGGCTGGGTATGCAGTCGGTGCAGTTGCCGGAAGGCGAATTGCGCGGACATACTTTCCATCACTCCAAGCTGGAAACGCCGCTTGTCCCACTAGCCTATGGTCGTCGCCAGCGGGATGGTCAAGTAGGTGAAGCTGTGTACCGGGTCGGACGACTGACGGCTTCGTATCTGCATTTGTATTTCCCCAGCCATCCCGAAGCAGTGGCGCGCCTGTTTCGGCCTTAGCCGCCGGCTAAAAAACAACCATTTGATTTATATAGCGTAGAGCCAGATTCACCCCGATCTGATAGACCGAAAAACCGACTGAAGCCCTTCAGGCCACATCAAATCGATCAAACGTCATAGTGAACTGGCCGCGCCCCCGGGTCATGCCGCGCAGATCGGTGATATAGCCCAGCAATCGATCCAGTGCGCAATCACAGTGAATAGTGGTCATATCGCCCAGCGTCGTCGTATCGCGAATGACCGCCCGGCGGGATTGTAAATCGCCCATCACCGTTCCCACTTCGTGTTCAGGAACCACCACCTCGGTGGCCATGATCGGACGCAACATCAACCCACCCGCCCGCTGCAACGCCTTCCGCACCGCCTCCGCTACGGCAATGCGCAACGCCTGCGGACTGGATAACGCCCCAAACAACTCCACCTCCAGCACCCGCACCCGCACATCCTGCAAGGCTGAACCGGTCACTGGACCATTCGCCAATACATCCCCGGCTCCGCCCGCCACCGCTTCCCGCTGCGGTGGCGATAATTCAGCGCCAGTTCCCCGCACCTGGGGTTCAGCCATCACCGTGACTCCGGTTCCCCGCGCCAATGGCTCCACCGCCACCTTGGCCCACACCCTCATCTCCAGCCTCTTGCCATCCGGTTGCTCCATCACCCGGTGAAACAAGCTATCGGCTTCAGCAGCGCGCTCAATCGTCTCGCGGGTCACCACATCCGGCCGGCCGACCCGAATAGGCACATTGAATTCCCGCTGTAACCGTTCCCCGGCAATCTGCAAATGCAATTCCCCCATACCGCGCAACACCCGCTGGCCGGTCTCCGCATCCTCCTCGACGCGCAGGGTGGGGTCTTCCTGTTGCAACTTGTCCAGCGCCTCCAGCAACTTCTCCTCATCCCCGCTGGAATACGGCTCAATCGCCAGCCCCAGCACCGGTTCGCGGGTCTCAATCCGTTCCAGCCATAACGGATAACCTGGCGCACACAGCGTATCGCCGGTAGTCGCCCAGCGCAGCCCGGCCATCAGGACAATCTGCCCGGCAGTCGCTTCCTCCAGTCGCGTTCGATGATGCGCGTCCACGTCAAACAACCGGGCGACCCGTTCCTGACGCAGCGTTCCATTGGGGCCGGGAATCGCGACCTCATCACCCGGCTTCAACGTCCCACGATACAGGCGGGCGAACACATGGCGGCGGCCCTCCCACATCTGTACCTTGAACGCCAGGGCGGCTAACGGCCCGGACGACTCCATCGCTACGGTTTCCTCGCGGCCATCCGTCCGGTGCGCCAGACTCGGTGGACGTTCCGTCGGCGACGGCAACAACCGCACCACGCTGTCCATCACCGGCTGCACGCCCTGATTCCGTAGCGCACTACCCGCAAAACAGGGATACGCCTTACCGGCCAGCGTCGCTTGCCGCAGCGCTGCCCAAACCGCTTCCGGTTCCGGTTCCTCCTCGGCCAACACTAACTCCGCCAAGGCGTCATCCATCTCCGCCGCCGCCAGCAACAGACTTTCCCGCCAGGGTCGCATTCGTTCCCAGGTCACGGCATCACAGGGCGTCACTTCAACCAACTCGCCGCGTTCCCCGGCAAAGCGCCAGCAGGTTTTATCAATCAGATGCACCACGGTCCCGTCATAGTCCGGCAAGGGCACCGTCACCGCGACCGGCTCCACGCCCAACCGTTCCTGCACCGTGGCCAACGCCCGGCTGAAATCCGCGCCGGGCCGATCCAGTTTGTTGATAAAAAACAGTGCGGGCAACCGGAACCGGGTGCGTTGCCGCCACACGGTTTCCGTCTGTGGTTCAACGCCGCGCACCCCGTCCAGCACGATCACGCACCCGTCCAACACCCGCATCGACCGCTCCACTTCAATCGTGAAATCGACATGGCCGGGGGTATCGATCAACTGAATCAGATGCTCCCGCCAGGGCAGGCGGGTCACGGCAGCGGTAATAGTAATGCCGTGCGTCTGCTCCTCCACCATATAGTCCATGTGGGCCGCGCCCTCATGCACTTCACCGATTTTGTGGGAAACGCCAGCGTAGTACAGCATCCGCTCAGTCAGAGTCGTCTTGCCGGCGTCCACATGCGCGGCAATGCCGATATTGCGCACTCGCGCAAGGTCCGGGGACTTGGACATAGAGGTTGTTCCCGTTCAGCCAATCTGCCGACATTCCAGATAAAACCGCTTCTCATCCGCTTCACCCATCGAGAAGGTTTTGCGCGGCAGTGCGCCATCGCGAATGACCGTGCGGAAGAAATCGCTCTTGTCCAGCGCCGGGAGATAAAAGCCGATATGGCCGGGGGGCGTACTGAGCTGTTCCAGGGCGTCTTCGCCATGAATATAGTCAATCCGGCTGCCTGGTTGCTGCGCCAGATAGTGATCGAGGAACGCTTGCAAACTGGCTACGGGTAAGGTCAGCGATGGCTGATCAATCATCAACACGCCGTATCGTCCGCTGCTCAGAAAAGCTACGACATGCGCACTCAGCGATGTCTGCCGCTCCCGCCATGCCTGCTGCGCCGCGGGCCATGACGGGCAATCCAGAACGGTCAATGTCGAACCTTGCGCTGCGCAGAACGCCGCCATCTCCGCCAGTAAATGCGCCACATCAACGCCAAACATCACCCGGTGAATCGCCTCGAATTCCAGCCCTTCGTCATGGAGATTGACCAATTCCACCAGCGCATGACGGGCCGGATGGTTCATGATCGCCACCGGATCGGGCGCAGCGCGTTTGAGATTTTCCCAGATGATTTTGGCGGTCGCGAAGGAATGGTTACCATCGCCCATGGCGTACAACATCACGGGTTCATCGATGACCCCATACCGGATATTGAAGGTCACCGGGTCCGCCAGCCGACTAAGTTGCTCCACAACCCACTGAATCAGCAACGGATGATCCACCCGCCAGCCGCGCACCCGCCCACTGTTCAACATCAACTGAGCGTCATAGAGTGGCTCCAGCGGCTCGGCAAACAGCGGTTCGATCACACTGCACTCGGGATCATCAATCAACACCATGACATGCGGCAATTCCAGCGGCGCGTGTTCCCGCACCCGCACCCTGGGCGGCAACCGGTCCATAATGGTGCCTTCCGTGGGCCGAATCAGGGGCTTTGCGCCGGGATTAAAGTCGTAATGTTCCAAATCCAGCGCGGCGACCAGCCCGCGCCGGGTGCGTCCTCGCGCTGTCTCCCGCTCCACCAGCGCCAGTCCCGGCGGCTGGGGCGTCAGCACACCCTCGGCCAGATAGCGCTGCATGGTCTCCTGAATGGTAGCGATGCGTTGCGCCTCATTCGCCGCGCCTAAGTAGATTTCCGGCAACATCAACCGCAAGGTTGATGGCGCTTCGCCGACGCACGCTGCTACTTTCGCCCAGTAATCCGGCTGCGAGGTGTATTGATCGCAGGCGACCACTGCCCACTGGGTCAGGTCCACGCCAGCCCGTGGCAGCAGGAGCGTCGGAACCTGTAATGCAATATGAGTGAAATTCATCTTTAGAATGATTTCCCTGGGTTTTTGAAAAAAAGAACCGTCCGAACCATTGTAGTAATAAAATAATGGAGAATTTTTTTAGACTAAAACATAATGTGACAAGAAAAGTGTCATTTATTTATCGAAACACTCCAATTGCTTCAAAAAACCTGGTGCAAAACGGTAAAGCTAACGACACAGGAGAACATCGATGACTAAGCGCCTACCATCATTCAAAGTGACGGCGGAGTACGTTTCACCTCTGATCCAAGTACGGCCATTCCGGAAAATCCAACGGGAATTGCAGAACAAGGCATTGAGGCCGAAGAATGACCCACTCCAGCGACGCTTAGGATACTACATCGGCCTCTGCCCGTCCGTACCCAAGGGTGATTGGACCCTGACCGACAACAACCCGATCCAGAACGTGAACCTCGCCGGAGTCTTGCCCCTCAGCGCCGACCGTTTCTCCCTGGCCCCATCAAACCCTCCATCTTTGGGAGGAAACTTAACGTGAGCCTGACGCGTATTCTGCTGGCCGATGATCACCAATTGATCCGTGCCGGACTACGAGCAATGGTAGACAGTTTTGAGGGTTTTCGTGTCATTGCTGAAGCGTCAGATGGGCGCGAGGCTACCCGCCTTGTGCGCCAGTTGAAACCGGAGATCGCGATTATCGACATCTCGATGCCCCAACTCAATGGGTTGGACGCTACAGCGCAGATCATGCGCGAGGTCCCCAGCACCAAGGTCATCATCCTGACCATGCACTCTGCCGATCAATTCGCCTTGCAGGCATTTCGCATCGGCGCTGCCGGTTACCTGGCCAAGAATGCCGCCCCCCTTGATCTGGAAAATGCCCTGCGCACCATTCAGCGGGGTGAACGCTGGTTCGACTCAATGGCGACGCGCACGATTTTCGATGATTACCGGCGTCTCGCCAACGGCCAGGCACCCACCTCACCGACTTCCAACCCGGACTCATTAACTCTCCGCCAGCGGGAAGTTCTGCAACTGATCGCCGAAGGCTACTCGACCCAGGAAATCGCCAGGCGTTTGTTTATCAGCGCCAAAACGGTCGAAACTCACCGTGCCCGAATCATGGAGCGCCTGAATATTTATGACGTAGCCGGTCTTACCCGCGCCGCGATCCGCATGAACTTGATCACCTCTGAATCCTGAGCCAGCCACTAGTTACGGTTTACCTCAATCAATTTGCCTTCTCGTAGCGCATAATCCAGTTGCTCCGGAGTTAGCCCCAATCAACCGGGTTGCGTAGTGTAAAAAAACCCGCCGGGCAGCCCCGCCGGGTTTTCACACTTTCAAGCAACCTGTTGCTTAATCCATCGCTTCGTATAACGGCAGAGTCAGGAACTCGGGATAGTTCGGATCCAGCGACATCTTCTCAAAGATGCCCGCCGCCTGATCGTAGGTCGCGGTGTCTTCGCCCTGAGCGGTCACGGTCGCCTTCACTTTCGCCAGTTCCTCGGGAATCAGGCTACGCACCAGTTCAGCCGTCACTTTCCGGCCATCGTCCAGCTTGCCTTTGGGACTGACCACCCACTGCCACACCTGCGAACGGGAAATTTCTGCGGTCGCCGCATCTTCCATCAGGTTATGAATCGGTACGCAACCATTGCCGGCCAGCCAGGAGCCCAGGTAGTGAATACCGACATTGATGTTGTTGCGCAGGCCGGTCTCGGTAATGGGCTGTTCCGGCTGAAAGTCGAGGAAGTTCTTGGCGGTGAACACTTCATCCCGCTGCTTTTCCCACTGATTCGGCTTGTCGCCCAGCACCTTCACAAACTCTTCATGGGCAATCGGCACCAGCCCCGGATGCGCCACCCATCCGCCATCGAACCCATCATTGGCATCGCGGGTCTTGTCATGACGGATACCGGCCAGCGCCTTCTCATTCGCTTCCGGGTCGCCCTTGATCGGAATCAGCGCCGACATACCGCCCATCGCTGGCGCACCGCGTTTGTGGCAGACCTTGACCAGGTGCAGGGCGTAAGAGCGCATGAACGGCACTTCCATGGTGATCGCGCCGCGATTCGCCAGGCAGAAGTCTTTATTCTTCTTGAACTTCTTGATGCAGCTAAAAATGTAGTCCCAGCGTCCGGCGTTCAGACCGGCGCTATGTTCACGCAATTCGTACAGAATCTCTTCCATCTCGAAAGTCGCCAAGATGGTTTCGATCAGCACCGTGGCCTTGATTGTCCCCTGGGGGATGCCCAGTTCATTCTGCGCCATCACGAAAATGTCGTTCCACAACCGCGCTTCCAGATGACTCTCCATCTTCGGCAGGTAGAAGAACGGACCCGCGCCACGGGCGATCTGCTCTTTGGCGTTGTGGAACAACACCACGCCAAAGTCGAAAATGCCGCCGGAAACGCGCTGACCGTCGACCAGAACGTGCTTCTCGTCCAGATGCCAGCCACGCGGACGAATCTGCAAAGTGGCAACCTGGTCGTTCAGCTTGTATTCCTTACCGGCTTCATTGACGTAGCTGATCTGCCGGCGGATGGCGTCCTTCAGATTCACCTGGCCCTGAATCTGGTTGAACCAGTTCGGGCTGTTGGAATCCTCGAAGTCGGTCATGTAGGAATCGGCACCGGAGTTGTAGGCGTTGATAATCATCTTCGCTTCAACCGGACCGGTGATTTCAGTACGGCGGCGCTCCAGGGCCTTGGGCAGCGGCGCAACTTTCCAGTCGCCTTCACGGATGGATTGGGTTTCCGGCAGGAAATCGGGCATTTCGCCGGCATCAATACGGGCTTGGCGGGTAATGCGGGCTTTCAGCAGTTCCTGGCGGCGCGGCTCAAAGGCGCGGTGCAACTTGGCGACGAGCGCCAGTGCATCATGGGTCAGAATTTCATCGAAGCGGGGATGCATCGGGCCGGTAATTTGTACGCCAGCGGGCAAATTCAAGCTCACGGGTGGCTCCTTTAACAGTGTAATTGTCAGGTCGAAAAATCAGGATTGACGAGAAACCGCTAGTTTAACCGCAAGACCTCGGTCTGCGGCCTCGCCAGTTGCAAAAAACCCGGCGGAACGATTTCCGTCGGGTTTTGGCGGTGATCAGCTTGCTACCCCCCGCCCCTCGTGGGAAGGGAGAGGGAGTCAATGTGAACCTTAGTGGAACTGCTCTTCTTCGGTCGAACCCGTCAACGCGGTGACCGAGGAGACGCCACCCTGAATCACGGTGGTCACGTCGTCGAAGTAGCCGGTGCCGACTTCCTGTTGATGGGACACGAAGGTGTAACCCCGCTCGCGGGCGGCGAATTCCTGCTCCTGCACCTTCTCCACATAAGCCGTCATACCGCGCTTCACATAATCCTGCGCCAGATCGAACATGTGGTACCACATGTTGTGGATGCCGGCCAGGGTAATGAACTGGTACTTGTAGCCCATCGCGCCCAGCTCACGCTGGAACTTGGCGATGGTGGCGTCGTCCAGATTCTTCTTCCAGTTGAAGGACGGCGAGCAGTTATAGGCCAGCATCTTGCCAGGGAACTGATTTTGAATCGCTTCGGCAAACTTCTTGGCGAACTCCAGATCCGGCGTACCGGTTTCGCACCAGACCATATCGGCGTAGGGCGCGTAGGCCAGACCCCGGGAAATGGCCTGATCCAGACCTTTCTTCGTCTTGTAGAAACCTTCCACCGTGCGCTCGCCGGTGCAGAACGGCTTGTCGTTCTCATCACAATCGCTGGTCAGCAGGTCCGCCGCTTCCGCGTCAGTACGAGCCAGAATAATGGTCGAAACTCCGCAGACATCCGCTGCTAACCGCGCTGCGATCAGCTTTTGCACCGCTTCCTGAGAGGGCACCAAGACCTTGCCGCCC
This sequence comes from Pseudomonadota bacterium, assembly GCA_030917925.1. Taxonomy (GTDB): domain Bacteria; phylum Pseudomonadota; class Gammaproteobacteria; order Competibacterales; family Competibacteraceae; genus UBA2383. Next base: position 39,544 of record JAUPTV010000005.1, read on the forward strand.
ATGTGGCCGCACTTCTTCACGGACGCTAACTGGTCCTCGAAATGCACCCCACCAGCGCCGGCGCGGATCATCGACTTCATCAGTTCATGGGCGTTCAACACGCCGCCGAAACCGGCTTCAGCATCGCCAACGATGGGCAGGAAATAGTCGATATAGTCTTTATGACCGGGGCCGATGCCACGGGCGCACTGAATTTCATCAGCGCGCTTGAAGGTATTGTTAATACGTTCGACCACCGCCGGCACCGAATTGACCGGATACAGCGACTGGTCAGGGTACATCGCCATGTAGGTATTGTTATCCGCCGCAACCTGCCAGCCGGACAGATAAATGGCCTTGACGCCCGCCTTGGCCTGCTGCATGGCCTGCCCGCCAGTCAGCGCGCCCAGACAGTTGACATAGGGTTCGGTAGTAATCAGTTTCCACAGATTTTCTGCGCCCCGTTGCGCCAGACTGTATTCAATCGGGAAATTGCCGCGCAGCCGCACGACTTCTTCAGCGCTATAACCGCGCTTGATGCCTTTCCAGCGGGGATTCTCAGCCCAATCTTTTTTCAGTTGTTCAACGCTTAGAAACGCCATGATGCCATCCTCTTTGAGGTTTACGGGGTTGGTGGTTTGATCGTCGTAATTTCGACTATTCTAATGTGGCTATGCAGCATTTTACAAGGCGCACACGATACACGCTGGACCGACACACCGACAGATTCCAGCGTGATCTCCTCGACGATCACCGTAGCACTGCAGCGGTCTTCGTCGAGGAGGGATTGATACAGAGAAGAACAGCTCACTTGCAGGCCGTACCCGCATACGGCAGGGTATCGGGGATAATCTGCACGTCAGTGCTGTAAACCTGATCGGGTTCAAAGACCCCGGCAGTTGCAAAGGTCGCCTCGATCAGAAACGCCGTCCACCCGGTCGGCGGTTGTTGAACCGTACCGACATACGAACCATCAGCAGCCGGGGCCAGGTTCTGGCTGGTCCACACCGGGCCTATCGCTTCGAGGCGAAAATCCCGGGCCGCCGGATTGGTCGCCTGCCACAGCTTGACGGCCTTGGGCGGGGTCGTAGCAGTCATTCTGATTGTCCCATTCCCTTCCAGCACCCAGTTCAGTTGCGGGCTGGTTTTGTTATCCAGAATGTCGTCGATCCAGGACAGCGCATTGATCAATACCTCCTCATTCTGGCGGTGGTCGGTGTTCGGCGTATAGCGTAACCATTTGGGGCCAAGCAGATCGGCGTAATAGAAATGCGACGAATCGGTGATAAAAAACTGGTCGCCGGTCGCGTTCAGAAGCAGTTTGGGCATGGTATAGCGGTCGCGGTAGGCGTAGGGGTCAATGACCTGCAACAATGCTTTCCCCTGCGGCGTCTGGACGCGACAGGGCAAGTCAAACGCGACGTAATCGCCCACTGCCGGCCCGTAAAAGCCGTAAGCTTCCCATTGATGGATGAATTGCTGGCCGAGATTGAGCATGTCAATCGAAGCAGGCGCGATGGCCTTAATCCGGGGATCGACCGCTGCGGTCAGCCAGGTGGTCCAGCCGCGCTTGGAACCGCCAATCACCAGAAAATTCTTGATCGATTTGCCCTTACTAGCGGCAAAGGTCTGCACGGTATCCATGGCGCGCACCGCGGCCTTGGTCATCGCGACATGCACCGCCCATTCGAAATCGCCAGTGTCCAGCGCCTTGTCCATACTGTAGGCCAGAATTTCATCCTCTGTCCGGCCAACCCCGTTCTCGTCAGCAAAATACAGTGGCTGATTAGGCACCTGACCAACCACCGCCAGCACTGCACCGGATGCGATAGCGGCGGCCCCAACCGCTTGGTCGACTTCGGTCTTGAACGTGCCGTCATTGCTACCGCCAGAGATCAACAGAATCGCGGTATCGGTGCTGTCTAGCGCAACCTGCGGGATAACAATCGTGACTTCGTGTTCCCAGAGCGGTCGATCCACCTCGCTGACGGAACGCCACTGCTGGGAGGTCATCCGCAGAAAATAGGCGTCATATCCAACTTCACGTTCCGAGTGATATTCATTGAAAGCGTAATTGGCATCCGGCCGGTCTACATAGCGTTCCAGTACCGACGACTCAACCTCGCCGCCCCCGCCGCTGCCCCCACCGCCGCCGTTATCAGGAACGGTCTCGTCAGATCCCGAGCCACAACTGGCCAACAGCCAAAAAACAGTAATACCCATAAAAAACAATATTTTTTTGAGCATGGTAATAAGCTCCAGTAGAGGGTTTAACAACACCACTGACCCGGTGGCGCGTCCAGAAATTTGCCATACTCACCCAGCAGAACGGCAGCCACCGGCTAAATATCGGAAGATTTGACAGGAAAACCCGGAAAAAAACTGCTGCAAACCGTTAAAATCGAGAACTGATCTCTTTTCAGAGACTTTATTACATAGCAACAATGGGTCAACTCTGTCTCCCCATTGCATCCCGTTTTCCAACGACTTCCAGCCACCAAAATGAAGACCATGCAGGATTATTTGAATACCCCCCCCGCTCTGATCGCTGACATCGGCGGCACCAATGCCCGTTTTGCCCTGATCGACGCACATCGGCGATTGTACGCCGAACGAACTCTGGCTTGTGCTGATTTTCCCGGTCTGATCGCTGCCGGACAAGCCTTTCTGCAAGCGGCAGGCGGGATGCGTCCCCGGCGAGCGGCCGTCGCCGTCGCTACCGCAATCAGTGGTGATCAGATTCAGTTCACGAACAGCCCCTGGTCATTTTCGATAGAAGCCGTGCGGCAAGAACTGGGATTGGATCAACTCACCATCCTCAATGACTTCACGGCGCTGGCGCTGGCGCTGCCCTGGCTGGCCCCGGAAGAACGCCGAACAGTCGGCGGCGGTGAAGCGGTCCATGGCGCTCCGATTGCGCTAATCGGTCCCGGCACCGGGTTGGGCGTATCTGGATTAATCTGGTCCGGGGAACGCTGGCTGCCCCTGGAAACCGAAGGCGGCCACGTCACGTTCTCACCCGTCGATGACCGGGAATGGGTGATCAGCCGGATTTTGCAAAAACAGTTCGGCCATGTCTCACCGGAACGGCTGTTATCGGGACCAGGACTGGTCAATCTCTATCACGCCCTGGCGGAACTTGAAGGCTGGGTTCCAGAAGCGCTAACGCCAGCGGATATTACTGATCGGGCGCTGGCTGGAGCGTGCCGCCATTGTCAGGATGTGCTGGATATGTTCTGTGGCGCACTGGGCACGGCGGCGGGAAATCTGGCGATTACGCTGGGCGCACGCGGCGGCGTCTATATCGGGGGCGGCATTGTTCCCCGGTTGGGCGATTATTTCACCCAATCCGCTTTCCGCACCCGCTTTGAAGATAAGGGCCGGTTCAGCAGTTACCTGGCGGCAATTCCCACCTGGGTGATCACTGCCGCCAATCCCGCTTTCAGAGGCGTCGCAGCGGCGCTGTCCTGAACGTCAGTGGGCTATACTTTTCCTCACTGTAGCCCTATTGGGAGAATCTGATGAAATACGCTTTGCCCGTCGCAATTAGTGCAGCGCTGGCCGTCGGTGCCGCCCTGGCCAAACCACAGGTCGATGTCGAACCACCAGCGCCCACTGCCGAAATCAAGGCCAGTCGGGCCGCCGCGCAACAATTCGGTGTCACGTTAAAGGAAGCACTCCAGCAGGCGGTGAAGGCCAGTGGCCCGATTAGCGGCATTCAGGTTTGCCACGAACAGGCCGCCCAAATCGCCGATAAACTGTCCACAGAGCGCGAGATGCTGGTCAGACGCACCAGTCTGAAAGTTCGCAATCCCAACAATACGCCGGACAACTGGGAACTGGCGGTGCTCAAGCAATTTGACGCCCGCAAGGCTCAGGGCGAACCGGTGGACAACCTGGAATTCTTCGCGGTGATCGACGACGACCAGGGTCAGAAAACGTTCCGCTACATGAAGGCCATTCCGACCTCATCCCTCTGTCTGAACTGCCACGGGGACACGATTTCACCCGAAGTCGACGCCAAATTGAAGGAACTCTACCCGGACGATAAGGCCCGGGGCTTCAAGGAAGGCGACTTGCGCGGAGCCTTCACCCTCGCCAAGCCGATACCGTAAAGGAGAGTTTCATGGATATTCGAGAATGGTTGCCCCGGCTGACCGTCGCAACGATCATTGAACGCGATGGGCGGTTTTTGCTGGTCGAGGAATACGCTGACGGCGATGATCTGGTGTACAACCAGCCCGCCGGTCATCTGGATGAACACGAAACCCTGGCGGCCGGAGCGATTCGTGAGACGCTGGAAGAAACCGCCTGGGAGGTGGATGTCAGTGCGGTTGTCGGCGTCTATTACTGGACGCATCCCCGGGGGGACACCTATGTGCGCGCCTGCTTCGCTGGAACCGCCCTGCATCATCATCCGGACCAGCCGCTGGATCATGGCATTCAGCGGGCGGTGTGGCTGACGCGGGAGGAAATCAGTTTGCTGGGTTCGCGATTGCGGAGTCCGATGGTGTTGCGCTGCATCGATGACTATCTGGCGGAGAAGCGGTATCCGCTGGAGTTATTCACTTATCTTTAAACCACGCATCGAAAGTTCGCTACCTCGGGAAACGACCGGCATTGAGGGGCGCGAGTCAACCCACACACAGGCATCATTGGCATGAAAGAACTTATCCTTGGCGGTGCACGCTCCGGTAAAAGCGCCTTTGCGCAACAGCGGGCGACCGCCAGTGGCTTGGACGTTATCTATGTGGCGACGGCTGAAGTGGGCGATGCGGAAATGGCCGAGCGCATCGCCCGGCATCGTGCGGAACGCCCGGCGGACTGGGGGTTAGTTGAAGAACCGCTGGCGTTGGCTGCCGCCCTGCGGACTCATGCCGCTCCCGACCATTGTTTGCTGGTTGATTGCCTGACCCTGTGGCTGAGCAACCTGCTGGCCGCTGGCGATGAGCGCTTGACCGTGGAAATCAACGCCCTGCTGGAAATTTTGCCGACCTTGCCCGGCCACATTCTGCTAGTCAGCAATGAAGTGGGGCAGGGCATTGTGCCCGATAATCCCCTGGCGCGGCGTTTCCGCGATGAAGCCGGCTATTTGCATCAAAAAATCGCTGCCCGTTGTGAGCGGGCTACCTTTATCATTGCGGGCTTACCTCTTTTCCTCAAGGATTGCCGTTCATGAAGCATGACTGGTTTCACGATCCCATTCCCGCGCCTGATGCTGCGGTGCTTGTCGCTGCCCGCGAACGGCAGACGCAATTGACCAAGCCGCCCGGTTCGCTGGGACGTCTGGAAGCGCTCGGTGCAATGCTGGCGGCGATGCAAAAGACGCAGCACCCCCGGATCGAACAACTCTGGATCACGGTCTTTGCGGGCGATCATGGCGTCGTTGCCGAGGGCATCTCCGCTTTTCCTCAAGTGGTGACGGCGGAAATGATCCGCAACTTCGCCAGGGGCGGGGCGGCGATCAGTGTCTTGGCTCACGAATGGGGGGCGCGGTTGGAAGTGGTGAATGTCGGCACCGTGCAGCCGATGGAGGATTTACCGGGCGTCATGCATACGCGGGTGGGGCCGGGAACCGCCAATTTCGTCCACGAACCGGCCATGACCATTGAGCAGTTGCGCGAGGCGCTGGCGGCCGGTCGCCATGCGGCGGATCGAGCGGCGATCAATGGCGCGCATCTGTTCATTGGCGGCGAAATGGGCATTGGCAATACGACCAGCGCGACCGCCGTGGCCTGTTCGCTGTTGGGACGACCAGCAGCGCATCTGGCGGGTCCCGGCACGGGACTGGATGTTACCGGCGTCCAGCGCAAGGCGTTGGTGATCGAACGAGCCTTGGCGAAACAGCGCAGCGATCAGCCGCTGGACGCCTTGCAACGACTGGGCGGGTTCGAGATTGCCGCTTTGACTGGCGCTTACCTGCGGTGTGGGCAACTCGGTTTGCCGGTGCTGGTCGATGGCTTTATCACCACGGTGGCCGCGCTGGTGGCAGTGCGGCTACGGGCTGATTTGAGCGCCTGGCTGTTCTATGCGCATTGTTCCGCAGAACCCGGCCATCGCCGGTTACTGGAGGCGCTGGACGTTCAGCCGTTGCTTGATTTCGGGATGTGCCTGGGCGAGGGGAGTGGAGCCGCAGTGGCTGCGCCGGTATTGCGCGCTGCCGCCGCGTTACACGCCCGCATGGCCACGTTTGCCGAAGCTGGAGTTTCAAAGGGATGAACGAGTTTACCGTCGTTGATTTATTGCGGCATGGCGAGCCGAACGGTGGCCAGAAATTCCGGGGGGCGGTCGATGATCCGCTGAGTGAGCACGGTTGGGAACAGATGCGCACCGCGGTCGGCGATTATCGGGAATGGGAGGCGATCATCAGTTCGCCGCTGATCCGATGCGCGGCATTCGCCCAGGAACTGGCGGAACGGCTGGATTGCCCGTTGCACATCGTCCCGGTGTTCACCGAAATCAGCTTTGGCGTTTGGGAAGGGCGTTCGGTTGCGGAAGTCCATGAGACGGATCCACGGGCGCTGGGTCAATTCTGGCGCGATCCGGTGGCGTATCCGATTCCGGGCGGCGAACCGGTCGTAGATTTTGACCGGCGCATCAGCCAGGCCTGGGAGGCGCTGCTGGAAGAATATCGGGGTCGGCATGTCCTGTTGGTCACGCATGGCGGGGTGATCCGCATGGTGCTGCGCCAACTGTTGGACATGCCGATTCGGCGTATCTGGCGCATGGAAGCGCCTTTCGCCTCGCTCACCCGGATGCGGGTGCATCGCGATCCGGAGTCCGAGCCGCATCTGGTGTTTCATAACGGCCGCCTGGCATGATTCGCGCTTTCGCGCTGGCTCTGCAACTGCTAACCCGGTTGCCGGCGCCATCTCTGACCACGCCGCCACAACCGCGTGAATTGGGGTTGTCGGTGCTGTTTTTTCCGGTCGTCGGCCTGCTGATTGGCGGACTGCTGGCCGGGATGCACACGGTTTTTTGGGCAGTCGATCCGGGCGTTCTGGCGGCGCTGATGCTCATCGTTTGGGTAGGACTGACCGGCGGTTTGCATCTGGACGGGTTGGCGGATGTCGCCGATGCCTGGATTGGCGGGCAGGGCGACCGGGAGCGCACCCTGGCGATTATGAAGGACCCGCGCAGTGGGCCAATCGCTATTGTGGTAGTGATGTTGCTGTTGCTTGCCAAATTTGCCGCGTTGCAGGCTTTGCTGGTCGGTGAGGCTTTCTGGCTGTTGTGGCTGGCACCGGTGCTGGGCCGCACGGTGATGGTGTTATTGCTGATGACCACACCCTATGTGCGGCCCGGCGGACTGGGTTCGCCCTACGCTCGATATTTACCCCGATGGAGTTGTGGCGGACTAGCCTTGCTGGTTGTGGTGGCGACGGTGGCGTTGCTGGGGGAATCAGGCGGGGTTTTGCTGGCGGTATTAGGCATCAGTTTCCTGGGGTTGCGCCAGAGCCTGATGACCCGATTAGGTGGGACAACGGGCGATGTCCTGGGCGCGGTCTGTGAATTGACGGAAATGATGGTTTTACTGGTTCCGGCATTGCTCATTAATTAGCAGGAGGGTTTGAAATGGCCGGTAGTCAATTACTCTGCCCTTAAAAGCTGAGGTCTGTAGCTTATTCCCACATCCCTATTGGATCATGGTGCCCTCTCGGCAAGAGTTACTTCCTGCCAAACTGGCAGTAATTTTCTGATAAATAATGATATTTTATGATGAAAAACCATTAAAGCCCATAGTTTTTTCAGTAGTTGTCAGCCCTTCACTTCGGGAATCCTCCAATGCCCAAATTCAACGCTCTGCACCTCGTTCTGCCTGCCGTGTGGGTCGGCCTGTTGTCCACTATCGCGCCGGTTCACGCCGAAGAGACCGTGCATCTCTACAATTGGAACGATTATTTCGCCGAGAACACACTGGAGGAATTCCAGAAGAAAACCGGCATCCGCCCGGTTCTGGACCTCTACGACAACAACGACGTGCTGGAGGCGAAGCTGTTCGCCGGCAGTAGCGGCTATGACGTGGTATTCCCAACCGCCCGCCCGTTCGGTGCCCGGCAAATCAAGGCGGGACTCTACCAGCCTCTGGACAAATCCAAGCTCCCCGGCCTCGACCAACTCGACCCGGCGGTCATGGCCAGCCTCAAGGAACTGGACCCGGATAACGCCCATCTCGTCCCCTACCTGCTGGGCACCACCGGCTTGGGCATCAATGTCGCCAAGGTCAAAGCCGCGCTGGGTCCGGACGCCGCCATCGATACCTGGGCCATTCTCTTTGACCCGGCGCAGGCCGCGAAACTCAAAAGCTGCGGCATCAGCATTCTGGATGACGCCACCGAAGCCTTTGCCGCTGCGCTGGCCTGGCTGGGCAAGGACCCGAACAGCCGCGTGAGCGACGATCTCGATGCGGCGGCGAAAGCGCTCAAGGACGCCCGGAAGAGCATCCGCTATTTCCATTCCTCGCAATACATCAGCGACCTGGCCAACGGCGATCTCTGTGTGGCCCACGGCTACTCCGGGGATATTCTCCAGGCCAGAAGCCGCGCTGAAGAAGCCGCCAAGGGCGTCACGGTCAGCTTCCAAATTCCCCGAGAGGGCGCGGTACTGGCCACTGACGTCGTTGCGATCCCCAAGGACGCTCCCAACCCGGCCGCCGCCCACGCCTTTATCGCCTATCTGCTGGAACCGGCGGTGATTGCCGACATCACCAACCATGTGAAGTACGCCAACGCCAATCCCGCCGCAACGCCGCTAGTGGCCGAGGCAGTGCGCACCGACCCCGGCATCTACCCCACCGAGGCGGTCCGGCAGAAATTCATCGTGCTCAAAACCCCTAGCGACAAGCAATTACGCGACCTCAATCGCCGCTGGACCCGCATCAAAGCTGAACGTTGATCTGAGGCTCCAGCACACCCCATGGCCAATTCCGTAGAACGGCGCAACCTCGAACCCTGGCAAGACCCCAGGGCGATGCCTTATGTACGCATCGATCACGTCACCAAAAAATTCAACGACATCTATGCCGTCGATGACGTGACCCTGGACATCTACCAGGGCGAATTCTTCTCGCTGCTGGGCAGTTCCGGCTGTGGCAAATCAACCCTGTTGCGGCTGATGGCCGGCCTGGAGCGCCCCACGGCTGGGCGCATCTACATCGACGGGATGGATGTGACTGACATGCCCGCTTACTCCCGTCCGGTCAATATGATGTTCCAGTCCTACGCGCTGTTTCCCCACATGACCGTAGAGCAGAATGTGGAATTCGGGCTGAAGCAGGACCGCCTGTCGCGCCAGGAACGCGCCGAGCGGGTCAGCGACATGCTCACTCTGTTGCAAATCGGGGAATTGCGGAAACGCAAGCCGGACCAACTTTCCGGTGGGCAGCGCCAACGGGTCGCCCTGGCGCGAACACTGGCTAAACACCCCAAGCTGTTGCTACTAGATGAACCGCTGGGCGCACTGGACAAGCGCCTGCGTGAGAGCGCCCAGTTTGAACTGGTCAACCTTCAGGAGCGCATCGGCATCACCTTCGTCACGGTCACTCACGATCAGGAAGAAGCGATGACCATGTCCACCCGCATCGCCGTCATGGATGCGGGCCGCATCCTGCAAGTGGACACGCCGACCGCGATTTACGAATACCCCGAATATCGCTTCGTCGCGGACTTCATCGGCCTCGTCAACCTGTTCGAAGGGCGGGTCGTAGAAAATGAGGGCGACCAAGTAGTGATCGAGTCCACGGTTGGCCGACGCCTGCGCCTGCGCGATCTGCGTCCTCATGCCATCGGTGCCCCGGTCACGGTAGCGATTCGACCGGAAAAGCTCTCAATCTGCGAGACGTATCAGGAGGATGGCGTCAACCAGATCAAGGGCGTGGTGGAAGATATTGCCTATCTGGGCGATGTCTCTATCTACCGGGTGCGGGTCAGTCCCGCCATGCTGGTGGAAATGACCTTGACCAATGTCCAGCCGCGCACCGAACAGGTGCTGACCTGGGGTCAGGAAGTCGCGATGGAATGGTCGCCGACCAGTGGCGTGGTCCTGACGGAATAGCCGGAACATGCACAAACTCCTCGCAAAGCTGCGCCTGCGCGACCGGCATCTGGCGCGACTCGTCAACATCGGCGCACCCTATCTGTGGCTGGGACTGTTCTTCCTGCTGCCCTTTGCCATCGTCTTGCACATCAGTCTGGCGGAAACTGCGCTCGCCCAACCGCCCTACACCAGCCTGTGGGAATGGGTCGACGACGGCATATTGCAGATTCGCCTCAACCTCCAGAACTTCAGCACGGTATTTCACGACGAACTGTACCTGGCGGCGTTCCTCAATTCCCTGGGCGTCGCCCTCGTCGGCACGGTCCTGTGCCTGCTGATCGGCTACCCGATGGCCTACGCTATCGCCACAGCGCCGGAGCGCTGGCGGGTGGTTCTGCTGATGCTGATCATCCTGCCCTTCTGGACATCGTTCCTGATCCGCGTCTATGCCTGGATTAGCATTCTCAAACCCAATGGACTGCTCAACCATCTGCTGATGGGGCTGGGGGTGATCGATGCGCCCTTGACCCTCCTGCACACCCAGACGGCCATTTATATCGGGGTGGTCTATTCCTACCTCCCGTTCATGATTCTGCCGCTTTACGCCAACCTGACCCGGCTCGATTTCAGCCTGCTGGAAGCGGCGGCGGACCTCGGCTGTCGGCCTTTCAAAGCTTTCCTCAAGGTCACGCTGCCGCTGTCCCTGCCCGGTCTGGTCGCCGGTTCCATGCTGGTGTTCATCCCGGTGGTGGGTGAATTCGTGATCCCGGACCTGCTGGGCGGCCCGGATAACCTGATGATCGGCAACATGCTTTGGACCGAGTTCTTCGGCAATAAGGACTGGCCACTGGCCGCCGCGCTGACCCTCAGTTTGCTCGGACTGCTGGTTGCGCCGTTCGTACTGATGCAACGGCTGGAGCGCCGCATTGAGGGGGAACCGTCGTGAATCACGGGCGCTGGAAGCTCTACACATTCCTCGGCCTGGGCCTGGCGTTCCTCTACCTGCCGGTTCTGCTGCTCATTATCTACTCGTTTAACGAATCGCGGCTGGTCACCGTATGGACCGGCTTCTCCACCCAGTGGTATCGGGAACTGATGCAGAATCGGCAATTGCTGGAGGCGGCGTGGCTGAGTGTGCGCATTGCCGCCACGAACGCCACTTTCGCGGTCATCCTGGGTACGCTGGCAGCCAATGCCCTGGTGCGTCATGGCCGATTTCGCGGTCGCACCGGTTTCCAACTGCTGTTAACCGCGCCGCTGGTCATGCCCGAAGTGATTACCGGACTATCGCTGCTGCTGCTGTTTGTGACTCTGGAAGATCTCGTAGGCTGGCCGAACGGACGGGGATTCACCACGATTACCATTGCCCATATCACCTTCAGCATGGCCTATGTCGCGGTGGTCGTGCGCTCGCGGCTGTCGCAAATGGACCGCTCGCTGGAAGAAGCCGCGATGGACTTGGGGGCGCGGCCCTTGCGGGTTTATCTGAGCATCACCCTGCCACTGATCGCCCCGGCGTTGCTGGCCGGTTGGCTACTGGCCTTCACCCTGTCGCTCGATGATCTGGTGATTTCCAGCTTCGTGGCTGGCCCCGGCTCCACCACCTTGCCGATGGTGGTCTACTCCAGCGTGCGCATGGGGGTCTCGCCGCAGATCAATGCGCTGGCCTCTATCGTCGTACTGATCGTTGCCGTGGCGGTCTGTATCGCCGGCTTCTCGTTGCGCCAACGGTCGGCAGGCGCTAACTCTCCCCCGCGTGCCTGACCGCCCAAACCGCCGCTTCAACCCGTGAATCCAGATGCAGCTTGCGCAAGAGATGCTTGACATGCACCTTCACCGTTCCCTCGGTGATTTTTAACTGCCGGGCGATCAGCTTATTACTGCATCCCCTGGCAATCAGTCCCAGAATCTCCTGTTCCCGCTCGGTCAGCCGGGCGCTGTCCGCCGGGCGGGGCTGACTTTCATGGCGTAGCGCATCGGCCATGATCGACGCGACGCGCTCGCCCAGGGCAATCTGCCCCAGCGCCGCCGTTTTCAAGCTGTGCAGCACATCCTCCGGCTCCATATCTTTGAGCAGATACCCATCGGCCCCGGCTCGCAGCGCCGCGATCACATCTTCTTCACTGTCCGATACGGTCAGGATGATCACCCGGCTGTCCAGATCTGCCGCTTTCATCGCTTTCAACGTCTGCAAACCGCTCAGCCCGCGCATGTTCAAATCCAGCAAAATTAAATCCGGCTGTAACTGCAACGCCAGATCCAGCCCTCGCTGACCATCGCCCGCTTCGCCCACCAGGCGTAATGACGCCTCCATCGTGACCAGTTGCACAATCCCCTTGCGCATCAGGGGATGATCGTCGATGACCAGAATGGTCTGCGGGTCTTCAGACATGGAGCGCCTCGAGGGTTGACGTGGTGGTTGAAGTAGCGCAATGGGCGACTGAACGCCCCAATAGTACGAAGCATCTGATTGCGAGGATAGCCCACAGCCGCCGAGATCACACCCGAATGTGCAAATCGGCGTTTAAATTCGTTGATTTCAAGCCTGAATGCTCAAGTTCCAAAACAAATAGGCGCGGTGTTAAACCGCGCCTATTCTGCTCATCAGAATTGCGCGAGAGGCCCCGGCGTAAACGCCGGGGAGGGATAGCGCACCGCGCAAAGCGCGGTCAGACACCGGTTGGGTTGACATCGATATTCCTTTGTGAATATAATCGTCAATATGAAAACC
>JAUPTV010000289.1 GCA_030917925.1 Pseudomonadota bacterium
GCCATTTTTTACAACATTGACGGAATGACAATTAGGACAAATCATCGTTCTTTACTCACTCTATTGGTTACTACTAAAATCATACCATAAATTAATCACTACTTTCTACAGGACTACCCAAGACTTGATCGATAAACTCAAGGGCGGCTCGCTTTTTTTGATCTCGTGAACTGGTTCAGGTAGGTCATATAGCGGTTTAGCTGGGTAGGTTGAGTTGCCGTCTTCTTGGCAACCCAACCTAACATTCAATCAACCGGCCTAACACTCATGTCGTCGGAACGTCACCCTGGACGATAAAAGTCATGTACTTTCATGGCAACTGGTTTGTACTTGACCCCGCTCGCGGAGCAGGTGAAGCAAGTCATTAGGCACCAAGAATTGAGGTAGTGGCCATCTTTATGGACTGGGACCCGGAGAAAATCGACGACGCTGTGCTGGGACTTCTCTTCCTCACCCTGCACGATGGAAATCGAGCTTGGAAGAATTTCGACTGGGACATATTGAATCGACTCCATGCGAAAGGTCTGATCGAAAACCCAAAGAATAAGAACAAATCCGTTGCTCTAACTCCCGAGGGTCTCGAATTAGCTCAACAGTCCGCAAACGAGCACTTCGGCACCAAAGATGGGCAAACCTGAAAAGCGCTGAATATCAGACCCTTATAAGTTCTGTAGTCCATCCAGTCCGCTCTCGGGAACATGGAACACCCGTGTACCGAAAAGCACATGATAATGAGTGGGCGCTGGCTCACGGAGCACGGCAATAATCTCACCAGTCGTGCCTGCCGCCACGATCACCGTTCCCTGCACCGCCAGCCCCAGTCGAGCCGTAACGTAATCGCCCCGTTCAAAATGGTTGGGCGTCCATGGAGCGTCTGCCGGAATCAGTTCGACCTCCCGACAACCGACCATGCGGTTATCGGCCTCGAGAAAATGCACGGTGTAGATGAGTTGATCCTGCAGGAAGACGCCGACCTGGCGGACATAGCCGACACTGCCGCGCCGCACCAGCAAGGTGCCAGTAGGCTGGCCCGGATAGGTGCCGTCATTGCGGATGTTGCGAATCACCCGCACGGCCTCGTCGCTGGCAAAGCGCGGTTCCAGAATCATGCGGAACGGCCAATGTCCGCCAACAAAATGCGTACTTCACGCCGTCCGGTTTGCCGGTGAAAAACCTTGAACACCTTCTCGGTCAGGGCATCGGAGACCACAAAATCCTGATAGGCCTGTTGCAAGCTCCGGGCATAGCCCGCCTGATCTGTCGGGTCGATGCGTTGCAGGTAATCGTGAAACCGCTTGAGAATGTGCAGGCGGTTGACTTCGACCACGGCAGGATCGAAGGCGATGCCAAAATAAGTGAGAAAATCTTCGGCAGAGGTCATCTCGGTCAGATCGTCAAGCCAGGTTGTCGTGGTCATGGTCATCACTCGGCAAAATTGGAAGAAGTTGCAGGAGTCCGGTCGAGATCGCGGTGAAACAGGCGCAAATCAGCGACCTCCGGCAGGCGTTTATACTGGCCGACAAAGGTGCGGATACGCTGGAGCACCGCGCCGGTCTGGCCAGGGTTCAGGACAATCCCCAGATCGTGGTAGAACGCCTGCACGGCCTGAGTCCCGGAGTGCTTGCCCAGCACCAGTCGATGGTGGCGACCTAGCAGAGCCGGATCGACGCCCTGATAATTGAGCGGATGCTTGAGCAGGCCATCAACATGAATACCGGCCTCATGGGTGAACGCGCCTTCGCCCACCAGGCTCTTGTGCCAGGACAGAGGCCGGTTGGCGGCGGCGGCGACCCGTTGCGACAAGGCCGGGAAGCGCGACAGGTCGATGTTGATCTGGAAGCCGTACAGTTGCCGCAGCCCCATCACCACCTCTTCCAGCGCGGCATTACCGGCCCGTTCCCCGAGACCGTTCACCGTGGTGTTAGCGTGGGTGGCGCCGCCCAGCGCCGCCGCCAGCGTGTTAGCGGTGGCCAGTCCCAGGTCATCATGGGCGTGCATTTCCAGTTCGAGATCCAGTGCCGCCCGCAGTCGCTGGAAAATCGCCAACACGCCAAACGGTTCCATCGTTCCCAGCGTATCGGCAAAGCGAAATCGCCGTGCGCCCGCGATCTGCGCCGTTTCCGCCGCTTGCAGCAGGAAATCGTGATCCGCCCGCGAAGCGTCTTCACCACCGACAACAACCTCCAGCCCCAAATCCCGCGCCTGGGGGACGCAACGGCGAATCGCGTCCAGCGCCTGAGCGCGGGTCCAGCCCAGTTTGTGGCGTAATTGCTGATCGGATAGCGGCAGGGACAGGTCCACCGCCCACACGCCCAGATGGCGACATAACGGTACATCGGCGTCGCGCATCCGGCTCCAGACCAGTAACCGGGCGTTCAGTCCCAACCCAGCCAGGTCGCGGATGCTGTCCTGTTCTTCCGCGCCCATCGCCGGGATGCCTATTTCCAGTTCCGGCACGCCCAGCGCTGCCAGTTCACTGGCTATCGCACGTTTCTCGTCCTGGGTAAAGGCGACGCCCGCCGACTGTTCGCCGTCGCGCAGCGTCGTGTCGTCAATGACCAGGGTGGGGGGATCAAGGGCCATGGCAGCCGCCTCGCTAAATAAGATAAGGTTGTAGATTAGCAAGGCTTATGCCAAGTTTAAATTTTTTATAAAACAATCGACTAACCTTAAAATTATGGGATACTACCGCTCACTAATGGGGCGTTTGTCGGAAAGCGAACAAGAGGCAGCGACTGATGATTCTAAACACCGATTATGACCTGATTATTGCCGGCGGCGGCATGGTCGGCGCAGCGCTGGCCGGGGCGCTGGGCGAAACCGATTTGCGTATTGCGCTGTTGGAAGGCGCACCATTGGAGCGCATTCACCCGGACGTGGAGCCGGATATCCGGGTTTCCGCGATCAATCGCGCCTCGCAGCGTCTTTTCGCCGCCATGGGTGCTTGGGAGGGCATGACCGCCTGGCGGGTCAGTCCCTTCCGGGACATGCGCGTTTGGGACGCCACTGGTTTCGGTCATATTCATTTCGACAGCGCCAGTATCGGTGAGCCGCTGCTGGGCTGGATTGTGGAAAATCGGGTGGTTCAATACGCCCTGCTGGAACGGGTTCAACAACTCCCAGCGGTGGAACTGCTCTGTCCCGCCGAGTTGGACACGGCGCAACCGGTCGCGGCCACTGGTGGTTGGCAAGTGCGGTTAACCGATGGGCGTGAATTCACCACCCGGCTGCTGGTCGGCGCGGATGGCGCACACTCCAGAGTTCGGCAAGGGGCCGGCATTGAGACCGGCGGCTGGCAGTACGATCAAAAAGCGGTGGTCGGCAACGTCCGCACTGCTGAACCCCATCAGGAAACCGCCTGGCAACGCTTTCTGCCGACCGGACCGCTGGCGTTTCTGCCATTGCATGACGGGCGCTGTTCCATCGTGTGGACGACGCTGCTGGAACAGGCTGATGCACTGCTGGCGTTGACGGAAAGTGATTTCGCCCAAGCGCTGGCGGACGCCTTCGGTCAGCGACTGGGCGCGATCATCGAGGTGGGACCACGCGGCGCGTTCCCGCTCCGTCTGCAACACAGCTACAGCTATGTCAAACCCGGTCTGGCGCTGATCGGCGATGCCGCGCATGTCGTGCATCCCCTGGCCGGTCAAGGCGTGAATCTGGGTTTATTGGACGCCGCGACGCTGGCCGAGGTGATTCTCGACGCGGTGGCCGCCGGGCAGGATTTCGCTGGGTTGAAGACGCTGCGCCGCTACGAACGCTGGCGCAAGGGTGACAATCTGCTGATGTTGGGCGTCATGGACGGATTCAAACGGCTGTTCGGCAGCACATTCCCGCCAGTGCGGCTGCTGCGCAATGTCGGCCTGAATCTGACTGACGCGGCCGGACCATTGAAAAATTTGATTGCGCGGCAGGCGATGGGATTGACTGGGGATTTGCCACGGCTAGCAAGATCATCAGCGCATCTGCACCCAGTTACGGGCGGCTAATAACACTCGCCGGTGCAGTTCCGGCCAACCAAATTGTTCGGCTAAATCAGCAATGATTGTTAATCTCGCCCACAATAAATCTGCGGTAGCCGATGACGGTGTGATCCCCTCGATATTCAGCGCCGCCAACAAAGCATCGGCAAGGCTCTCCAACTGAGAATGCATATCCGCTGCTAACTGGCGTAATGCTTCCATCGGTGAATCACTGTTCTGCCAGTAAGCGGCGAAGCGGTAGAGGAGTCCCAGTTGTCGCAACCGGCCGACAAACACCGTTTGCCCAATATTGAAAGCCGGTTGTTCCGTTTCAACAGTGCGCTGATGTTCATATTGAATGTGCTGGACCAATTCGTGCGTTAGAAACTTAGCCAACTGCCGGGCGTTATCGATAAATTCAACCATCACGACGCTGCCCATCTGGCCCATTGATCCGCCCGCGCTGTGACTCTGAATCAGCCGTTCCGCCAGCATAATCAGATCTTCCACCTCGACCAGCAGGTTGGCAATATCGAATCGCGCCAGCGGATCGTGGCTGTTGACAAACTGCCGGATCAGCGCATTAACGCGGCCCATGATCTGGTTGGCGAACAGCAGGAGGGTCTGCCGCACATTCTGCGCCTCGACGGCGGCACCCAGTTCCTCCAGAGCGAATTGCAACACCTCCAGCCGCATCAAATCGGCGGATATCCCCGCCAACTGCGGGCCATCGATACGGAACAACTGAGGGTTCAGGACGCCAGAATAATTCAGCACCGCGCCGGTCAGTTCCTCAATGATTTGTTCATGTGCCCTATCCAGGTCGGAGGATTCGCCCAGTCGGTGTCCGGCATCCCGCAGCAACGTGAATAAGCGCACCAGTTCCAGCCAGTCGCCTCGCGCCTCGCGCAATATTCGACCGGGCAATGGCGCATCGCCCTTAATCCGTTCAATCAGCGCCGCGAGAGGCCATCGGGCGAGCCATTGCCGGATACGCTGTCGGTCCCCGTCGTGGTCCCCGAGGTGATCGGCAATCGCCAATAGCATCGTCAACTGCTCGGCCAGTCGATCCAGTCGCGCCCTGGTTGCCCGGTCCGTCAGACAGTCCTCGACTAACGTCATCAACGGTTGGATCAATGTTTCTCCGGCTGAAACGATCATCGTCGCCTGATCCAATCCAGACCCACTGACGCCCAATGGCGGAACCGTCTGCCAGTCGTCGAGCGACGGAACCCCTGTTGTTGCTTGAAAAGCATCGACTCGCGCTTGACGCACCGCCACGGCGAATTCGGCAGCGTTGGCGAACCGGTGTGTGGGGTTCTTGGCCAGCGCCCGGCGCAATAAAGGATCGAAAACGGTGGGTAATGCGCGGTTAATCACGGAAGGCGGGACAGGTTCCTCATGCAGAATCTTGTGCATCAACGCCGCCAGTGAATCGGCGATAAATGGCTTGCGCTGCGTTAGCAGGAAATACAACAACACGCCGGTTGAAAACAGGTCGGATCGACCATCCACCGGTTCACCGATCAACTGCTCCGGGGCCATGTACAGCGGCGATCCCAGCAATTCACCGACCTGGGTCAATTCGGAACCACCGAGATGGGCCACACCGAAATCCGTCAGGACAATGGTGTAATCCGGGCGAACCATGATATTGGCTGGCTTGATGTCGCGATGAATCACCCCGTGCTGATGGGCGTAGGTCAACGCATTGAGAACTTGCAAGACAATGGCCAGATTCATGGCCAGTGGCAGCGTCGCCTGCCGCGCCAGCAACCGCCCCAATTCCTGACCCTCGATCAACTCCATGGTCAGGTAGAGCAGATCATCCTGCTCTCCGTAATCGTAGACGCGGACAATCAGGGGATGACGCAAGCGCATACCGATTTCAGCCTCTTGGCGGAACCGGGCCAGGATCGCTTTGTGCTCCTTCCCTGCCAGCAGATCGGTATGTACGACTTTGATCGCGGCCAGTGCGCCGTCAGTCAGGCGAACGCCCCGGTAGACGATGCCCATGGCCCCTCGTCCCAGCAGGGTCTCAATGTGATAGGCACCCAGGACAAAACCGGTATGCAGCATGGCTTCGCTTCTGCGCAGCAGCGGGGATCAGACGTGATCAGGTGAAGGACGCCAGCGCCTCTTCGACGGTGGCATGGATGGCGAAAATGGCTGAAAAGCCGCTGATTTCGAAAACCTCACGGGGATTGTCGCGCAGGGCGGCCAGCGCCAACTGGCTACTGGCGGCGCGGGCCTGCTTGGCCGCTACCAGCAGTGACCGCAAGCCGGCGCTGCTGATATATTCCAGCCCCGTGCAATCGACCAGAACGGCTTTGCTCTCGTTCAACGCGCCCAGCAAGCGGGCTTCAAAATCGCGGCAGCTCAGACTATCCAGCCGACCGACCGGACCGAGTACCATCACGTTGCCCTGGCGTTGTTCCTGAATATCCATAATGTTCCCCTGTGGGTGGAAGGTGGGTCATGCGCTAATTTCTACTATAAAGTTTAGCATGGACACTCTCCAACTCGAATCAGGTTCGGGCAGCGCTGGTGATTCAGGCATCGGCGCTGAGCCAGTTTTCGACGGCGAGTCCCGGCACGCGGGAAAATTCACGGACATTATTGCCTTTCCGGCTGATCAGCGGACTTCCCGAACCACCCCGGCGCTAACGCGCCACCCCTCCTTTGCCAAGGAGGGGAATCCGGAAATCCGGCTTTCACCGGGAAAAGCGATATCAGTCACCAGGGTGAGACCTAGTGGTCTGTCATGTTTGAATTTGTGGATAAAGTCGCCTGAGTTTGATCCGGGCATCGGGGGTCGTGAATTGCCAATCCACCCCCTTCTGCACCGTATTGCGCCGGGTTTCCCAGGCC